>JASHOM010000208.1 GCA_030041115.1 Vulcanimicrobiota bacterium | reverse complement strand
GGCGACTTTCCGCGCGACGCGCGCCGGTCCGGCGGCCGAGGTGGCGTACGCGACGGACGGTTCCTGGTACGTCGTGCTCGTGCACGGCTCGACGAAGGCACTGACGGTTGCATGGATGCACGACGGCGAACGCACGATGCTCGGCCGCGCGATCCCGCGCGGCGATCTTGCGATGCTCTATTTACCCAAGAGTCATCGCATGGATCGGCTTGCGCTCATGGACGGTGACCGGATCGTTGCGGAGACGATGCTATCGTGGCAAAAAACGGCTCCAAATCGTCCAGGCGCTCGATCCGGGTAGCGGGAGGAAGCGCCGCAAGAATCGTCGCGCCGTAGCGCGTCGAGGCCGCGCGTCCGTCGAGCAACGCCACGAGCCCGCGATCGGTGCTGCTGCGGATGAGCCGCCCGAATCCCTGTTTGAGGCGCACCGTCGCGGTGGGAACCATGTAGTGCTCGAATCCGTCGAAGCCGCGCTCCTCCAGCGCGCGCATGCGGGCCATCACGAGCGGATCGCTCGGCGACGGAAACGGCAGCCGATCGATGATCACGCACGAGAGCGCGTCGCCCACCACGTCGATGCCTTCCCAAAACGTGGCGGTGGCAAAGAGCACGGCACCGGGCGTCGCGCGAAACCAATCGAGCAAATGCGCGCGCGGCAACTCGCCTTGCAGCCGTACCGGAAATGATAGGCGATCGCGCACCAACCGGTAGACTTCGCGCAGTCGAGCATGCGACGTAAAGAGCACGAAAGCTCGTCCCCTCGACCGGTCGAGACACTCCTCGACCAGCGGCGCGGCGCGGCGCGCAAACGCCCGCGACTTCGGATTCACCTCGGCCGGCGCGATGAAGAGCCGGGCCTGATGCGCGTAGTCGAAGGGCGAACGCGCAACGAGCTCCTGCGCATCGTCGACGCCGAGCGTTCGTCGAACGAATTCGAGCGAGGCATCCGTTGCCAGCGTCGCGCTCGTGAGAACGACGCTCGGCGTACGCGAAAAGAGCGCCAGGCGCAGGAACTCCGAAACCTCCTGCGGCGCACAGTTCACGCAGTAACGCCCGTCCGCTTCGCTACGCTCGACCCATGAAATCATCTCGGGAGAGCCGGCGCCGGCGCGCTCGATCACCGACTCGTTCGCGAGCACCAGGCGCAAGGCCAGGTCTCGGCGGCGCTCCGCCTCGGCCGGATCGTCGACCGGGCGCTTCAGCGCGCTCGACGCGTTCGCGAAGAGCCAATTTTCGAGGCCATAGAGCGCCGCGCGTAACCCTTCGAGCGCCGGCCACGCCGCTTCGTTGGCGGCGAGCAGATATCGCTCCGCGCTCACCAGCGCGAGGGCGGTCTCGAGCCGCGCGACACCGTCGTCGAACTCGGCATCGAACGAACCGGGCAGATCGTAAGCTCGCCGTATCTTGCGCAACATCCGTCCGATCGAAGCCCCCGAGAGCACGGCGGTCAGCGCGTCCGTCGCCCAGCGTTCGCACTGATGCGCTTCGTCGAGCACGGCCACGTCGTAGCCCGGGAGCAGCCCACCTCCAACGGCGAGATCGAGGAAAAAGAGCGCGTGATTGACGACGACGAGGTCGGCATACTTGGCCTCGTCGCGTTTGCCGAAGAAAAAGCAGTCGCGAAAACGCGGGCAGAGTTCGCCGACGCACTCGTCGGCATCGGCATCGACCTGCTCCCATTCCCCGGCCGGCGGAAAAAAGCCAAGCTCGGCGCGGTCGCCGCTGCTCGTCCGATCGGCCCATTCCCAGATTCGCTGCATCGTGCGCGACTCGGCGAGCAGCCGGTCCGCCCGCATGTATCCCAGCTTCTGCCGGCAGAGATAGTGCGTGCGCCCTTTGAGCAGCGTTACGCGCAGCGGCATTTCGAGCGCAGCCTGCACGAGCGGAATGTCCTTGTGAACGAGCTGCTCCTGCAACGCGATCGTTCCGGTCGAAACGACGACCTTCTTGCCGCTGCGAACCGCGGGAACGAGATACCCCACCGACTTCCCGACGCCGGTACCGGCTTCGACGATCGTGTGCATTCCTTCCATGATGCCGCGCTCCACGAGCTGCGCCATTTGGAGCTGCGCCGCGCGCGGCTCAAAGCCGGCGAGCCGTTGCGCGAACGGTCCGTTCGCTCCGAGGACCTCTTCCAGCGTCGCCCTCACGGCATTCGACGGCGCGAATCGCCGGGCGATTCGTACTCGGTTTCCAGCTCGCGGCCGGTGCTTGCGTCGACGACGACCGGCGCGACGCGACGTGGAGCGGCGTAGATGACGTAGGTGAGCGCAAATCCCGCGATCAATCCCGCCACGTGCGCCTGCCACGCGATCGCGGGTACGGTAAACGTGATGATGAGGTTCACGACGAGGATGCCGATGTTGGCGCGCACGAGTTCCATTCCGGGCTTACCGAGTTTGAGACCGATGGCAAAGAGCGCTCCGAAGAGCCCGAAGATTGCCCCGCTCGCACCCACGACCGGAACCATCGGGCTGCTGAAATAGACGACGCCGAGACCCGAGGCGATGAGCGAAACCACGTACACGAGGAGCATTCGCGACGATCCGAGCGCATACTCGATGAATCGCCCGAGAAACCAGAGCGACATCATGTTGACGCCGATGTGGATCAATCCGCTGTGCAAGAACGCGCCGGTGAGAATACGCCACCACTGACCATCCTGCAGCACCGCTGCCGGAATGAGGGCGCCGTCGATCAGCACCCGTTCCATGCGCGCATCCGAAGCCCCGAAAGCCGAGAACATCCCCTGACCACCGACGGAGATCTCCCATAAATATCCGATCACGTTGAGCGCGATCAGGAAGCGCGTGATCACGCGATCATGACCGTGCGCGCGAGCTCGAGCGAAATGGCGTGGTGCGTTCCGTCGACCTCGATCGTGACCGGGCCGCCCAGCGGCGCCTTCTCGACGACACGCAGACGTACTCCGGGGCGCACGCCGACCTGGCCGAGATAGCGGAGAATCTCCGGCATCTGCTCGGTAACCCCCGAAACCGTGACGTTCGCGCCCGGCTCGACCTGCGCGAGCGGAACGCCGGCCCGAACGGGCTCCGTGAGATCCGTCGGCGGAATCGGGTGTCCGTGCGGACAGGTCTTCGGATCGCCCAGCGTCGCGACCAGACGCTCCTCGACTCGCGGCGTAATCGCGTGCTCGAGAATGCACGCTTCGGCGTAGACCTCGTCCCACGGCATACCCAACACGTCGGTGAGCAGCCGTTCGGCCAGCCGATTCCGGCGCACGACGCCGACTGCTACCTCGAGACCCTTGCGAGTCAGCTTGATGTCGCCGCGCACTTCGTGCTCGACGTACCCGTCGTTGACGAGCTTCTTGAGCATGCCCGAGACCGAAGCGGGGGCGACGCCGAGTTCCGACGCCAATGCCGACGTGGTGACGCCCGGGCCTTCACGCTCGAGGCGATAGACCGCCTTCATGTACATTTCGAAGGACTCGGCGAAGTGCGAGTGCGAGTGTCCCGGCATAGCAGCTCTAACTTCGCCCCGCCGCCGGAGGTTCCGCAACCGCGGCCGCTAAGCGCGCTTCCATTTCCCGTTTCGCGTGCGCCGGCGCAAACGACGCCCCGATCGCATTGCGAACGTAGCGCTCGAGCGCCGCCGGGCCGGCTTCCCGTTCCACCAGCGCGTACTCGCGCTCGATCGTGGTGTGAAAGATCGCGGGATCGTCGCAATCGATCGTCACGACGCATCCCCGGCGATCCAGGTCGACGTACGGATGCGGATGCTCCGGCAGCGCCGAGCCCGTACGCCGGTTCGACGTCGGGCAAATTTCGAACGGAATCCGTCGCGCCGCGAGTAGCTCGACGAGCGCCCGGTCGTGGAGCGCTCGAATGCCGTGGCCGATTCGCTCGGCGCGGAGAAGCTCGACCGCGTCGCGCACGCTCGCCGGCCCGTCGACTTCGCCGGCATGGGCGACGCAACGCAGTCCGTTGGCGCGCGCGTAGGCAAACGCGTCCGCGAAAAACCTGGCCGGAAAGCGCAGCTCGTCGCCGCCGATCGAGATGCCGATGATGTCGAGATCGGTCATCGTCGCAATCGTTCGAACCGTGGCCATCGCGTTTTCTGCGCCGAAGTTACGCGTGAGGTCGGGTAGGAGCGCGAACGTCGCGTGCGGGCGCGCAGCCCGCAGCTCGGCGACGATCGCCTGCATCGTCGCGCGCACGTCGAGGCGCGGATTGAAGTACGTCCAAACCGACGGAGAAACGAACAGCTCGCCGTAGATGACGCCTTGCGCGAGCGCGTCCGCGACGAACTCTCGCGCGAGCCGTGCGTAATCTTCGGGCTCTCGAAGTGACCGGCTGACCGCGGCAAAGAGATAGAGAAACTCTTGAAAGCTCTCGAACCGGTATGGGTCGCCCGTGCGATCCTGAGCCCTTCGACTCGGCCGACGGCTTCGCTCGGCATAAGCTCCGTCGGAGGATGACCCGTCGCCGACCTTTGGCTCGTACCGCAGCGGAACGCGGTGCTTGGCTGCAAGTTCTAAAAAGGTCGAGCCGCGCAGCGCGCCCTCGAGGTGGCAGTGGAGATGGATTTTCGGAATCCGCGCCGCAAGCGGCCCGTTTGCCATACGCTCGCCTTCGGCGCGAGGCGCGCCGGTACCGCGTGAGGCCTTCGAGGCAGGGGCGCAACCCGGGCCGTCGTATTGTTGTCGTTCTTGTCGCGGGGTGGAGCAGTCCGGTAGCTCGTCGGGCTCATAACCCGAAGGACGGTGGTTCAAATCCACCCCCCGCAACGTGTACGGGTCCGGAAACCATCAGGTTCCGGACCCGCTTTCATCGTTTCAGTTCCCGGCTGCTGACGGAATGAAGATCCAGGCTCGGATAACGTCGGGCGTACGACTGGACGAAACCCGCGACCTTCCCTATTTCGGTCTTCACGTTATCGAAGACGGTGGCTCGCCACTTGGGGTCCTTCGGCAGCCCTTCGCCCTTCGACAAGCTCAGGGTGACATGAGGTGGTGAGTAGCTTAATCGAGCGTCAACCTTCCTCGTCCGATTTCGTAATCCGCCATGCCGTAGTAAACGTCGAATTCACGCTCGCCGCGGCGATCGATTCCGGTCGGGAAGACGACGTGGCCGACCGCGCCGTACAGCTCCGCGCCGGCCTCGGGGACGAAGAGCGGCTGCGGCGACCGGAAGAGAATGTGCTCGGGCCGTCGCGCGTCATGAACGATTGCGCCGGCGCAGTATTGCAACAACGATGCGCCTTCGGGATGCGCGAGCGGATCGACGCCGTGAATTACCGAAAGCCAGCCTTCCGCAATCGCAACGGGCGGTGCGCCCGCGCCGACCTTGATCGTTCCCCAATCGGCGGGCGGCAGAGCGAGGCGGTGGGTTTGCGTCACGGTGCAGAGCGCGCGTAGATCCTTGCGGACCGCATCGAGCGGAACGTAGCCGATCGCAATGCTCTCGCGCTCGTCGGGCGGCAGCGCTTCGATGGCCGCGAGCGCAGCTTTGGGATCACCCATCGAAAGCTCGAGCGTCGGACGATGATAAAAGGCCAGCGACTCGACGCCGCTCGGCGAGAGGACCGGTTCGGGGAAAAACGCGGCGTCCTTGTCGGCAAAGCGCTCGCGGGTTCCTCGAAATCGGAGCAAGCCCAGCCGTTTCCAACTCAAGCCGTCAGCCGAGACGGCGACGGCGACCTCCGGTCCGCGCGGACCGAAGGCAACGTAGGCCATCACGTACGTATCGATGACCGCCACGAACGTGACGCGCGGATCCTCGCAGCCGTATCCGGCCGGATCGTCGCGCAGCTCGTACGGCGCCTCCGGTTCGAGCGCGAAGCCGCAGAACTCCAGCTCGAGCGTACCGTCCGGGCACTCGCGCGCGCTGAACGAACCAATGCGCGATACGTTGCCGGGCGCGACCATCCGCGGATAGAATTGGAGCGATGTATCGCGCAGCCGGGCGCAAGCGGGGTTGAGAATCCCCAGACGCGCGCACCGTGGACTGGGTTTGAGAACGATGCCGCAACGCGAGAACGAAAACTTCAAGTCCCGGCCAAGAGCCCGCTCTCTCGGCCGACGCGCTCGAAGGCGGATAGCGCGCGATCCATCTCGTCTTTGGTCAGCGCGGCGCTGATCTGCACGCGGATGCGCGCCGTACCCTCCGGCACGACCGGATAGCCGAAGCCCGTAACGAAGACACCGGCCTTCAGCAGCTTGTCGCTGAGGGCAATCGCAAAGGCCGTTTCTCCGACGATGATGGGCACGATCGCGCTCTCGCTTTCAAGCGGCTTATACCCGATTCGGCGTAGGCCGTCGCGAAAATACCGCGTTTTCTCGCGCAGATCGCCGGCGAGCTGCGGATGCGCGTCGAGATACTCGATCGCGGCAAGCGAGCTGCACGCGACCGTCGCCGGCAACGCGTTGGAGAACAGTTGCGGGCGCGAGCGCTGAATCAGGGTCTCGATCAACGCCCGGCTGCCCGCGACGAAGCCGCCGGCAGCGCCGCCGAGCGCCTTACCGAGCGTGCCGGTAATGACGTCGACTTGGCCGGTAAGCCCGTAGTGCTCGATCGTTCCGCGTCCGGTGACGCCGGTCACGCCGGTGCCGTGAGAGTCATCGACGACGACGATCGCATCGTAGCGCTTTGCCAGCGCGACGATCTCGGGAAGCTTCGCCAGATCGCCTTCCATCGAAAAGACCCCGTCGGTGACGACGACGATCGGGAATGCGCCTGCAACGCTTTTCAGCCGCTCCTCCAGATCGTGCATGTCGGCGTGCTTGAAACGTTCGCGCCGCGCCTTGGAGGCGAGCCGGACGCCGTCGATGATCGAGGCGTGGTTCAGCTCGTCGGAGACGATCGCCGATCCTTCGTCGCAGATCGTCGGAAAGAGGCCGGTATTGGCGTTCCAGCATGAAACGTACGAAAGCGCGGCCTCCGTTCCGAGAAACGCGGCGATTCGCTCTTCGAGGACGCGATGAATTGCGAAGGTGCCGCAAATGAAGCGCACCGAGGCCGTCCCCGCGCCGTAACGGTCGAGCCCGCGTTTGCCCGCCTCGATCACCTCGGGGTTATCGGCCAAACCCAAATAGTTGTTGCTCGAAAGCACGATGACGTCACCGGCTTCCTCCATGTGAACCTCCGGCGCCATCGGCGTCGTCAAGTGCCGGAGATGCTTGTAGGTTCCGGCCTTCTCGAGCGCATCCAGATCGGTCCGCAGCTTCGCTTCGAACGCCTGATTCATGGTTTAACAACGTCTCCTTTAAAGTCGAGGACGATCTTGACCGCTTCGCCCTTCTCCATCAGATCGAAGGCTCGATCGAATGCGGTATAGGGAAGAACGTGCGTCACGATCGCGCCGGGATCGATGCGGCCGCTCTTGACCAGCGCTTCGGTCTGATACCAAGTCTCGAACATGCGCCGCCCGTTGATGCCCAGCACGGTCACGCCTTTGAAGATGATACGGTCGGCGAGGTCGAGCGATACGGATTCGGCGGGAATGCCGAGCAGCGCGGCGGTTCCGCCGTTGCGCAAGAGCCGCAAGCCGAGATCGATCGCCGCTGCGCTTCCCGACATTTCCAGCAGCACGTCCGCACCGTCGCCGCGCGTACGACGTCGCAGCTCGCCGGCGAGATCCTCCTGTGTCGCAAGGAAGGCGGCGTCGGCGCCGAGCCTTCGAGCCAGTTCGAGCTTCGCCGGATTGACGTCGATCGCGTAAACCGCGGTCGCGCCCGCCGCGCGAGCCACTTGTATCGCCATCAAGCCGATCGATCCGGCGCCCGTGATCACGACGCTCTTGACGCTGACGCCGGCGGCCATCACCGTGTGAACCGCATTGCCGAGCGGATCGAAGATCGCGGCGCAGACGTCGGGGATCGCGGGATCGAGCCGCCAGACGTTGTATTCGGGAATCGCGACGTACTCGGCGAAGGCGCCGTCGCGGTCGACCCCGACGATCTCGACGTGTTCGCAGATATGGGCTTGGCCGGTTCGGCAGAGCAGGCAGGTGAGATCGGCGATATGTCCTTCGGCCGAAACTCGCTCGCCCACGCGGATCGCGCGCACGGCCGTGCCGACCGCCGCGACGGTACCCATGAACTCGTGCCCGACGACGAGCGGCGGCTTGATGCGCGCCCGCGCCCACGCATCCCACGAATAGATGTGCTGGTCGGTCCCGCAAAGGCCGGCCTTCTCCACGCGAATGAGAACGTCGCCCGGACCGACCGCCGGCACGGGCACTTCGGTCAGACGAAAGCCGGGCCCGGGGCTCGGTTTGACGAGGGCCCTCATCGACGAAGACATGAGGGCCCCGTAATTTCACGCGAGTGCGGAGAAACCCCCGCGTTTAGAAATCGTACTCCAGCTCCGCGCGGTTCTGTTTGTTGAGCGGCAAGCCGCCGAGGTCCGTCGAGCCGCTCGTGGCGCCCGGCGGACACGTCGTATCGGCCGCGCCGCAAAACGTGTTCGAGAGCGTTCGCTGGATGTAGTAGTCGCGCAAGAGCAGGCCGTGATACGGCGCCGTCGAGGAGAGCACCTTGCTGAAGTGATAGGTGCCCAGAAGCGTCCAGATATTGGTGTTCTCCGGCGCGAGCGCGTTGCCGTAGTTGTACCACGCGTCGGTTGCCCGGAAGTACCATTTCAAGTTGGTCGACTGCCAGATCAATGCGACTTTTTCGGATGTGCCGGGCGCTCGGCGGTCCGCTAGGCCTTGCGTCGTACTCGTGGTGAAGAGCGGATCGGAGTCGGTGTTGTCGGTATACGGGCTCGCCCACCCGCCGTAGTAAATCTGCGTCGTTCCGTTGGGATTGGTGAAGCACTGCGCGGTATCGAGCGGGAGGAAGTACGCTAGCGTTGCGCCCTTGGTCGTGATCTGGTAGTTCGAATTGCTGCAGGTCACGTTTTTGGGAAGAAAGACGGTGTCGGTCTTCCACGGGATTTGATCGTAACCGGCTTGGAACTGGAGGTTGCGCGTTATGTTGAGCCCGAGCTGGGCACCGAGGACTTGGCTATCGACCTTGCCCGCATACGACTGTCCCGCGTTGCTTTCGCTGCCGCCTTGCAACGCGATGTACGGCGCCAAGTTCCCGGCCTTGAACGTATACTTCGCGTCGCCCCACCACATGTTGACGAGATCGTAGACTCCGTAGAAATAGCCGTTTACCGAAAGCCCGTCCGGGTTGTCGTAGCCGACCTTGCCCATCGAGAACCCGTCGCTCTTGATTCCGTTGCCGTTGGGCAGGAAGATGTTCGGAGCCAGGCCCGTCTGCCCGGCCGGGTAGCTCGTGATGAGCGTCGTTTGGCTAAACGACGAGCAGGTGCGGCACTCAAACGCAAGCATGTCGGCGCCTTCGACCGTCCAGTACGACGGTGCCGTGTAGCCGACGTAGCCGCCCTCGTACGCTTGCGGTTTGATTCGGGTGTCCGCGCCGTTCGCCCACGGCGAGTTGAAGAGAACGTTCCCCATTGCGCCGTCCCATCCGTACTTGTCGTAACTCAGGTACGCCTCGTACAGCGTGCTCAGCGTGAAGCCCGGGAGGTTATCGACGGGATTCGTGCTCGGCGGAATCTGCGTTACGCAAATGTCTCCCTTGAGGTGGTTTGCCGGGACGACGCACGGGCCGTCCATCGGGTTGGCGTAGAGATACGTTGCGCCGACGTCCCAGCCGCTGTTGGGGAACTGGAAGTCACCGTGCAGCGCGATGCCGGTGTTCCACGACGCCTGATTGACGCCGTTGGAGTTATACTTCGCGCCGGGTGAAAAGTTGAACTGGGTTCCGGGATTGTTCGACGCTTGTTGGCTCGTAAAGTAGTACGAACGTACGAAGCCGCCCAGCGTCAACGGATTGGGAGTCGCAAGCGGCGGAGGCGGAGGTGCGACGGTCGCTTCGGGTGCCGGCGGCGGGGGCGGAGCCTCCGTCGGCGGCGGCGTCGGCACGAGATAACGCACGACCACCAGCCGGCGATCGGGCACCCACTGTACGTACGCGCCCATCCCTTCCGAAATCACGCGTACCGGAACCAGCACCACTCCGTGATAGACGATCGGCGGCACGTCGAGCGGCCGCGACTCGCCGTTGATGACCACTTCGGGCTTGCCGACCGTTACCGTCACTTGCGCACCGGCCTTGCTCACCGTCGCCGTCTTGCTCGACGGATCGTAGGCGACCGTCGCGCCCATCTGCTCGAACATCGAGCGCAACGGAATATAGATCGTTCCGCCGCGCACGAGCGCGGCGAGGACCCGGCCCGCCTTGAGCACGTCGGGATTAGCGTAGACGTGCCGGTCGTTATAGAGGATTGGAATCTGCCCCGACGGCGGAGCTCCGAAGTCCGCCGGCGGCGCGCTTGCCTGGGCGACCGGAGTTGCCTGTGTTTGCGCCAGGGCCGGCGCGACGCCGGCTGCGATGAGCGCCGCCCCAGCCAGAGCGGCACGGTGAAATAAAGCATTCATTGTGAGAAGGAGCCTCCTTTTGCGAGAAAAGACTCCGGTCAACTTCTGCCGTCTCGCAAAATAACCTCGGTCAATGACCGTAGTTGGGAAAATCGGCTTGCCCACCCCGGGCGAGCCGCCGGGTACGATGAACGCCGCCCCAGTGAGAGCGGCGCGATAAAAATTGCGTAACACGATACAGCGTTCTCCTTCGCGATGGTGTAAGGGAACTGTTAGCGAGTCTAGCGCTCGCCGATTAAGTTCGTCTTAACAACCGCTTAAGCGCGACTGCTTGATGTACGCTGCGAACCGCTAGCCGAACCGGCCGGTGATGTAATCCTCGGTGCGGCTGTCTTTCGGCTTGGTGAAAATCGTCGCGGTGGTGCCGGTTTCCACGAGGTCGCCCAACAGAAAGAATGCGGTGTTGTCGCTGATGCGGGCCGCCTGCTGCATCGAGTGGGTCACGATGACGACCGTATACTCTTTCTTCAGCTCCTCGATCAAGTCTTCGATTTTGCTGGTCGCAATCGGATCGAGCGCCGAGGCCGGCTCGTCCATCAAAATGACCTCCGGATCGACGGCCAAACAACGTGCGATGCAAAGCCGCTGCTGCTGCCCGCCGGAAAGCGCGAGCGCCGAACGGTCGAGCCGGTCCTTGACTTCGTCCCATAAGGCGGCGTGGCGTAAACTCCGCTCGCAGATCTGTTTCAACGCTTTCGGATCGCCTTCGCCGTGAAGCCGCGGTCCGTAGACGACGTTGTCGAAGATCGACTTCGGAAACGGGTTCGGGCGCTGAAAGACCATTCCGATGCGATAGCGGATCGTCACCGGATCGACGTCGGACTGATAAATGTCTCGACCGTCGAGCAGCACTTGACCCTCGACGCGCGCGCCGGGGGTCAAGTCGTGCATACGATTGAGCGCGCGAATGAAGGTCGACTTGCCGCAGCCCGACGGACCGATCAACGCCATCACTCGATTAGCGGGCACGTCGAGCGAGGCGTTCCTGATCGCATGAAACGCGCCGTAGTAGACGTCGAGATTCCTCACGCAGATCTTCGTCTGCGTCGAAGGCGCCGCTGTGTCTACGGTCGTTGCGAACATCTCGGGCGCCGTGTTCGTCGCTGCGTTGCCGATGCCCGTCCCGCCGTTAAGAATCTTAAGATTCCGTAGCGTACTCAAGTAGGCGTTTCCCGTTTGATGCGCATGATCGGCAGGCGGATCGTAAAGGCGGTGCCGCGGCCTAACATCGATTCGGCCGAAATCGCCCCGCCGTGAGCGTCGACGATGCCTTTGACGATCGCGAGCCCTAGGCCGGCACCGCTGCTGCCACGCGTGCGCGAACGATCGACGACGTAGAAACGCTCGAAGATATGGGGAAGGTCACGGTATGGAATCCCTTCGCCCGTATCGCGCACGCGCAGCACCGCGTCGCTGTCGCGCGCGTCCAGCTCGACGCGAATTCTTCCGCCTCCCGGCGTGTGGCGCAGCGCATTGTCGATCAAATTGACGAAGACCTGTGCCAGCCGATCCGGATCGGCCTCGACGCGCACCGGACGCAGCGCGGTCAACTCGAGCGAGACTCCCTTGTTCGACGCCTGCGGTTCGAAGGACGCCACGATCGGCCGTGCGACGTCTTCCAAGTCGACGTCGCGAAGATCGAGTTTGAGTTGGCCCGACTCCGCGCGCGCTTGCTCGAGCAACTGTCCGACGAGCGCCGTCAAACGATCGACCTGAGCCAAGGCCTGCGGCACGAACAGATCGCGTGCCTCGTCCTCGGGCGCCTCGAGCACGGTTTCCAGCATCAACTTGATCGAGGAGAGCGGCGTGCGCAGTTCGTGGGAAACGTTGGAGAGAAACTCCTTGCGCGCGCGGTCGAGCCGCACGAGTGCGGTCTGATCGTCCGAGAAGATGACGACCTGCCGCGCGCCGTCGCTCGCTTCGACCAGCGGATAGACCGAGACGCGATAGGTTCGCTGTCCCGAGGCCCCGGTGATCAGCAGCGGCGCCACCGACGCTTCGCCGCGCAACGCATCGCCGATCCGCCGTTCCAGCTCCACGTTGGGAATTGCCTCGATGACGTGCACGTTGAGCGCGCGATCCGGATCGAAGCCGAAGGTCGTCCCGGCCGCGGCATTGGCGAATTCGACGCGATAGGTACCGTCCACGAGCACGACGCCGATCGGCAGCGCTCGCACCAAACGCGCAAACGGGCTTTCGACGGGAATCGGCGGCGCGGGAGGCGGTGGGGGCGGCGGCTCCGGTACCTCGGCGGGCGCCGGCGACGCGCGCAGCAGCTTCGCGAACGCAAATCCTCCGGCGGCGCCGGACGCGGCGGCGAAAAGGGCCCACTCGAGGGCAGTGTAGCTCAAGCTTTGAACATGTAGCCGCGGCTGCGCACCGTCAGAATGTGCCGCGGCGTGCGCGAGTCCTCTTCGATCTTCTCCCGCAGCCAGCGAATGTGCACGCTGACGGTTTGCTGTTCGCCCTCGAAGTCGTATCCCCAGACTTTATCGAGCAGCGTTTGGCGCGTCACGACCCGGCCGTTGTTCTCCATGAGCACGCGCAGCAGCCCAAACTCCTTGGGCGCCAGCGAAACCTCCTTGCCGCGGACCGTCAGCTGCTGTCGCGACGGATCGAGCACGATCGCCCCGAGGGTGATCGCCTCGTCGTGTCCGGCCGCAATGGTGCTCTGCCGGCGCAGCCGCGCCTTCACTCGTGCCAGGAACTCGTGCAAAGCGAAGGGCTTGGTGACGTAATCGTCGGCGCCGAGCTCGAGCGCCAAGACTTTGTCGATTTCCTGATCCTTTGCCGTCAGCATGATGATCGGCACCGGGCTAAATTTACGAATCTCCTTGCACGCCTCGACGCCGTCGAGCACCGGAAGCATGATGTCGAGCACGATCAAATCCGGCTGCTCGCGCTGCGCCATCGCAATCGCGCTGCGCCCGTCGCCGGCGGTGACCACCGCGTAACCGCTGCGCTCCAGATTGAAACGCAGCGTCTGCAAGATCGCGGACTCGTCGTCCACGACCAAGATTTTCTTATTGAACTCCGGGGCTTTGCCCAGAACGATCCGCGACGGTTTGCTTTCCGTTACGTTCATACGATTTTGCTATCGCGCTGTAGTCCAGCGCGCCATCTCCTTGCGCTGAAGAAGCAGTATAGAGCTGAAATGCCAGCCCGGTGGCGGGCATCGGGCACGTCGATGCGCGCGCCGCATCGAGCGCCGCGGCAAGGTCTTTGCGAAGCAGATCGAGTGCAAACCCGCCATCGAACGTACCGGCCAGCCACGTCTTGGGCAGCCACTCGGTCAGGAGGTAGTTCGAGGCCGTCGCCGAGGCCAGCACCGCCCGCACGGCGCCCAGATCGGCCCCGGCTTGCTTGGCAAAGACGAGGCCTTCAACGTTGGCGATCATGACGTTGGCAATGATGATTTGATTGACGAGCTTGACGGTCTCGCCCATACCAACCGGCCCGAGATGATAGGGGTTGCCCATGGCGCGCAATACCGGCTCCGCGCGCGCGAACGCCTCGGACGAACCTCCGGCCATGATCGTCAGGGTTCCCTCGCGGGCCCGGACGGGGCCGCCGCTTACGGGAGCGTCCACGAAGTCCAGACCGCGCCCGGCGAGCTTCTGCGCAAAATCGCGCGAGGCGACCGGCGAGATCGTGGACATGTCGATTGCGAGCAACCCGGGCTTCGCACCCCGGGCGACGCCGCGCGGACCCAGAAGCGCGTCTTCGACTTGCGGCGCGTCCGGAACGCACAGCACGACCGCGTCGCTCGCCGCCGCGACCGCCGCCGGATCCGCGGCCTCGTTCACGCTGAGCGCGCGCAAGCGCTCGAGCGCATCCCGGCGCCGGTGCACGCTCGCGGTCACGTCGAAACCCGCCCGGCGCAACGCCGCGGCCATCGGCTCGCCCATCGCGCCCAATCCGACGAACCCGACGCGCGAAATCACGAGCGGCCATTTGGGCGCTGGCTCAGGATAACCTTCGGCAGGCGGCGAAGCCGCCGCCCATGACAGCAGCCGCCACTCCCGCGATCGCTCGCCCGACCTTTGACGCCATGAATCTCTCCATCGGAAAGCGCACGCGCTTGCATCGTCTGATGTACGA
Source organism: Vulcanimicrobiota bacterium (assembly GCA_030041115.1). Classification (GTDB taxonomy): domain Bacteria; phylum Vulcanimicrobiota; class Vulcanimicrobiia; order Vulcanimicrobiales; family Vulcanimicrobiaceae; genus Cybelea. Next base: position 5,575 of record JASHOM010000208.1, on the reverse strand, counting down.
ACACGGACCGGCAAACGGGACGCTGATGATGCTGCCGATCGATCAGGGTCTCGAGCACGGCCCGGTCGACTTTTTCGATAATCCCGCCGCGGTCGACACCGATTGGATCTACCGGCTCGCGGTCGAAGGAAACTTTTCCGGCATTGCGCTGCACGTCGGTTTGGCGGAGAAGTATCAAAAGGACTACGCGGGACGCGTTCCGCTTCTGCTCAAGGTCAACGGAAAGACGAATATTCCGTCCGACGACGAAGCCTTCAGTCCGCTGACTTCGTCGGTCGAAGACGCGATCCGGCTCGGCGCCGATGCAGTGGGTTACACGCTCTACGTCGGAAGTCCGTCGCAAGAGGTCGACATCGCGCAGTGCAACGAAGTGCGGCGCGATTGCGACCGCTACGGCATGCCGCTGGTGATTTGGGCGTACCCGCGGGGCTCCGCGATCAAAGGGAAGGGCGGCATCGACTCGCTGTACGCCGTCGACTACGCCGCGCGCGTCGCCTGTGAAATGGGAGCCGACGTCATCAAGCTCAACGAGCCGGTGTGGAGAGCCGACGAGGCTTCAAAACTTCCCAAACCCTACGACACCCTGCGGTTCGACGATCTCGAGGGCCTGCGTAAGGTCGTCAAGTCGGCCGGACGCAGCCTCGTGCTCGTATCGGGCGGCAGCAAAATGGGCGACGATGCGACCGTTCACAAGGCGCACGCCGCGATGGCGGCCGGCTGCGTGGGCCTGATCTTCGGGCGGAACATGTGGCAACGCAAGTGGGACGAGGCACTCTCGATGGCAGCTCGCATCCACGACGTGCTGGGGAACTACGGCCAGCAGCAGTAAGGCGTCGGCTCAGTGCGCCGAGCACTGCCGGCATTGCCAGCCGATCGCGCCGCCGTGATCTTGCGGCACCATTTGGTCGCGCGGCCCGCGCCGGCCGCAAACCGCGCAGGCATAGGTCGGCGTGCTCGACGCCGGGACGGTCACGGCCTCGTGCCGCTTGGCAACGTAGAAGGCGAGATAGATCGCCGCGCCGACGACCCAAGGCGCCCACGCGAAGAACGAGTCGAACGCTTGGGACGAGATCTCCGCGATCACTTCTTAAAATATTCGGCGTTGAGGTCCGTGTAGTTCTGCCACTTTTCCGGTACGTCGGAATCGGCAAAGATCGCCTCGACCGGACAGGCCGACACGCACGCGCCGCAGTCGATGCAGACTTCGGGATCGATGTAGAGCATCTCGTCCTCGTCCTTGCCGTGGATGCAATCGACCGGACAGACGTCCACACACGACTTGTCTTTCGTCCCGATGCACGGTTCGGTGATGACGTACGCCATGGTGTTTCAGCTTCCTCGCCGGGCCGCGCCGCCCTTCAGACAGCCGGCGTGCCTCGGAGCGCGCGTAACAGCCAGAGCAACACGATCGCACCGATCAACGCACAGACAAAGCTCGCAAGGTTGAAGCCGGTCACGCCGGCGTGGCCGAAGAACCCGTAGAGCCAGCCGCCGGCGACGGCACCGAGGATCCCGACGATGACGTCGGCGATCAGGCCGCCCGGCGCCGCGCCCGGCACGACCCAGCGAGCGACCAGACCCACGACCAGCCCGAGGACGACGATCTCCAGAATCCACACTGCCTTCGTCTCCTTTCCCCGGTCCCGGCCGGCGAAACGTCGAGCGAGCGACTCAGCCCAGGGAAGCTATTGGTCGTCGTCGTCGATCGGCACGTACGACGGCGGCTCCTTGACGAAGTACGACGCCGGGTAGCGCGCCGGAATGCGCCGGAAGGCCTGCGGCGGCGCATTGAAGACGAAGAACGCGCGCAGATCGGTCGCGTTTACGTCCGTAGTGCCGAGCGACCCCAGATCGAACGTCTCCTCGATGAACTTGAGGATGCTGCCAAACTCGTAGGGGACGTGCGAGATGTACCCGCGTTTGACGTACGGCGAGATGACGATCATCGGCACGCGAAAGCCGAGTTCGTACGAGTTGCGCACCGTCGGAACGACGTGATCGTACCAGCCGCCCCAATCGTCCCACACGATGACGATCGCGGTCGAGTTCCAATATTGCGACGTGCCGATTGCGTTGACGATCGAGGCGACCCACGACGGTCCGGTGCCGTTGTTGATTCCCGCGTGGTCCGACTCCGGGGCTTTGGGCGTCACGAAGACCACCGACGCGAGTTTGCCCGCGGCGACGTCGTGGAGCACTCGCGCGGGCGGCACGATCACGTTGGCTTTGTACTCGGCCTTCTTCTGCCAGATCGGCTCGAGCGCATCGACGGCATTCCAGGTGTGCGCACCTTTGAATGCCTGGTAGTACTTCCAGCTAATTCCGGCTTGGTCGAGCAGCGTAAAGATCGAAATGCGATCGAAGCACGGATATGCTTTTCGGTTGTGCTGCCCCCGCGGACCGATGAGACCCACCCTCGATCTCGGCGGCGAATCGCAACCGCCCAATGCGTGCTTGACGTTTTCCGCCGCGCGCCAGGGCGAACCGTTGTGGATCGTCGACGTTCCGCTGACGATGTACTGATGCGCCGGGAAACTCGGTCCTTGATTCGTTTGAAACAAGTGGTCGCCGAATGCGTAGGTCTGCGCCATCGTGTAGTACGGCTCGACGTCGCTCGTCGGGACGTATCCGTATGCTCGAATGCGCGGCGGCGGGCAGTCCCGCCGTTCATTGCACTTGGAGCCGTCCCGGTCGAAGCCGTTGAGCGCACCTTGGTTGAACTCCGTGAGCCACGACTTATGGTTGTGCTTTACGTCGTATGGCGCGTCGAGAGCTACGGGCTGCAGGAAGATCTTTTGGTTCTTTGAATTGTATCCGTACGACTGCGTGTCGGCACCGGGTAACAATTGAAAAAGATTATCGACGGATCGGTTTTCTTGCACGATAACGACGATGTGCTGAATCGGCATCTTGAGACTGACGCTGCGCTGCGCCCGTTGCAGCGGCGCAACGGGCGTGGTCGCCGTGCCGGCGCCGCCGGCGCAGGCGGCGAGCAGCGCCAAAGCGGCGACCCGGGCAACTCTCACGAAGGTTCCTCCATACATGGATAGCTTCCGACTGCGCGCTATTACGAAACGCGCGTTCATTTGCCTGCTCGCGGCGTTCGCCGCGGCGACCGCCGGCGCCGCCGCGGCACCGGACCCCACCGAAATCACCGCATCGGGCACCGGCAGCGTTTCACTGCCGCCCGACATGGCGATCGTCGAGGCCGCGGTCGAAACGAACTCCGCCGATGCAAACGGCGCCATCGCGCAAAACAACGTGACGTACGCGCGGATCGTGTCGGCCCTCGAGAGGCTCGGCATCGCTCGCGCGGACGTTTCGCTGAGCTACTACAACGTGAGCTACAATCCGCGACCGAGCGGCACGCCGCCCACCCCGGCGAGCGACCGTTACGGGTACACGGTTTCGCGCAACTTCTCGGTCAAGGTCCGGGCGATTCGCGATGCGGGCAGGGTCAGCGATGCGTGCATCGCCGCAGGTGCGACGGCGATCAACGGCGTCAGTTTCGGCTTGTCGAATACGAGCGCAGCGCGCGGGCAGGCTACCGCCAAGGCGGTCGCCGAGGCTCGCACGAACGCGGAGACCGTCGCAGCCGCCGCGGGATTGCGCATCGTCGCGATCAAGAGCATCGAGCTGAGCGGCGGACCCGGACCCGGACCCGTGCCGCTCATGCGCGCCGCCACGGCAAACCCACCGACGCAGTTCGATCAATCGAACGTCAATGTCAGCGTCTCGGTGAGCATCGTCTTTCTGGCCGAGCCGTGACTCCCGGCGCCGCGAAACTCGGCGCCGTTCCACCCGGTAGAGCTCGTCAGTGAAGCGTCTCTGTGAAGCCTGCGGGTCGCCGGGGGCGGCGATCCCGATCGGCGGCCGTCAACTTTGCGCCGCCTGCGCTCAAAAGCGCACGATGACGAGCGCGCTGCCGTTCGTGGGGGCGGCCCTTGCCGCCGCCGGACTCATCGCCGGCAGCGCGTTGCTCGCAGAGAAATTGCAGGGCGAAGGCCGAACGTCGCCGCTGGACGAGCTGGGGCGCCGGTTTCGCGGCGGTACTCCGACGCTCGAGAGCTTCTCGCGCGACCTGACCGCATTGGCGCGCGAAGGGAAGCTCGAACCGGTCATCGGTCGCGATCGTGAGATCGATCGCGTCGTTTCGATTCTCGCCCGGCGCCGAAAGAACAATCCCTGCCTGGTCGGCGAGCCGGGAGTCGGGAAGACCGCGATCGTGGAGGGACTTGCGCAGCGCATGGCCGCGAACGACGCACCCGAAGCCTTGCGAGGCAAACGCGTGCTTGCGCTATCGCTCGGGCCGCTCGTCGCGGGCACGAAGTATCGCGGCGAGTTCGAGGGCCGCGTGAAACGAATTCTCGACGAGGTGAAACGGAGCGCGCGCGACGTCGTGCTCTTCATCGACGAGCTCCACTCGTTGGTGGGCGCCGGAGCCGCGGAAGGCGCGCCGCTGGATCTGAGCACGATGATCAAGCCGGAGCTCGCGCGGGGTGACTTGCAATGCATCGGCGCGACGACCTTCGACGACTACCGGAAATACATCGAATCCGACGCCGCGCTCGAACGGCGCTTCCAGCCCGTCATGGTCGACGAACCGAGCATCGACGAGACGATCGCGATCCTTCGCGGGCTGCGCGAGCGGTATGCGCGCCATCACCGCGTGACCATCGACGAGAGCGCGATCGAAACGGCCGCGCAGCTCTCGGCGCGCTTCATCGCCGATCGCTTCTTGCCCGATAAAGCCATCGACCTCGTCGACGAAGCCTCGGCATCGGTTGCGCTCTCGAACAAAGGCGCGGTCGGATTCCCGCGCGTGACGAGCGCCGACGTCGCCGCCGTCGTCACCCGTTGGACCGGAATCCCGCAATCCGCCTTGACCGAATCGCAAGCGGGAGCGCTGCTCGATCTCGAACGGGTGCTCGGCAAACGCGTGATCGGTCAAGAGCGCGCGGTCGCCGCGGTTGCCGAGGCAATCCGCCGCGCGCGAACCGGATTGCACGATCCGCGTAAGCCGTTGGGCAGCTTTCTCTTCCGCGGGCCGAGCGGCATCGGCAAGACCGAGCTTGCAAAGACGCTCGCCGAGGCGCTTTTCGGCACGGAAGCAGCTTTGGTGCGCGTCGACCTCTCGGAGTTCACCGAGCCGCATGCGGTTTCGCGACTGCTCGGCGCACCGCCGGGATATGCCGGACACGACGAGCCGGGTCAGCTCACCGAGCCCGTGCGGCGCCGGCCGTACTGCGTCGTGCTTTTCGACGAAGTCGAGAAAGCGCATCCGGACATCGCGGCGGTTCTCCTGCAGATTCTCGACGACGGACGCGTCACCGACTCGAAGGGCCGCGCGATCGACTTTCGCCACGCGCTCATCATACTGACGACGAACCTGGAGCAGGACGAGCTTGCGGTCGCGCTGCGTTTGGAGCTCCTCGATCGCATCGACGACGTCGTTCCCTTTGCCGAGTTGGGGCTCGAGCAGATCGAAGCGATCGTTGCGATTCACGTCGACGCGCTCGCCAAGCGCCTGGGCGCGCGCAACGTTGCGCTGAATCTCTCGCCGGAGGCGAAAGTA
>JASHOM010000022.1 GCA_030041115.1 Vulcanimicrobiota bacterium | reverse complement strand
GATGCGCGTCTGGAAGTATTTGCAGACCATCCCCTCGGGCCGGGTCGAATCGTACGCCGAAGTGGCAAACGCAATCGGGCGCCCGCGCGCGGCGCGGGCAGTGGCCCAGGCCTGCGCGCGAAACCCCGCGGCGGTCTTGGTTCCGTGTCACCGCGTGATTCGCGGCACCGGAGAGCTCGGAGGCTATCGTTGGGGCGTCGCTCGCAAGCGAGAGCTCATCGATAACGAACGCGCCGCGAGGGCGAGGCCGGCGCGGTGAGCTCGCTCCCGGCATAAGAAAAGAGCCGAGGCGGAAAGTCCATCCTCGGCTCGGCGCGTCGTGCGGCTTACTTGACGGCTATGCGACGGGGTTGCGCCTCGGGACGGCGCGCGAGCGTAATCACGAGCATACCGTCGGCGACCCGCGCTTCGATCTTCTCGGGATCGACGTCGTCGGGAACGGTGAACGAACGCGCGAACGAGCGCCGCTCGCTCTTGGCGTGCACCGAGATCACGTCGTCTTGAAAAGTAACCTCGACGTCCTCGGGCTTGAACCCGGGAACGGGCATCTCCACCTCGTAGCCGTTGTCGCTGCGCGTGACGTCGTACTCGAAGCCGCGCATTGCCTGAAACGGATCGAATCCGAGCAGATCCCGAAACGGGATCCAGCTCGCGCGCGGGGCGCCATCGTGGCCGTTACGGGCGAGAGTGTCGGGCATTGGAAGTCCTCCTTTTTGCATATTTAGCACTCAATTGCTAAGACTGCCAAATCCTGAAGAGGGTTGCGCTCAGGTTGCCTTCAGGTTGCTTGGGGGCGTATAGTGGTGGAAAGTAGTGCCTAATGGTGTCTTCCGGAGGATTCTGTGCACGCGGAATTGCCGCGCTTCGCCGGCTCGGAGCAGCATGCCCTTGACGATAAGGGACGTCTCATCGTGCCGGCGCGCTTCCGGGAGCGACTGGGCCCCCAGTTCGTTCTAACGATCGCCGATCCCGATCTCTGCCTTGCGCTCTATCCCACGGCGACCTGGGTAGAAGTCTGCGGGCGGCTCGAGGCGGTTCCGCACAAGGACGAACGTTACCGGCACTATATCCGCTACCTCTTCGCGCATACCGAGGAGGTCGCGTGCGACACTCAGGGGCGCGTCGTCGTTCCCGCGCTGTTGCGAGCCTATGCCGGCATCGAGCGGCACGTGATTTCGGTGGGTCTCCTGACGCGCATCGAGATTTGGGCGAAGGAACGCTACACGTTTGAGTCTCCGCCGCAAGGCGAGCGACCCGGCTTCGTGGCCGAGCTCGGTCTGTAGGGGGAGCGATGGGAGCGACCGATGACTCACGTTCCGGTGCTCGTCGCTCCTGCGCTAGAGTACCTCGCGCTGCGTCCCGGCGGAATCTACATCGACGCGACCTTCGGTGCCGGCGGGCATACGCGCGCGATGCTCGCGCGGCTGCGCGGCGGCCGGATCGTCGCGCTCGACGCGGACCCGCATGCCGCGGCGCGCGCGGCGCGGATTCTCGACCCTCGCCTGCGCTTCATCCAGGCAAACTTTCGAGACATCACCGGCGTCCTCGACCGATGCGCGATCGATTCGGTCGACGGCGTTCTCTTCGATCTGGGAGTTTCTTCGATGCAACTTGACGATGCGCAGCGCGGCTTCTCGCTGGGAACGCGCGCCGCGCTGGACATGCGCATGGACCCGCGCACCGGTCGCAGCGCTTACGACGTTCTCGCGACGGCGAGCGAAGGCGAACTGGCCGACATTTTCTTTTCCTTCGGCGAGGAGCGCTCGGCGCGGCGGATCGCGCGAGCGGTCGTCGCGCGCCGGTCGAACGGTACCTTGCCGAACACCGCGCAGGAGTTCGCCCAACTGGTTGCGGGCATCGTGCAACGATCCGGAAGACGGGAGCGAGTCCACCCGGCTACGCGCATCTTTCAAGCGCTGCGCATCGTCGTCAACGAAGAGCTCGACGCGCTGCGCGAAGGACTGCACGGTGCGGCGGGACGCCTGCGCGCCGCGGGGCGCATCGTCGCGATCAGCTTTCATTCGCTCGAAGATCGCATCGTGAAGCAGAGCTTTCGCGACGACGAGCGGCTCGCCGTATTGACGAAGCGCCCGGTTCTGCCGGACGACGAAGAGATTCGCGAAAACCGGCGGGCGCGCAGCGCCAAGTTGCGTGCCGCGGAACGGAAGGTGAGCTGAGATGCTGGCACCGCGCCTGCTCGAACGGCCTTCGCGCATTCCCAATCCGCGCACGGTCCGCGCCGCGACGAAGCGCCGGATCGTACGAAACTCTCGGGCTCGCTACGAGGGCGTCGGCCGCATCATGGCATCGCTCATGGTCGTTCTCGCGCTGCTCATGAGCTACGTCGTGCTGACGTCGAGCTTTACGGGGCGAAGCTACGCCGTCGCCAAGGCGAGCGCGCAGCGCGAAGCGTTGCAGGAAGAGACGATGCGTCTCGACGATCGGCTCTCTTCGCTGCGCTCCGACGATCGGCTGGCCGGGTTGGCGGCCCAGATGGGCATGCGCGAACCGCAGCGCTTCGCGGTGGTCAGGATCGAGCCGCCGCGCATCGCGCGTGCCCGGGCGCGATTTCCGATGCTTTCCTCGCTGGCCGGATTCTTCGTGCCGGCCATCGCGCACGAATAGCGGCCTCGCGCGGATGCACCGGCGAACCTTCGCGCGCGTCGCTCCGATGCGGGCGCGGCTCTTCTTCTACGCGTGCCTAGGGATTGCGCTCTTTCTCGGCTGGCGACTCTGCGACGTTCAAGCGATCAAGGGCGCTCGGTACGCGAAGGAAGCGCTCGAGCAGCGTTCGGATACCGTCGAAGTTTTCGCGCGGCGAGGCAGCATTCTCGACCGTAACGGCAACGTGCTCGTGCGTTCGCTGCCCTCCGAGAGCGTTTATGCCGTCCCGCGCGAGATTCTCGATCCCAACGCGACCGCGGCGAAGCTCGAGCGCATCCTCGGCAAGCTCGATTCTTCGACGATTGCCGCGTTGCACGACCGGCATCTCTGGTTCGTGTGGATCGCACGGAAGGTACCGCACGACGTTGCGGCGCGCGTACGCGGCTCGAACCTCATCGGGGTCGACTTGAAGGAAGAAGAGACGGGTCTGCGAGTCGACACCGCCGGACGCCTTGCATCGACGATCATCGGTTTCGTCGGTACCGACGAGAACGGACTCGACGGGATCGAGTATGCCTACGACGACGTCCTGCGCGGACGATCGGGGCGCGTCACGCTGGAGGCCGACGAGTTCGGACGGCCGATTCCGTTCGGTCGCGAACGCGTCGTCTCGCCGGCCCAGCCCGGTCTCGACGTCGAGCTGACGATCGATCCCTATCTTCAATTCATCGCCGAGCGGGCGCTCGCGCAACAGGTCAGCACCTTCCACGCGCTCGACGGCACCGCGATCGTGATGGATCCCCGGACGGGTGCGATTCTCGCAATGGCCAACCTGCCGAACTTCGACCCGAACCGTTTCTGGAAATACAGCGACGCGCAGCGTCGCGACCGGGCGGTCATGGATGCCTACGAGCCGGGCTCGACCTTCAAGCTGGTGACGGCGGCGGCGGCGCTGGAGTCGGGGAAGGTGACGCTTGCCAGCCGCTTTCCCGCCCACGACACGCTCGAGATAGGCGGTTACACGATTCATAATGCGGAAGACGGCTTTATGGCGGGAACGGGCGGCAGCGAAACGCTCGAGCAGATCATCGAGTACTCGCATAACGTCGGAGCGGCCGAAGTCGGGTTGAGCATCGGCGGCCGCGCGCTCTATGCGATGGAGCGCAGAGCCGGGTTTGGTGCGGCAACCGACGTCGGATTACCGGGCGAGAATCCCGGCATCGTCCCGCCGCCGTCGCAGTGGAGCGGCTCTTCGCTGGCAACGACGGCGTTCGGTCAAGGAGTTTCGGTGACGCCCCTTGCGCTAACCCGCTATTACTGCGCGATCGCCAACGGCGGATTGTTGATGCAACCTCGCATCGTACGTGCCGTTTACGATCAGCAAGGCAATCTCTTGCGGCGTTACGATCCGCACGTCGTGCGGCGCGTCTTCTCGCAACGTACTGCTGCGGAGCTGCGGTCGTTCTTGCGCTCCGTCGTCCTGCGCGGCACCGGCGACCCCACCGCGCAAATTCCGGGATATGCGACCGCGGGAAAGACCGGAACCGCGCAGATGGTCGTGGCCGGCAACTATCGCGCGGGATATTACGCGGCGTCGTTTATCGGCATGGTGCCGTATCCGCAGCCGCGCTATCTCGTCTACGTCAAAGTGGAACGGCCGATCGGTTCGTACTATGGAAGCGTCGTCGCCGCTCCCGCATTCGCTGCGATCGCGCGCGCGGCGATGCTGCACGCCGGAGTCCTACCGAGCTTCGACGTCGCGCGACGTGACCGCTGAAGGGCGGACTCCTCGCGTCGCGCTGGGGCCGTTGCTCGGCCGCCTGGCCGGGGCGCAGGTAGCGGGCGATACCGGTCGCCCGGTCACGGGGATCGAGATCGATTCGCGCCGCGTTGCGTCCGGAACGCTCTTCGTCGCGCTGCCCGGCACCCGCACCGACGGACATAACTTCGTGCGCGAGGCGATCGGCAAGGGCGCGTCGGCGGTCGTCGTGCAGTCCATCCCCGCCGGCCTGCCCGCGGGAGCGACGATCGTCCGCGTCGCCGACTCGCGTCGCGCGCTCTCGGCATTGGCGGCCGCGTTCTACGGCGATCCGTCGCACGCGCTTGACGTGATCGGCGTAACCGGCACCAACGGCAAGACGACCACCACGCACATGATCGCATCGATTCTCAATGCGGGCGGCATCGCGACGGGCATTGCGGGAACGGTGGGCGCGGATTTTCACGCGCATCGCCGGTCGCTGCGGAACACGACGCCGCAGCCTCCGGAGCTGCACGAGCTGCTGGCGCAGATGCGCGACGAAGGCGCAAAAGCGGTGGCGATGGAGGTCAGCTCGCACGCGCTGGCGCTCGATCGCGTCGAAGACGTACGGTTCCGGGTCGCGGTGCTCACGAACGTGACTCGCGATCACCTCGACTTTCATCGCAGTCTCGAGGCCTACGCCGCCGCGAAGCGCCGGCTCTTCACGTTCGCGCGCGCCTGCGTCGTGAATGCCGACGACGCGCGCGGCGCGCGCTGGGCCGCCGAGCTGGCGCGCGAAGGGCGCGACGTCGTCACCTACGGCAGCGCGGCGGATGCCACGCTGCGCCCAAGCGATCTCGCAGTGGAAGCGGAGGGAAGCCGGTTTACGGTCGACGGCCGGCGCTATCGGCTCGCGCTCGCGGGCCGTTTCAACGTGTGGAACGCGCTGGCGGCAATTGGCGTCGCGCGTCTGCTCGGCGTCGACGACGCGGCCGGCGCGCGCGGCCTGGCGGCGTTGGAGCGCGTCGCGGGACGGATGGAACGAATCGTCGCCGGCGGCGTCGTCGTGGTGGTCGATTACGCGCATACGCCCGATGCGCTGGAAAGTGCGCTGCAATCGCTGCGCGAAACCGCGGCGGGCGCGCTGGCGGTGGTTTTTGGCTGCGGTGGCGATCGCGATCGCGGAAAGCGGCCGGAGATGGGCGCCGTTGCCGCGCGCTTCGCCGATCGTCTCTACGTGACCAGCGACAATCCGCGCGGCGAAGATCCGGCGGAGATCGCCGAGGCCATCGTTGCCGGAATCGGCCGCCGCGAGCGCGTCGTCGAGCTCGATCGCCGGCGGGCGATCGAACGAGCGATCGCCGAAGCGCGCGAGGGCGACGTCGTGCTCGTTGCCGGCAAGGGGCACGAGACCTCTCAGATCGTCGGCGACCGGGTGCTGCCGTTTGACGACGCCGCGGTTGCGCGCGCCGCGCTTGCCGCCCGTGGCGCGCCGCCGTGAAGCTGCCGCTCGACGTCGCCCTCTCCGTAACCGGCGCCACGCTGCTCGACGGGAACGTCGCGCCGCCGACGGTGCGCGTCAGCACCGACACGCGCGCGATCGAACCCGGGGACGCGTTCGTCGCGCTGCGCGGAGAGCGCTTCGACGGTCACGATTTCGCCGCGGAAGCAGTGCGGCGCGGCGCAGCGATGCTCGTCCTCGAGCGCCGGAAGCCGGAGAGCGAAGGCGTCGCGACGATGCTCGTCGCGAACGCGAGGGCCGCGTACATGGCGCTTGCCGGCGCCGCCCGCGCGCGCTATCGAGGAAAGATCGCCGCAATCACCGGGAGTGCGGGAAAGACCACCACCAAGACCCTGCTGGCGCAGCTCCTCGCCCCGCGCTACGGCGACCGCATCGCGAGCACGCCGGAGAACGAGAACAACGAGCTCGGCGTGAGCAAGCTGCTTTTAAGCGCGTCGAACGCCGCGCACGAGGTTCTCGTGATCGAAATGGGCGCGCGTCATTACGGCGACATCGCGGCGCTCGTCGAGATCGCGCGCCCCGAAATCGGAGTTCTCACGAACGTCGGTGACGCGCACGTCGAAATCATGGGCTCGCGCGAGCGGCTCGCAGAGACGAAGTGGGCGCTCTTCGGACGGGGAGCTCGCGCCGTCCTCAACGCCGCCGACGCACTTTCGCGCCGGCGCGCCCGCGCGCTGGCGACGCCGCCGCATTGGTTTGGCGCCAACGGTGACGCGCTCGACTCGTATGCGGGCTTGGCCCCCTTGACCGTGGTCGCGGGCACTCGGCGGATATTCCACCGCTCCAACGGCGGCACGATCGAAATCGCGACGGACGTGCGGCTTCCCGGTCCGCACAATCGCGACAATCTAGCCGCTGCGATCGCCGCTGCGCTGGAACTCGACGTGAGCCTCGAAGCGCTCGTCGCGGCCGTTCCGGGACTGCAACTGCCGCGCGGACGCTACGATCGAATCGCCGTACGGAAGGGTCTGCAGATCATCTACGACGCCTACAACGCAAGCGCGAGCGGCACGATCGCGGCACTCGACGCGTTTGCCGCGGAGACCGCGACGCGCCGGATCGCGGTGCTTGCGAGCATGGCGGAACTGGGCGACGAGTCGCGCGATCTGCACGAACGGGTCGGCGCGCACGCCGCCGGGCGAGTCGACGTGCTGCTCGTTCGCGGCGAGTTCGCGGCCGAGCTCGCGCGCGGCGCGCAGCGCGCCGGGCTGGCGCAGCAGCGGATCGTGCACGTAGGTACGAACGCGCAGGCGGCGAGCTGGCTGCGCGAGCACGCGAATCCCGGCGACGTCGTGCTGCTGAAGGGTTCGCGGAAATATAAGTTGGAAGAGATCGTCGAAGAGTTGCGTACATGAGCCTCGCTACCCGCGCTCTGCTCGTGACGCGGGCGGACGTGCCGGCCGGATTGATCGCGATTCCGGTGCGGACGGCGCTCGTGCGGCCGGGCGACGACCTGATCGCCGCGATCGCTCGTGCGATAGCGGGCATCGCTCGCGCGGCTGACGTGGTCGCCGTATCGGAGAGCGCCGTGGCGATCGCACAGGGCGAGCTGCTCGCCGCCGAGCGGGTACGCCCATCGAAGTTGGCTTTTGCGATCGCGCGCCGGGCCGATCCGATGGCAACCATCAGTCAGCCCGAATCGGTTCAACTCGTCATCGATCGCGTCGGCGCGTGGCGGGTGATCGGCGCGACGCTGCTGCAGTTGTTTGCGCGTCTGATCGGACGGCGCGGCGCGTTTTACCGAGTGCTGGGCGAGGCGGTCGCCGCGGTCGACGGTTACACCGGGACCATGCCCCCGTACGAGCGTGCGATCGTCTTCGCG
>JASHOM010000207.1 GCA_030041115.1 Vulcanimicrobiota bacterium | reverse complement strand
TGCGGCGCCCCCTCGAACTATATGCGGTGGTGCGATCCGCGAGTCGACCGTTTGGAGCGCGCGGCGCTGCGCGCGACGCAACGCAGCACGCGTAAGCGGCTCTACGCGGAGATCGCGCGCATCGTCGCGCGGCAAGTGCCCGTGCTGTATCTCTTCAATGCCGATTACGTCTACGCATATCGCAAGCGGCTGCGCGGTTTTGCGCCCAACGCCTTCGTGCCGACGTGGAACGCTTTTGGCTGGAACTTCGAGCGGCCGAGCGAGCGCGGCGCAAGGAATTACGCGGGGTAGCGCCCGAACGCTGGTTCTCGAATGAGCGCTCTCTTGGAAGCTGCTTCATGATCGAGTTTTTCCTGCGGCGCCCGCTTTTTGCCGGCGTCATGAGCTTTGTCGTATTGCTTGCCGGGCTCATCACGATCCCGGCGCTGCCGATCGCTCAGTATCCGCAGATCTCGCCGCCGACCGTCACCGTTACTTCCCAATATCCGGGCGCTACCGCCGAGATGGTCATGCGCTCGGTGACGACTCCGCTCGAGATCAACATCAACGGCGCCGACGGGCTGCAGTACATGCAGTCGTACTCCAGCGCGAACGGCACGAGCGTGATCACCTGCACGTTCGCGCTCGGAACCGATCCGACGACCGATCAGACCAACGTGCAGCACGGCGTCGATCTCACGCTCGCGCAGCTTCCTTCGGCTGTGCAGAACCAAGGCGTCAGCGTTCAAAAGAGCTCGGGCAACATTACGATCGCGGTCGCGATGCTCTCGACGAGCTCGGCCGTCTCCGACGTCGACGTCAGCAACTATGCGGACCTCAACGTGATCGAGAATCTCAAGCGCGTTCCGGGTGTCGGGCAGGTCGAGGTTCTCGGCGATCGCACCTACGGAATGCGCGTTTGGGTCGATCCGCATAAGCTGCAGGCGAATAACGTCTCGATCGACACGGTTCTCAACGCGATCAAGCAAAACAACGCGGACGTCGCTCCGGGCGCCATCGGCCAGCCGCCGACCACCGGCTCGCAGCCGTTTCAAATCCCGATTTCGATCAACGGCCGGCTCCAGACGCCCGCGGAGTTCAAACAAATCGTCATCCAGGCGCAGCCCAACGGCGGCTTCCTCCGCCTCGGCGACGTCGCGCAAGTCCAGCTCGGAGCGCAGAACTACATTACGTCGGCGCGTTACAACGGGGAGACGTCGGTCGTGCTGGCGATCGAGGGCGAGCCTACGGCCAACTCGCTGCAGATTTCGAAGAACGTCCGCGCGACGATGGCGCAAATCGCCAAGACGATGCCCACCGGCTACGGCTACGAGATCGCCTTCGACACTTCGGATTTCGTGCGGGCTTCGATCAAGGAGGTCGTCGTGACGCTCTTGATCGCAATCCTGCTCGTCGTCTTGGTCATCTTCCTCTTCCTGCAGAATTGGCACAGCACGCTGATCCCGTCGATGACGATTCCGGTCTCGCTGATCGGCACGTTCGCCGCCATGAAGCTGCTGGGCTTCTCGATCAACACGCTGACGCTCTTCGGACTTACGCTGGCGACCGGCCTCGTCGTGGACGATGCAATCGTCGTCTTGGAGAACATCGTCCGTCACATCGTCGACGACAAAACCGATTCGTTCCAAGCTACGGTGCGCGCGATGAAGGAGATCGGCGGGGCCGTCATCGCCACGTCGCTCGTCTTGATGTCCGTCTTCGTCCCCGTGGCGTTCTTGCCCGGCACGACCGGCTTGCTCTTCCAGCAGTTTGCGCTGACGATGGCCGCCTCGATCGGGATTTCGCTGTTTACCGCCCTGACGCTCGCGCCGGTGCTGACGTACGAGCTCGTGCACGGCGCGGAGCCGACCACCAATCGATTCATGATCTGGTTCAACGAACGGCTGCACGCGATGACCGCGTGGTACCAGGGCAAGGTCCCCGTCCTCATCCGCCATCAGAAAATCATGATCGCCGTCTTCGCCGGCGCGATCGCACTGCTCGGTCTGATGTTCAAGATTACGCCGTCGGGCTTTCTGCCCAACGAAGACCAAAGTCTGCTGTACGTCTTAGTGTCGCTGCCGATTCAGTCTTCGATGGACCAGACGACGGCAATGGTGAAAAAGCTCGAAGGCATCATGCTTGCCATGCCGCAGGTCGAGGCGGCGACCTCGGGAATCGGCTTCGGCTTCGCAAACAACAGCTCGAACCAAGCGACGATCTTCCTGCAACTCAAGCCGCTTTCCGAACGCCACGGACCCGAGAGCTCGGCACTGGCAATTCAATACGATCTCTACACGCGCTTCCAAAAGATTCCGGGACTTACCGCGCTGCCCGCCAATCCGCCGGCGATTCCCGGCCTGGGCTCGACCGGCGGGTTCACAATCGAGGTCGAAGACATCAACAATCTCGGCTTGCCGACGCTCAATAAAGTCGGCAATGCGATAATGGCGGACGCCAGAAAGGACCCGACGCTGTCGGCAATCCGCCTGCCGACGATCTTCACGGGAACCTATCTGACGACGCAGTTCGATCGATCCAAGGCGCTCGCGTTCGGCGTTACGCCCTCGGCGTTCTTCGATACGCTCAACGGAACGACGGGTTCGACGTTCGTCAATTTCTTCGACTACGGAACGCGCTCGTATCAAGTCGTGCTGCAGGCGCGCGCGGCGCAGCGCACGGTGCCGCAGGATCTATCGCGGATCTATGTCGCGAATTCGGCCGGTGCAATGATGCCGGTCAGTCAGTTCCTGACGACGAAGATGGCGACGAACAACGTCGCGATCATGCGCTTCAACGAGTACAATGCCCTCGAGATCGACGGCTCTCCGGGATCCGGCGCGAGCTCGGGCCAGGCGCTCTCCGCGATCGAGAAGCACGTCGTCGCCAACCTCCCCAAAGGCATGGGATACGATTGGAGCGGCATCGCGCGCCAGCAAGTGCAAAGCGGGCCGCAGACGATTGCCGTCTTTTCCATGGGCTTGCTCTTCGTCTTTCTCGTGCTCGTTGCGCAGTACGAAAGCCTGTCGACGCCGTTCGTCATCATGCTGGCCGTCCCGCTCGCGTTACTTGGGGCGATCGGCGGAATATACGTCCGGCGCTTGTCGGAGCTGGCAAGCCAGATCGTGCATTCCATCTTAGCCGGCCACCCCGTTCCGCTCTACGTCACGTCGTCGGACATCTACGCCCAAATCGGCTACGTCATGTTGATCGGATTGGCGGCCAAGAACGCGATCTTGATCGTCGAGTTCGCCAACCAGCTTCGCGAGCAAGGCATGGAGCCGGTCGACGCGGTGGCTCACGCGGCGGCGACGCGGCTGCGGCCGATCTTGATGACGTCGATCGCGTTCATCTTGGGCATCATTCCGCTGGCATTCGCGCATGGCGACGGCGCGCAGGCGCGCATCTCGCTGGGAACCGCGGTCTTGGGCGGCATGCTGGTTTCGACGATCATGAACCTGGCGATCGTTCCCGTGCTGTACATCGTCGTCATCGAGCTGACCGAACGGAAGAAGCGCAAGAAAGGTCCGCCGCAGCCGTCCGATCTGCCGAAACCTCCGATATCGCCCCCGACGCTGCCGGAAGGACCGGCGCCGGCTACAGCGCCTTGACCGCGGCGGTCAGCGCGTCGACCGAGGCTTTCGCGTCGCCGAAGAGCATCGAGCAGTTCGGCATCTCATAGAGCGGATTCTCGATTCCGGCGAAGCCCGAGCGCATCGACCGCTTGAGCACGACCACGTTGCCCGCCTTGTCGACGTCGAGAATCGGCATGCCGTAGATCGGCGAGCTGGCAACGTTGCGCGCGGCCGGATTGGTGACGTCGTTGGCCCCGATCACCAGCGCCACGTCGGCGGTCGGAAACTCCGGATTGGCGTCTTCCATGTCCAGAAGCTGGTTGTACGGCACGTTCGCTTCGGCGAGCAGCACGTTCATGTGACCGGGCATGCGGCCGGCAACGGGGTGAATGGCGTAGAGAACCTTGACGCCGCGCTTTTCGAGCTGATCGGCGAGCGCCTTGACGCTGTGCTGCGCCTG
The DNA here is from genome assembly GCA_030041115.1 of Vulcanimicrobiota bacterium. Taxonomy (GTDB): domain Bacteria; phylum Vulcanimicrobiota; class Vulcanimicrobiia; order Vulcanimicrobiales; family Vulcanimicrobiaceae; genus Cybelea. The sequence goes on along the minus strand of JASHOM010000207.1, from coordinate 7,936 downwards.
TGCGACCGCCATTCCGTAGCCGGGAACGAAGATCACCTTGGAAGCGTAGGCGAGCATTACCCCGACGTCGTCGGCGCTCGTGCTGCGAATCTGTTGGGGCGCGCCGCTCGCCGTGGCGACCTCGGTGCCGCCGGCGCTGCCGAAGGCGCCGAAGAGCACGTTCGTCAGCGGACGATTCATCGCCCGGCTCATTGCCACCGTGAGGATCGTGCCGCTCGCGCCCACGAGCGCGCCGCAGATGATCAGGAGCGTCGAATCGATCTCGAAGCCGGTAATCGCGACCGCCACGCCGGTAAATGAGTTGAGCAGCGAGATCACCACCGGCATATCGGCGCCGCCGATCGGCAAGACGAAGAGAACGCCGAGCAGCAGCGCGCAGCCGAGCATCGCCAAATAGCCCCAGGCCGGCAGCGCTCCGAGCGTCGCGATGACCCATGCACCGAGCAACAGGATCGCCAGCAAGACGATCCCGTTGACGACTTGCTGACCGGCGTACGTCACCGGACGTCCGGTCATGAGCTCTTGCAGCTTCAAGAACGCAATGATGGATCCGGCGAAGCTGACGGCGCCGATGATCGCGGAAAGAACGAGCGAAACGGCAACGACGTTATCGAGGCCGCCGGTGCGAGCGGCGATGAGAAACTGCACCGTCGAGATCAGGGCGGCCGCGCCGCCGCCGGCGCCGTTGTAGAGGGCGACCATCTGCGGCATCGCCGTCATCTTGACCTTGAGCGCGGCGTAAATGCCGACGAGCGCACCTAGGCCGACGCCGGCGGCGACAGCCGGCCAGCCCGCCGCGCCGGTGCGAATCAGGATGCCGGCGATCGCGATTGCCATGCCGGCCATCGCGAAACGATTGCCGCGGCGCGCGGTTGCCGGCGAGTTTAGCTCGTGCAGCCCGTAGATGAAGAGGGCGAACGCGACGATGTCGGCCAGATCGATCGCGACGTTCGTCGAGATCACTTGCGGTCGTCCTTGCGGCGGAACATCTGGAGCATCCGTTCGGTTACCGCGAAACCGCCGAAGACGTTGATCGCGCCGAGGGTTACGGCCGCGACCGAGAGGCCGACCAGCGCCGGACCGTGGTCGACGCCGAAGAGGCGCGCGACGATCACGATGGCGCCGATGAGAACGATGCCGTGGATGGCGTTCGTCGCCGACATCAGCGGCGTGTGCAGCGTCGTCGGCACCTTCGAAATGACTTCGAAACCGACGAAGACGGCGAGCACCAGCACCGTCAAAAGCGGCACGAGATGTGCGAGCTCGGTCATGCGTTTAGGTTCCTCCGACCAGAACGTTGCCATCGCGCGCGACGACGGCACCTTTGGCGACGTCGTCGTTGGGATCGATGGCGAGCGAGCCGTCTTTGATCCACGGCGAGAGCAGCGCGTAGACGTTGCGCGAATAGAGCCGGCTTGCATCGGCCGGCATCGTGCCGGGCAAATTCGTCGTGCCGATGACGGTGACGCCGTTGGGCGAGGTCACGATCTCGCCGGTGACGGTAAGCGCGCAGTTCCCACCCGCTTCCGCGGCGATGTCGACGATGACGCTGCCGGGCTTCATCGCGGCGACGGCCGCCTCGCTGACGAGCAACGGCGCTTTGCGCCCCGGGACGAGCGCGGTGGTAATCACGACGTCGTTGGCGCCGATCTGTTCGACCATCCACGCGCGCTGACGCTCTTGCTGCTCGGGCGTCAACTCCTTTGCGTATCCGCCCGTTCCCTCCGCGTCGCCGCCGACGTCGAACTCGAGAAAGGTTGCGCCCAGCGATTGGACCTGCTCCTTGACGACCGCGCGCACGTCGTAACCGCTGACCACGGCGCCCAGCCGGCGAGCCGTGGCGATCGCCTGCAATCCGGCGACGCCGGCGCCGAGCACCAGTGCCTTCGCCGGCGCGATCGTTCCGGCGGCGGTCGTCAGCATCGGGAAAAACTTCGGCAGTGCCGCTGCGGCGAGGAGAACGGCCTTGTATCCCGCGATGTTGCTCTGCGACGAGAGCGCGTCCATGGATTGCGCCCGCGTGATGCGCGGAATCATCTCCATCGCAAGCGCGGTGAGCTTCGGATCCGCGAGACGCCGCAGGTACGCCGGATCGCCGAGCGGATTGAGGAAACCCACGACGACGCTGCCGGGACGCAAGGCGTGGAGCACCTCGTCGGCCGGACGCCCCACGGCAACGAGGACGTCGGCTTGCGCCGCCAGCGACGACGCGTCTTCGGCGAGCGTCGCACCGGCTGCTTCGTAGAGCGCATCGGGAAACGCGGCCGCATCGCCGGCACCGCGCTGAACGCGAACGCCGGCTCCCAATTTGGCGAATCGCGCGACCGTTTCGGGCACGAGCGCCACCCGGCGCTCCTTTATTGCAGCCTCGCGAGGAACGGCGATTATCATATCTGCTGGGCTTTTCATACGGCTTGAATGCGACGGCACCCTTCGTCGGAGTTTATCGCCGGCTCGCCACGGGGCGGGGGTGCGATTCTACGCGATGCGGACGACGTTTCGAAGAGTGCCGATGCGTTCGATCTCGACCTCCAGCACGTCGCCGTCGGCAAGAAACTCGGGCGGCGTACGGGCAAAACCGACGCCCTCCGGCGTGCCGGTCGCAATCACGTCGCCGGGGAGGAGCGTCATGCCCTTGGCGAGCTCCGCGATCAAGCGGGGAACGGAGAAGATCATCTTCGACGTGTTGCTATGCTGTTTTTCGACTCCGTTGCGGCGGAGCCGCAGCTCCAGCGACTGCGGATCGCGCAGCTCCTGCGGCGTGACGATCCAGGGTCCGATCGGACAGGTCGAATCGAGGCTTTTCCCCTTGAACCACTGACCGTGCTCGCGTTGGAGATCGCGGGCGGTCACATCGTTGAGCGCGGTATAGCCGAAGACGACCGCCGGCGCTTCGTCCTCGGTAACGTCCTTGCACTGCGCGCCGATGACCACCGCCAGCTCCGCTTCAAAGTCGTACTCGTGCGAGACGGCGCCGCTCAAACGAAGCGTGGAATCCGGCGGCGCGATTGCCGTCGGCGCTTTGGTAAAGAAGGTCGGAACCGTTGGAAGCCGCAGCTCGCGTCCGGCGGCGCGCGCTCCTTCCTTCGCGTGCTCCAGATAGTTGCGACCGACGCAAAACACGTTGCGAGCCGGGCGAACGGGAGAATCGAGCTCGACGTCGCCGAGCGCAACGAGATCGCCGGCCGCATGCCGGGCCGCGCGCTCGTGCGGCGCGAGCGCGATGTAGTCGCGCAGCGTCGCGGTCGCGATGGTGCGAATCATCCCGTCTTCCAGCAGGCCCGGCCGCGTCGGTCCGCCGGGCAGTCGGTAGGTGAGGAACCTCAGGGAGGCAGCGTGGCCGCGGGCATCGGCTTCGGAGTTGGAACGCCGCGAATTTCGTTGAGCGAGGGAAGCTTTGCGTTCTGTTCGGCTTGTGCTTTGCGTTCCGCCGCCTCGGCTGCCTCGGCCTGCTTTTGCGCCATCTCGATCATGACGTTGGCCGCACCTTCGTCGTTCGCCCAAGTGCCTCCGGCGGAGATGAGGGCGACGCGTCGCGTCACGCTTTGGGTTCTCGGATCGTAATCGTAGGTGACGCGATAGAGGCCGGTTTCGGCCGTGCAACTGGTCGTGTTGCCTTCCGTGCGGCACTTGCGGATCCACATCTGCAGCGCATTGCCGTACGTCTGCAAGTTGAAGGATTGAATCTTGCAGGGTTTGGTCGCCTTGACGCGGACGACTTGTCCCTTCTTGTTGACCTCGACGACCACTTCGGTGTGCAGCGGTACGTCGGGAAGATGAATCACGATCGGCGAGGGGCGGGGGGCGGGGCTCGGTGCGGCAAACGCAGCCGGCGCACTCGCGGCAAGAATTGCCGCAAGCGCGGCGACGCAAAGGGTCGAGCGTCTCAAGTCAGTTGCGCGACAGGACGGCGAACGGGTGACCGCACGATCCGCAAGCGACGACGACTTGAAAGTGAGCTTTCTCGCGCACGCTGCGGCCCTCGTTCGCGCCTTCTTCGAAGCCGCAGAAACGGCAACGCGTCGAAGTGGGTCGTTCTCCTGCGGTAGGCTCTTCCACGCTATGCGCTTTACGCGGGCCTGACACTTCGACCTGCCGAAGCAGCACCGACGCATGCAGCTCTACCGCGCCCTCGCTGCCGGATTTCTCGTCGTGAGCACGACCGTCGCGCCGGTTCGGGCCGAGCGGCCGATCGTCGATCTGCACCGATTGGACGAGAACTTTCAGTTGTTTGCCGCCGATTCGAGCGTTCCGTGGAGGGCGGCCACAGTTCGCTTGGATACCTATTCAAGCGCACCGGTTGCCTTCACCGTTTATCGGGTCGACCCGGCCGACGTGCTCACGGCCGGGTCGAACTTCAGTTCGCGGGCGATCGTCACGGCGGGACGTCGCGCGCTCGTTTCGTTCGACTTTACGCCGCCCGGCGGGTATCAGTTCCAATCGAACGTAGTAAACGTACCGCTGGGCACGCGTGAAGGCTTCTTCGTCGTCGAAGCGCGTCGAGGCGGCGTCGGCGAGCAAGTCTGGATCAATCGCTCCCGTATCGGCTTGATTTCGAAGGAAACGCCGAACGAGTTGCTCCTCTACGGCGCCGACTTGGGAACGGGAATGCCGGTGGCGCGGATGCGGGTGCAGTTCGTCGTCAACCGCAGCTTCGTAACCGAGATGACGGACGGTCAAGGCATCGTACGCTGGAACCGCTCTCCTCGCCCCGTCTTCGCGCTCGCGCAGTGGGGGAGCAGCTACGCGTTCATCAGTCCGCTTCCGCAGCCGTCGCTTCCCGCGACGATCGTCGGCCTGCGAACCGATTCGGCGGTGGTGCATGCCGGCGACGTCGTGCACGTCGCCGGGTTTGCGCGAACGCGCGCGCGCGGCGTGTTGCGCGCGAGCACGGGCAGTGCGGTCGTTACGCTGCGCCGCGGCGCGACGGCAATCGCGGAGCAGCGAGTTCCGCTCGACGCGGCCGGCGCATTTACGACGTCGTTCGCAATGCCGCAGAACGCCGCCGCCGGCGAGTACACCGTGCTCGCGCAAGCGGCGGGCGGAGTCGGCGGCGCGTCGATCGACGTGGACGCAAATGCCGCGGGACTCTCGCTCGAAGTCGTCGCCGCCTGCGGCGGCTCGTGCGATCCCACCCGAGACATTCCCCTTACGGTGCACGCGTCGCGCGGCGATACGACGGTTCGCGTAACCGTGCTGCGCTCTCCGCACGTTTATCTCGACGACCTGCCGGACGCGACGCCCTGGGCAACCACCCGTTGGCTGGATGCAACCGTGCAAACCGACGGAAACGGAAACGCCACGGTCGATATTCCTCATCCGACCGACGAGCTGGGTTCGACCTACGGCGTGCGCGTGGAATCCGACGGCGCGACGGCCGACACGCGCATCACGGTTCCGACCGCACAGGCCGCGATCCGGTTGACGGTCGATCGCACGACGCAGAGCATCGGTACGCCGATCGGCTTCGACGTCTACGCCGCCTCGCTCGACGGAAAGCCGCTTGCGGGCGCCGCGGTCACCGTCGAGCTTTCGCACGGGGCGACCGGCGCCGAGCAGAACCTAACGCTGGGCGCCGACGGCCACGCGCGCGGAAGCTTCGGCGCGCCGGAGCTGGGAACGAATCTTCTCGTTGCGTGGGTGGATCGCGCCGGACGCGCGATGGACGCTGCGCAGGTGACGGTCGATCCGCAAGCCGCGGCGGCCGCGACCGGCGGCGCGAGCCCGAACGTCGGCATCCGGCTCGATCGGCAAACCTATCGTCCCGGAGAGAACGTGAACGTCGACGCCGCGGCGCCGGGCGCGCAGGGCGATGCGCTGATCACTTTCGAGAGCGCGCTGGGCGTTGCGTTCCGGGTCGCAAGCGCGGCCGGCGGTCACGCGTCGGCCCGGCTGCGCGCCATCGACGCGGCGGGCGAGCTGCGCGTCGGCGCCGCTTTCGTGCACGACGGAGCGCTCGAGTGGAGTACGGTGCCGGTCGCGCTCGCCGCCCCCGGTCGTCCCGGTTCCGCACAGTTGGCGATGACGAGCGCCGAGTTTTCGCCGGGGACCGACGCAAAGATCGCCTTCGCGGGCGCCTCTCAGGGCGTCGGGACGTTCGTCGTACGGATCAGTCGCGGCGCGCCTTCGGGCAGCGCGTTCTTCGCTTCGGCACCGGAGCTGCTCGGCATCGGCGTGACGACGACGCAGAGCGGGGCACCGGAAGCCGCGACGTGGCATCCCTGGGTGCGTTCGACGGGTGACCAAGCTCAAGCGCTCGGCTTCGTTCGCCGCACGGCCCCTCCGCCGGAGCTCTCGCTCGCACAAGCCGACGCGCAGGCGGTGTCGTGGGACGTGGCCCGCGGCGACTCCGGCGGCATTGCCGTTACGGTGCCCCAGCGCAGCGGTCGTTACGATCTCTCGGTGCTCGATATTTCCGACGACGGCAGCGTCAGTGCCGCTTCCTCCACCATCGTGGTGAAGTAACGGGATCGCAATGGCGTTGATGCTGCTCGATACGTACGGCTTGGTCTACCGGGCGTTCTTCGCGCTTCCGGGGCTGACGACGAGCACGGGGACGCCGATCAACGCGGTCTACGGTTTCACGATGATGCTCAATAAATTGATTGCAGACGAGAAACCGGCGCACGTCATCGCGGCATTCGACAAGGGGATGCCGGTCGAACGAGTTTCGCTCTTCGCCGAGTACAAGGCGCAGCGGCGAGCGATGCCCGACGAGCTGCGCAGCCAGTTCGCGCTCGTCCGCCGCGTTCTCGACACGCATCGCATTCCGATCGTCGAGATCGAAGGACAAGAGGCCGACGACGTGATCGCGACGCTGGCCCGTCAGGCCGAAGAGGCGGGCGAGCAGACGACCGTCGTCACCGGAGATCTCGACCTCTTGCAGATCGTCGATGAACGCACCACCGTGCTCACGACGCGTCGCGGCATCACCGAGCTCGGGCGCTACGATCCGGCGGCGGTGCGCGAGCGCTTCGGGCTGGGTCCCGAGCAGCTTCCCGATTTTCGCGGCCTCAAGGGCGACCCGTCCGACAACCTTCCCGGAATCCCCGGCGTGGGCGAAAAGACTGCGGCCAAGCTCCTGCAGGCCGCGGGTTCGCTCGACGCGCTCGTCGCCGATCCGTCGCTTGCGGGAAATCCCAAACTGAGCGCGTTGGTCGCACAGTTCGGGCAGCAAGCCTGTCTCTGCCGCGCGATCTCGATCGTGCGGCGCGATCTTCCGCTTTCGATCGACTGGGAGCGCAGCCGTTACAACGCGCCGCCGGAGAGCGATCTTTACCGCCTCTACAGCGAGCTCGAGTTCAAGACGCTGCTCGCAAAACTCGCGCCGCCCTCCGGTCTTCCGCTTTTCGATAAGGTCTCGAAGCTGCGCGGCAACTATCGGAGTTACGAACCGTCGGTCGACCCGCCCGAATTCGCGCGGCTCGCCGCCGAGCTGCAAGCCCTCAACGGCGCCGGCAAGATCGCGTTCGCGCGGCGCGGCGATGCGCTGGGCGTCAGCGGCAGCGCCGGCGAGGGCATCGGCTTTCTCCGCGGCGCGCTTTCACACGAAGGCGTACGAACCGCGATCGAGGCGATGTTCGCTTCCGGCGCGAGGATCGGCGCCTACGACGCCAAGGGGCTGTTGCACTTCATGCGCGAGCTCGGCATCCGAAACGCCCGGTTCGACGACGATGCCATGATCGCCGCACATTTGCTCGATCCGGCGCGCGGCTTTGCCGAGATCGAAGATGCCGCCGCGCAGTTTCTGGGGGCGGAGATACCCGCCGAAGCGGCCGCCCACGCCGACGCAACCGTCGCGCTGCTCGTCAAGACTCGCGCAGAGCTGGGGACGCGCGATCAGCTGCGGCTGTACGAGGAAGTCGAGCTGCCGCTGGCCCCGGTGCTGGCGAAAATGGAAGCGGCCGGCGTCGCCATCGACGAGCGCGAACTGCGC
>JASHOM010000206.1 GCA_030041115.1 Vulcanimicrobiota bacterium | reverse complement strand
CGTACGACGCACATGATCGCTTTGCTCACGTAGCGAGGGCGCCCTCGCACCAGCGCCAGCTTACGCAAATGCTCGCCGTAAAAGCGTTCGAAAGCGGGATTCGAGGTTGCGCCGTCGAGTACGCTGCGGCGCAACTCGTCGTGGATCTGCGGAAAGAAATGCTCCCACAGAATCTCCTCGCCCATTTCGGCGCTGTCGCGCGTCACCTCGATGCGATCCCGGTGGATTCGCTGGACCGGCTTACGCATCGCGTCGACGGGTATTCGTGGGAAGACCTTGTTCCAAACCCAGGGCATGTACGGCATGAGGAAATCGGCGTATTTGTGCGTTACCACGTCGGGATGCTCGCTGAGCATCTGCAGCGAGATCGTCGTTCCCGCGCGCGGGAGTCCGCAGATGTAGACCGGACGGTCGACCCGGGTCGCCGCCAGACGGCGTGCGAGCAGGCGCGACTCGATGTTGCCGAGCCCGACGAAGAGCGGTGCGGCCGCATGGACGCCTCGCACGCTCCAGTAGAAGGGTCCCGGCACCGAGAATCGCTGCGCGGCTTTGGGGTCGGTCGTCGTCATGGCTATACTTTCTCGAATACTGCGCCGATGACCGTCAGGCCGGGCCCGAAGGCCATGCTCAACACTTTCGTTCCGCTGCGAATCGCCTGTGATTCGGCGATGAGCTTCCAGATGTGCGGGGCCGTCGCCGAAGCCATGTTTCCGTGCTCGTGGAGCACCCGGCGGCTCATCTCGACGGCCGTCTCGTCGATGCCGAGCTTGCCCCGAATCTGGTTGAGAATCGCCGGGCCGCCGGGATGGATCGCGAACGTCATCGCGGCCTTGTCGCGCTCGAAATCGAGGCCGGCGCGCGAGCAAAGATCGCGGACGAAGTCGACGATCGAGTCTCGAATCATGAACGGTACGCGCTTGGAGAGCGACATGTCGAACTGCAGCGGTCCGGGGCGCAGGGTCATCTCGGGAAGCGAATCGGGAAGTATGCGCTCGTCGATTGCCAGCACTTTGAGGCCGCCGCTGCGGCCCTCCTTCGCGAACTCGGCGTGCGGATACGCCGTATACTTGATGAAGCCGTCGGCGAACAGCGTTGACGTAACGATATTGTCCGGCTCGTCGCCGAGCAGATCGAAGTGGAGCGAGAGAAATTCGGTATGCACCAAATCGACTCGGCTCTTTCGCTCGGGGAGCGAGACGTACGACGAGCCGACGAGGCCCAATGCGGTGCGCACGGCCGGGAACGCGCCGTAGCAGCCCATGTGATATGAATGCGTCACGCCGACGTCGAGCCAGCCGCGCCGCGATAGAAAAATCTGGACCGGGCTCGGTGAGACGTAGCCCGAACAGCTGACGTGCACGATGTCGTCCGGTCGCGCCTCCGCCTCGCGATAGACGCGCTCGAAGACCCCGCACGCGATCTCCTCGAAAAGATTCATGCGTTCGTCGAGCGTTTCGCCGGTCGGGTTGCGTAAATCGCCGTAGCGTCTGATCGACTCGGATTCGCTGCCCGGGTCGCGCTTCACGAAGCGCGAGGAGAGAACGCTGACTTGGCGGCGCGCGATGTACTCGGAAGAAGTGCCGTAGCGCGCCATGCGTTCGTGCAACGTCTGTCCGATTCGCTCGCGTTCGGCGGGCGTGGCTGCGTGTCGCGCGGCGCACTGCGCGAGCGTCATGAAGTGAGCTTGAACCTGCTTGAGGTCGTCCTGCGCGACGGGGGCCGTTACCTCGATCGTTTCGAAATCGGACAAAACGACGGGAACGGCCTGCGGACGCGCGGCAATCGTTCCGGCCGCGCCCGAGGCACGGGGAGACGGAGGGTTCGAGAACTTATCTAAAATGCGCATGCGCTATGCCCGCATCTTCGCCGTTTGCGTGCCGGTCCCATTCGACCGAGCGGCTGCGGCGAAATCGATGATAATCATCACTAATCGTAGTTAACTTTATTCGTAATCCACCGGCTGGTTCGACGGAGGCTGATGCAAGAAGAACGATTTCGAATATTCGGTCTGGATCGGGGCGAATTTCCGCGGCCGCTGCTCGAAGTCGAAGAAGTCTTTCACGAAATCGGCGGAATGGACGTCGGTCGTCCCCAAACGTCCCAAATCCCAGTTGTCCTCCACGAATCTGATCACGCTTCCGAACTGATATTCGTTGTGCGAAACGTACCCGCTCCTTGCGTACGGTGAAACGGCGATCAGCGGAACGCGAAAGCCCAGGCCCCCATAGCGCCGCGTGCCCGGCGGGGGCACGTGGTCGTACCAGCCGCCCCAGTCGTCCCAGAGAATCAGAATCGCCGTCGTTTTCCAGGCCGGACTCTGACCGATTGCATTGACCACTTGCGCCACCCAAGACGGACCGGTATCCGAGCTGTCGCCGGGATGATCGGAGTTTGCGTAGTCGGGAATGATCCAAGCAACGGCGGGAAGCGTATCGCGATCGATGTCGGTGAAGACTTGGGTCTGCGGCGAAATCACGTTGGTCGTCCATTCGGGCCCGTGCCGGACGGCGTCGATCGCGTCGAACGCGTTCCAGAGGTTGCCGGCGAAACCGCTTCCGACCGCCGGTGCGTAGTAACGCCAAGAGACGCCGTCGGCGTCGAGCAAGTCGCGAAGCGTCGCGTAGGTCAAGCATGGGAACGGACCGGCGCCGGGTTCGTACGAGTTATGCTCGGTGATCAGCGAGGTCGTCGTATCGTTCGATGCGTCGCACCCCCATGGATAGCCCGAGTCATTCGGAAAATCGATCAGGGCTTGCGAGTTGCCCAGCGTGGTGCCGCCGCGGATGAGATCTTGGTGGGCGGTGAAGCTCCCGCTGCCTTGGGTTTGGAAGGTGTGATCGGAAAGAACGTACTGCTTGGCGAGATCCCAATACGGCCGAATCTGCGAGGGTCGTACGTATTGGTAAACGTAAAGTCCCGGAACTCTGCCGATCGGCACCGTATCAAAACCGTTCATTTTGCACACGCCGGTTTTGCCGCCGTTGCAATCTCTGCGCCAATACAGATAGCCGTTGTTCGGCGAGACGGGGCTTTCGAGGTTGGCGCTTCGCAGCGGAACCGACTTCCCGTCGTGCGTCTTCCCGGTCGTCGTACCATCGGCGCCCGGGAACGTCGCAAAGAGATTATCGAACGTGCGGTTCTCCTGAATGATGATGACGATATGCGTAAAGTATTGACCTTGCTTCGCCACGCCGGGCGGCGGGAGCGGCCCTGCCGCCGGCGAGCTTGCGCCGCCGCAGCCGCTCGGCGACATCGCCAAAAGGCCGGCGCAGAACGAACCGGCGAGCGCTAAAGCACGCGAAGAGCGGCGGCAACGCGGCATGGTATTAAAGGTATCGGCGGGGCACGGGGGTCATCCTCTCCCAATGGTGCTCCCGTCCGAGCCGAAAGGGATCGCGCGCGCTGCGGAGATCCTGCGCGGCGGCGGCGTGGTTGCCTTCCCGACCGAAACCGTCTACGGCTTGGGAGCGCTCGCTTTGGATGCGGCGGCGGCGGCGCGCATCTTCGAGGCCAAGCGGCGTCCGCACTTCGATCCGTTGATCGTCCACGTGCTCGACCGTACGATGCTCGATCGCGTGGCCGGCGAGCTCGTCCCGGTTGCGCAACTGCTCATCGAGCGCTTTTGGCCGGGTCCGCTGACGCTGGTGCTGCGCAAGACCTCCGAGGTTCCGCATCTGGTGACCGCCGGATTGCCCAGCGTCGCCGTGCGCATGCCGTCGCACGCGATCGCGCGAGCGTTGCTCGAAGCGGTGGGGGCGCCGCTTGCCGCGCCGAGCGCAAACGCTTTCGGCGCGTTGAGTCCGACTCGCGCGGAACACGTCCTCGCCGGGCTCGGCGATCGCGTGGATCTCATTCTGGACGGCGGTCGCACGGAGCACGGCATCGAGTCGACGATCGTGGCGCTCGAACCGCGGCCGTCGCTTTTGCGCCCCGGCGCAGTTCCCGTGGAAGCAATCGAGGCAGTGACGGGTCCACTTACCCGTGCGAGCAGCGGTCCGGTGCGAGCGCCCGGCCAGTTTGCTCATCACTATGCACCGCGAACGC
>JASHOM010000205.1 GCA_030041115.1 Vulcanimicrobiota bacterium | reverse complement strand
GCGGCCTTCCGATATCCTGAGCCGTATTAGTGGCGACGAGTTTCTGCTCGTGCTCAGCCCGCTCGACGATGACAGTGAACTCGAAACGGTGATTGAAAATCTCCTGGCGCAGCTCAAGGAGCCGTTCCTCATCGAGGGGTTTGAAATTCTGACCTCGGCCTCGATTGGCGTCAGTGTCTATCCCGATCACGGCCTTAATTACGAGATGCTGCGCAGGGCTGCTGATACCGCGATGTATAGGATAAAGACGGGCGCGAAGGGCGGCGCCGCGCTGTTCGATACCGACATGGGGCGCGCCATGGCGGCGCGCATGGCGCAAGAGCAACGGCTGCGTCTTGCCGTCCGCGACGGCCGGTTCTGCTGTGCATTTCAGCCGAAGGTAGACATCCGCACCCAGGAGATCGTCGGGGTCGAGGTGCTGATCCGCCTGCGCGACTCCGAAGGCGTGATTCCAGCGCCGGGAGAATTCATTGCGCTCGCGACCGAACTCGGCCTGATCGAAGATCTGACCTATCTGGCGCTCGGCGAAATCGTCAGATCCATGGTTCTGATCGACGAAGCGTTCGGCCCGCAGGTGACCGTCAGCGTGAACGTCGCCGCCAAGCAGGCCGGCGATCTCAACTTCATGCGCGGCTTCTGTGACGAGCTCACGTCCACCAAAACCCCGGAGCGCTTCATCGTCGAAGTGACCGAGGACGCCTTCATCGCCAAGAGCCAGTTCCAGTCTCACGTCATACCCATGCTACAGGAGATCGGCGTCAAAGTCTCGATCGACGATTTCGGCACCGGCTATTCGTCGCTTGGCGCACTGGCCGACATCACGGCGGATGAGCTTAAGATCGATCGTTCGTTCATCACCAACATCCACAAGCGGGCTCGTAGTCAAAGCGTGCTGAAAGCGATCGAAGCGCTCAGCGAGCCGCTTGGCATGACGATCATCGCGGAGGGCGTCGAGACGTTTGAAGAGGCCGCCTACTTGCAAGCGGCGACGCGGATCAGATACGCGCAGGGATTCTATTACTCGAAACCGGTGCTGCTCGAAGACTTAGGACTTACGCGCGGCAGCAGCGATGCCCGCGCCGCGACGGCAGGGCGGGAGCGTTCGGCGGCGCGTGGCGCAGCACGCTCGACGCGCTAGGCGACATTTGTCTTCGAATTTTTGAGAGTTACGCAACTCCCACTTAACCGCTACAGCACGAATGATCGCGCCGACGATCGTTACCCAATCTTACTGTGGAAGTTTTCGCCCAACGGCTTTAGCTACTTTAACGGAATTTCCAGCGGAGCGCGCTAAACATCACGGAGCGCTCCGAAAAATTCCGGACCGAAGGTAATAATGACGCTGCCGTTCGCGACGACTTCCCAGGCCGGCGCTGCTTTGCCGGCGCCGCAGGCCAGGACGCTCGGCCACGTCATCTCAGTGCGCGGTTCGCAGGCAAGCGTTGGCATTCCCGCGGACTCTCAGCAAACGCCGGAAGAAACGCGCGCCACCGTCGGAAAATTTCTCGGCGTGCGCGCCGGGAAGTCGCTGCTCATCGGGTTGATCGCCGATGTTTCGCTGGGCGCCGATCCGACGCGGAGCGACAACAATCGCTTGGCCTTGGCACAGCTCGATCTGATCGGCGAAATCCACAATCATGACACTCCGGCCGCGAAATTCGAACGCGGGGTGTCGACCTATCCGGCCATCGGCGACCCCGTGACCGCGGTCGGATCGCAGGAATTGGCCCTGATCTTTCGCACCGACTGCTCGCGGACCATTGAGGTCGGCAAGCTGCAACAGGATGCAACGATCGCGGCGCGCGTCGAAGTGGACGAGATGCTCAGCAAGCATTTCGCGGTGCTCGGCACTACCGGCGTCGGCAAATCCAGCGCCGTGACGTTGCTGCTGCACGAGATTCTAGCGGCGCGGTCCGATCTGCGCGTGCTGCTGCTCGACGTGCACAACGAATACGGCCGCTGCTTTGGCGAGCGGGCGCTGGTGCTCAATCCCAGCAACATCAAATTGCCGTTCTGGCTCTACAATTTCGACGAGATCGTCGACGTGTTGTTTGGGGGCCGACCCAGCCTCGACGAGGAAGTCGATATTCTGTCGGAGTGTATTCCGTTCGCCAAATCGGCCTATGCGCAACAAACCGCGGCCAGCGGGCGCATGAGCATAAGGGCCGGCGAAGCCGGGATTACGCGCTACACCGTCGACGTGCCCGTGCCCTATCGCATTTCCGATCTTATCGGCCTGCTCGACGCGCGCATGGGAAAACTGGAAAACCGCTCGTCGCGGATGGTCTATCATAAGCTCATCACCCGCATAGAGACCGCGTGCAACGACCCACGCTACGCCTTCATGTTCGATAATGCGAACGTCGGCGGCGACACGATGGTCGAGATCCTCTCCACGCTGTTCCGGCTCCCGACCGACGGCGTGCCCGTCACCATCCTCCAGTTGGCCGGCTTCCCCTCCGAGGTGGTTGACGCGGTGGTGTCGGTCACCTGCCGCATGGCGTTCGATCTCGGCCTGTGGAGCGACGGCGCCAACCCGCTGCTGGTGCTTTGCGAGGAAGCGCACCGCTACATGGCGGCGGATCATTCGATCGGCTTTGCTCCGACCCGCCGCTCGATCTCCCGTATCGCCAAGGAAGGCCGCAAATATGGGGTCTTTCTCGGCCTGGTGTCGCAGCGGCCGGCGGAACTGGATTCGACGATCTTGTCGCAATGCAGCACGTTGTTCGCGATGCGCATGACCAACGATCGCGACCAGGCGTTGTTGCGCTCAGCAGTGGCCGATACGGCCGCCAACTTCCTCGCCTTCCTGCCGTCGCTCGGCACTGGCGAGGCGTTCGCATTCGGCGAGGGCGTGGCGCTGCCGACGCGGCTCAAGTTTGACCAATTGCCCATACAGCTGTTGCCGAAGAGCGTAACCGTCACTCCCGGCGAAGATGGCGAGGCAACGGATCAACATGTGTTGGCGGCGGTTGTCGACCGTTGGCGTGGCCGTACCACCCGCCAACGCGCGACCTTCGAGCGTGGAGCCGAGGAGGCGAACCCGACAAAGGTCGCGGCGGAGCAGCAAGTGGCCACGCAGCCCCAGACCATCGATCCGAACCGGTTCAAACTGCTCAAACGGCCGCTCGATCAGCAGATCGTCAGCAGCGGCTGGAACAGGGTGGCGGAACCGCACCAGCGGTGACGTAACCGCGTGCGGTAGCACTCGTTTTACTTGGCAGGACGAATAGAAAATCGCTTCGGCCAATTCTTGTCGTTGGCGCAGGGCAAAGCTTGCTCCTTGGCGACCTTGTTCCTCGGATAGTTGTCGTAGTTCGCCGACTTCAGGTATTCGATCAAAGCATATTTCTCATCGTCGGTGAGCTTGCGGCCGATCCGTCCCGGACGCTTGGTGTCGTCGGTCCACCAGTGGCCGGTGTTGTGGTTCCCCGCAATCGAAGTCTCCAAGACCATCGAATCGGGACCGTCGTCTTCCGTATAGCCCAGGTGAACGGGGTCATATTCGCGACTGCCGAAGCGAAAGCGGCCCGGCCGCGTGTCGCTGAGCAGATCGAACACGGTACGCACGGAGCCGTTGTGGAGAAAAGGCGGTGTCGCCCATACCCCGATCAGCGGCCGCGCTTTGTAGCCGCACGGCGCCGCGAAATGCACGTCCGGTTCCTGCTCGTCAGCCGGGGTCTTGTAATCGACGTAGAGCTGTCTGCGAATTGCGTTGATGGCGACATTGAGCTGATGGGCATTCGCCTGTTTGCCCAAGCCGAGCTTGCTGGCGTCATAGGTGCGTCCGGCCCAGTGCAACGCCTGGCCGGGATCCGTGCCGACCTCGCGCAGCGGAACGACGATCACGTCCCACAATCCGCTCGGCAATTCTCTGATCTGATGACAGTGAGCGCAATTGGCGACGAACAGCTCGTGGCCTCGCTCGGCCTTGGCCTGATCGATCGGGCCGAGGACGTCCGCCGGCCACGACGGCGCTTTCAGGTTCTTCAGCGTGTTTTCGATCCAGATGATGTTGTCGAGCTGCACCGAAGTCTGCCAGCGCAGCGGCTCAGGATTGAGCTCGCCGGTGCGCCGGTCGACGATGTGGGTTTGCGCTCGCACGCCGAGAGCTTCGCCGATATTTCGTGATGTCGAATTTGGCGGCAGAAAGCCGTTGAACTGCAGCCAGCTCAGCCGCCAGATGTCCCAAAGCTGCGGGTAATTCACCGGCGCGTCGAGTGGGTACGAGTTGGCCGGCACGCCGAGGTCACCGCCGAACACCTGATTGCCGATGGCCTGCACCGCGTCATAGCGCCCGCGGCCTGCGGCGACGGTATGGATTTCATAGAAGGACGGTCCGCCGCCGAGACTCTTGATCGCCTCGACTACGGCCTCCAAGTCTTGATCGATCCGGTCAGCGGGATATCCCGCCTTGACCGCGTCGGCGCGGAACTGCGCGATCCGGGCGGGATCGCGCGCAAGGGCCGCGATTGCTCCGAGGATATTCTCCGCCCACCCGGCGAGATCGATCATCGACTGCCCGCCCTCGATACGAACGGCGGTTCCTTTGTACTCGACCTGCCCCGTATGACAGGCGGCGCAGCTCAACCCTGCAATGGGGATGCCGCCGGTCGTCTTCGGGTCGCTGACGGTGAAGCCGATCGGCCAGCCATAGGGATTGCGGACGTCGTCTTTGACGTCGTCGAACAGGAAGCCCAGTCGCCTCAGCGCCTCAGGATCCATGACCCGCTTGCCGCTCTCATCGACGAGCGCGTCGAGCCACGCCGCGGGGATGAGGCGCGTACCCTGGTCGGTGAAATGATAACGGTGCAGCGTCGCCTGATCGATGCTCTGATCGATTGTCACGCGCTTTGTCGGCGCGTCGTCCGCGGCGAAGGCGACCGTTGCCGCTGTCAAGGTGATTGCGCTGACGAGGAAAGATTGCAGCATGCGCCAAGGCGAACGATCGTTCGTGCGCCGGATGATTTGGTGCGCGTGCGCTTTGCCTTCGTGATAGAGATAAGATGACATTGTCGGCCTCACCGTAACGACAATCGTTTATCTTACGGGATCACAGTGGAAGCAAGCGATGTCGGATCATATCGATGGACCAAGACAAATCGGTGATCCGTCGGTTGATCTCACCGATCTGTTCGCGTTCACGAGCCCGCAGAATGCCGGCCGAACGGTGCTCGCGGCGAACGCGTTTCCGTCCGCGGGTGCAAGCGCGGTATTTTCGAACGCGGCCAATTACGCGATCGTGCTCCGCCGGGCGACGGTCGCGGGAGCGGGCGACGCCGCGAGGTTCAAGACGGGTGCCGAGGAATTCCGCTTCAGCTGCCGATTTGACACCCTTGAAGCGGGGCCCGACGGCAAGGCCGTTCAGCGCGGCATCTGCACGTTGCCGGGCAGTCAGCAACTGCGCTTCGTCGTCAACGACGAACGCGGTGCGGTCACCCCGGACGGCGCAGTCCGTATCTTTGCCGGCTTGCGCTCCGATCCGTTTCTGCTGGCCTGGATCGTCGGCGAAAAATCGCTGACGAAATCTCCTAATCTGCTGCAGCACGATAACGTGCTGTCTATCGTCGTCGAATTCGATACGCGGCGCGTCCTCGACCCGGCAAAAGGCGCGTTGTTCGGGGCTATCGTGGAAACCGCTCCGGTCCCCAGATCTCCGAGTCCCGTCGACCACGATCCTTCGCGCTTCGATTGGATCGGGCGGCCGGAGCAGACCAACCTTCGTCTCAACAACCCCGGCCTGGTCGGCGTGGACGACCTGCGCGACTTGTGGAATCAGCAGGTCCCATTCGCCATCGCCGAGGAATTCAAGCCGTTGTTTCGCAAACGCCTGCTGGAGAGCCTGGCGAACTACGACATGCGTGACGGCAACGCGGATTGGACGCTCGCGGGGCTGGCTGCGAGCGCCGACGTCTTTCTCGACGATTATCTGTTGTTTGACGTTTCCAAGCCGATTACCGACACGAGCTTTCTCGAGATCGAGAAAAGCACGCTCAATGGGCTCGCCTATCAGACTGGCGGCGGCCGTACCCCCGATACGCAAGACTTCGATATGTTGCTGACCTGGCTGGTGAACCGTGACAAGGGTGAGTTCATGCAGGGTGGGGCCACGGGCGCGACCAAGCCGGCGAGCAAAACCTTTCCCTATTTGGCGGCGCCCAACACGCAACCGCAGACCGTGGTCACCAGCGTAGACGTTGCCGCGCCGCCCGATCGGGTATGGGCGCTCATTGGGACGTTCGGAGCCATGTGGCATCCGTTGATCGCGAGCATAAAGCTGACAGCGAGCGCTACGCGAATATCGGGACGCCTCGCCGTTCGCCCTTGCGTGGGTATGCTTCGAACTCGGGGTGCTCTGGGGCGAACGTGTTCCCGCGCCGCGCGCCGGCCTGGCGGCGCAGTGGTACCGCGCGTCGATTGACTACTTGCCGGGCTATGTGAAGGCTCGCGTTCATCTCGCCGAAATTTTGCTTGATTGCAGCGAGATC
>JASHOM010000204.1 GCA_030041115.1 Vulcanimicrobiota bacterium | reverse complement strand
ATTGTTCGGAGGCAACAGCGTCATGCTGTTGGTCCCCAAACCTAAGAGCCGGACCGCTTTTTCGACGGAGGCGTGTACGCCGGCGCTGCAGATGACGCGCAGCTGTGGCGCACCGGCAAGGCCACGCGTCTTGACGTCCCAGCCATGATTCCGCAGAAGCGAATCTCGCGCGACGGCAAGGCACGTTAGATGCGCCGCTTGACAGCCGGTAACGAAGGCGAAGCTCGCGCCGCGAGGGAGTCCTAGAATTTCTTTAAGCCAACCGCCCGCGACGTTCTCAACCTCCGCTGCCGCAGGGCTGCTCACGTAAAGCGCGGCGTTCTGCCCCCACGTCGAGGTGAGCCAATCGGCAGCGAGCGCCGATGGCAGCGCACCGCCAATCGCCCATGCAAAGAATCTACCGCTTTGCGTGCCGAGAAGGCCTCCTTCTATCGAACGTATGAGTGATGCGATTACATCTTTCGGCGCCATTCCGTGTTCGGAAAGCGTATGATCGAGTCGTCGGCGCAGCGTGATGGCGTCCGCCGTCGCGTTCGCGGGCCGTTTATCGAGCCGTCGAAGAAACTCTAAGGCGTGGGAGGATGCCATCCCGAGAACGGCTTCCATCTCGCTTTGTTCGTGCGTTATCATTGCGCGCTAAGTCTAGCGCGTTCGGCTGATGAAAAACCATCCGAAAGTTGCTCTTTTCAACCGTAGCCGTCACTTTGGGGCAGGCGAACCGTCGGACCAGTGGGACACCGCAATAGCGATCGTCACCGGCTCGTACGCCGGGTCGACGCCGTTTTACTCGCGCCATCGCGCCATTTGCCAGCGAGCAAGGGGCCATGGCTCAGAACCACGCGCTTCATTCCTCGCACGGACGCGGGAGAGCTACTCGCCGGCAATGCGTCAGTAGCGTGGGCGCGCGCGTAGGTCGGAGATGGGATACGGCGCGTGAGCCTCTTTGCCGGAAAGCGACGCGTTTCCCGGATCGGTGACGTTTGCAGTATCGACGATGTATTGAGATGCCTGCTCCGCCGAGCGTACTTGGTCTGGATATGTAAATCTGTAAGAATCGGATGGCGGCGACATCCCGTTTGCGATGAGGCCGGCGTACGCCGGTTCGGCCGAATCGTTCCAGCCTTTACGAAAGTCTTCGGCATAGCGCTGCATGACGTCGAGCGTCGTGCGGAGGCGTATCCAGCGGTGGTTCTCCCACGACATGATAAACGGCCTGGGAGGAATGGGAATCTGAAAGTGATTCACGAGCAGCCGGCCGGCGCGTTCGCCACGGGCGAGTAGCGTCTGGATCACCGATGCCGGCATCGTTAAATTGATGCCGCCTTCTTGGGAACTCAAGCGAATGTGAGCGATGCGGTCACGGAATCCGGGAGCTTCGGATTGCATCGTATCCTGCCAGTTTTGCATCGCGTTGATGACTGCACCGTAAAAAGCGGGGGTGCCGGCCAGGCGGGTCCAGGTACTGCCGATTTCGGCGTTGTTGTCGGTCGCCATGACGGCGCCTGCGGCCGGATCGCTCTCCGAGACGTCCGGCGGAAACCCCTCGAGCGTAATTGCCAGCGTGGGCCACGACGGTAACGGGCCATCGAAGAAACTGATCGGAAAGTTGCTCGAGAGCCCACCGTCGGAAAACCAGCAGGCCTCGATCTGCGGCGTAGCCGGGGCCGCTTCATTTTGCTGGAGGGAGTAGTCGATGGCGTACAAACGTATGGCGCTAAGTAGCAACGGAAAGGACAAGCTCATACGTGCCGCGACGACGATGGGCAGATCCCGGCGCTCCGGCAGCGGGAAGTAGCCTCTGTTCTTTAGGTACTCATGACGCGCTGCGGAATCCCTATCGCCTTCTTCCGGTGCGCGTCCGTTCCGTTCAAGCCACTCGACAACGTACGGCGGGAAGTACCGACGGAACTCGTCGGGACGGAAATAGAAGAGATCATATTCGAACGGGATGCGAAACGGGCGCCCCATCGTCAGACACGTCGTCACCATTTCGAGATTCACGCCGACCTCTCGAAGATGGGTAAAGGTGAGTGGCGTCTTCGCCGGCATGCCGGCGAGATCGTCGATCTGCCGCGACATCCAAAACGTTAGCGGCTCCGCGCTCCACGGAAGGGTCCATGGTTTACCTCCGCTGCACATGCCGAAGTTGTTCGCCGGCAAGACGAGTATGATCCAGAGCGCGGCGATCACGATGAGCAGAATCACGATCATCGCGACGAACTGAGCCGCGACTCCTATGACGGGAAGCTGACGCTGCACGAGCGCTTCGAAGAATCCGACCACCGCAAAGACGCCAACAAGAGCGGTGAGCGTGAGGTTGAACGCACCCGGTAACGTGAAACGTCGTGCCGCGCTGCCCAGGCTGATGACCCAAAGGAAGGCATGAAAGAGCGGCCACGCCAGGATCACCGGGACGAAGAGCGACTGCATCTTCCCAGCCTTCGAGAGCCAATCCATGATCTGCGTCTTCATCTTCATGTAACCGTCGCCGGTCTTGTTGGATTGCCGGCGGTACTCGGCGGCAGCGGCGACGGCTGCTGCGATCGCGCCGGCCGAGGTGCCGCCGATGTTCTTGAGCGTGAAGCGCTGTGCGATGCGCAGGATCGCCGAAGGGTAGACGATACCGCTGGTCACGCCGCCCTTCATCACGACGTCGCAGCACTGCGATGGGTTTTCAAAATCCGCGGCCGTTACATTTGCGACCGGAATCGTGCCGGCGTCGGGTGCCTCCGCGCCACTTTGGCGCATGTCAGCGGCCATCCGGCTTTGCGCCGGCAAAGCACGGGTTCGCGAGTTTCCTGCGCACTTCGAACCAAAACAGCGTGCCGAACGATGCGGCAATCGCGGTTATCTGTAGTTCTGAAAAGCTTTTGCCGAAAAGGAGCGGTTGCATCGTCCTACCTCGGCTCCACGGGCCACGCGCGCGAAACCGGAAACGTCGAAAATTTGCCCATTGGACTTGTCGAGATCGGCGCCGATACGCGATCCTGTGGCGTTCACGTCGTACTCTTGAGCGGCCGCTGTCATCCGGGGCTTTGTTTTGCGCAAGCGGCTCCGCAGCACCCATCAATCATCGCCACCTTTCCTTTGAGCTACATGGGGCCTTAGGCCGCCGAATCCTTTGGTCAATTACTCTGATGCCTTCCAAGCTCGCTCGGCTCCCCCAACTTGATCGCATCCCCGGGCTGGATTATATTCGCCAAGATCCGGCCCGGCCCCGGAGCGTTGCAGCGGTTTTTCAAGACGCCGAGCGTGGGATCGGCAGAGATCGAAACCGGAGGCTTACCAGGACGCGGCTTCCGCGGTTCCGTCACCGCGATGGCGGTGCCCGCGCGAACGATCGTAACTTGGGCTCGCCGTGCGATGCACCAGCCGCTTCCGGTTTACGGCCACACCGCCTCGCTCCAACCGCGCCTTGAACCGCCTCGCGTAAGCACGGTTCCCCCGACGGAGACGACAGTTCGAAAGCCGGATGGCAGCTTTTTTGCATGTATCGGATAGACCGTCGCGTCCCGGAGGCCTATAATTCGGGCAACATGAGGCTCGAACGGATCGGAAAGAGCCATTGATTTGGAGGATCGTTATGCGTCAGCTTGGAGTTGCGACTCTCGCCGCGTTGTTCGCGACAATCGGAGCGCCCAGCTCCGCGACCTCACTTAGCCCTTCGCAGGCGCAAAAGATTGCGATAGATGCGTACGTGTACGGCTACTCCCTCGTCACGACGGAACTCACTCGAATGGCCACGACAAATACCGTTGCGCCGAACTACGAAGCGCTTCAGGCCCCGCTGAATCAACTCGTTAGCATCCCCGGCTACCCGCCGGCCACCTATAAGGGCGTGACGGCGCCAAACGCCGACACCCTCTATACGTTTGGGTTTCTCGACGTTACCAAAGAGCCTATGGTATTCTCGTATCCGGACATGGGAAGGCGCTACTTCCTGTTTCCGATTTACGATGCCTGGACCGATGTGATTGCGGCTCCCGGCACGCGAACCGAGGGCGGTTCCGCGCGAAACGTTCTGATCACCGGCCCAAGGTGGCGCGGCGAGGTGCCCGCCGGAATGCTGCATGTAAAGTCGCCGTCAGGCTCGCTGTTCATCATCGGACGAGTTTACTGCACCGGCACGGCTGCGGACTTAGCCGCGGTTCACGCGCTACAAAAGAGCTTTCGGCTCGTCCCGCTTAGTGCGTTCGGGAAGGCCTACGCTGCGCCGGCCGGCAAAGCCGGCGGCCCGTACACACCGAAAGATGTGGTGCGCACCATAATTAATGGTTGGAACACAAGCCAATACTTTTCTTTCATGGCCAAACAGATGGCCGAGAATCCGCCGGTGCTCCCTCGCGACGAAGCGATCGCCGCCAAAATGGCAAGCATCGGCATAGTCGCGGGAAAGCCGTTCGACATCAATAAGCTCAATCCGGCGACACGTGAGAGTCTCAGCAACGTCAATTCGCTCGCGATGGCACAGATAAGCGCGATGCAGCAAAAATCCGGAATCGTCCGAAATGGCTGGCTCATACCGGGCGCAAACGGCACGTACGGTGCGAACTACCTGCAACGCGCCTATATTTCTGCGTACGGTTGGGGCGCCAATCTGCCGGAAGATGCAAACTATCCTAATACGAAAGTCGACGGCAACGGCGCAACTCTAACCGGGTCGAACGTGTACCGCGTTCATTTCGCAAAGGGCATGACGCCCCCGGTAAACGGATTCTGGTCCATCACGATGTACGATGATCAGTATTACTTTTACCCCAATGCGCTCAAAAAGTTCACCGTCAGCGCGCGTGACGATCTCAAGTACAACAGCGATGGTTCTCTCGATCTATACTTTGCTCACGACCAGCCTCCGAGCGCCCCACAGTCGAACTGGCTGCCGGCGCCAGCCGCGCCGTTTATCCTGATGATGCGCATGTACTGGCCGAAGACGGCGCCGCCGTCGATCCTCCCGCCCTCCAATCCCACATGGGCGCCCCCACCCGTAACGAAGGTATGACGGCCGTCCCCGCCTCAGACTTTTTTCATCACTCCCACGCACAATCGGCACTATCGATTACTCGCTTTTGGAGGACTGAACGGCATGCATTCTCTGCAGCGCGCCTCGGTTGCAACCGTCGCCGCCGCCCTTGCGATCGCCGGAGCCACCGGCGCGGGCGCGGCGCGTGGCTATGACGCACCCATCGCGACCCGCAGCTACGGGGGCAATTGGCCGGTGACGGTGAGCGGCTCGCACGGGTTTACGGGCTGCCTCGAGCTAACCGGCAGCGGCTCGGCTTCGATCACGATCGGCAGCCAAAAATTTACCAACGGATCGTACTTCATCGCCAACAATCTGCTTGTGGCGACGATTTCGGTAGAGGGCTACGGCCAGAATGCCGGCATGGTCTTTATCGGCCGGGCCAACCGCGACAAAATTGGAAACGGTGCCTACGACGAGGTTTACGGCGGCGCACCTTTCGTGATCGGAGCGCTGGCATTTGGCATGAAGAACGATTGCTGAAATATTCCTTGACCGACCATGTGACGCACTTGATCTTACCGGCATGCATCGCAGCGCCCGCCAAGGGGCGCGTGACTGGGCCGCCATTCTCCTCATGCTCGCAACGATCGACTTTTTTGGCTTCGGCGTTCAGCCTCCCACGCCGTCGTGGGGCAACATGCTCTCCGATTTTCAGCCTAGGAGCCTCCAGCCGCCTAGTTTTTTCATCGCGTGGTGGGTAAGCCGTGAGCTCAGCCGGGCGGTCAGGGTCGGGGAACCGCGGCCTCGCGCCGAACCACCGCGCCTACGGAGAACCACCTCGTCATGCAAAGGGAGAACGCGATGTCGCAACAGCGCACCAGCGGCCGGCAGATCCTTCCCGTTCCGGACCGGCAACACGTCGGAGTGACGACCTATGACGCCAAGGATCCCGATACGAAGTTCCCGCCGATCGAGCCGCTTCGCCCCCCGGCGGGTGCGCCCAACGTGCTTATCGTCTTGCTCGACGACGTTGGATTCGGTGCGTCGAGCGCCTTCGGCGGACCGGTACGGATGCCCACCGCGGAGCGTCTTGCAGCGAACGGTTTGAAATACAACCGCTTTCATACCACGGCGCTTTGCTCGCCTTCGCGCCAAGCGCTCCTCACGGGGCGCAATCATCATTCGGCCGGCATGGGCGGCATTACGGAAGTCGCGACGTCGGCGCCGGGATATTCGTCGATACGTCCCCAATCGGCGGCGCCGCTCGCGGAGGTGCTCAAGCTCAACGGATACTCGACCGCGCAATTTGGAAAGTGCCACGAGGTGCCGGTGTGGGAGACGAGCCCGATGGGGCCTTTCAACCAGTGGCCCACCGGCAGCGGTTTCGAACATTTCTACGGTTTCATCGGCGGCGAGACCAACCAATACGCACCTGCGCTCTATCGCGACACGGTGCCGGTGGAACCTCCCGACGACCCGGACTACCACCTCACCGTCGACATCACGGACCGCGCGATCGAGTGGATCGGACAACAGCGCGTCTTGATGCCTGATAAGCCCTTCTTCGTCTACTTCGCGCCGGGTGCGGCGCACGCGCCGCATCACGTGCCCAAAGAATGGGCCGACAAGTATAAGGGCAAGTTCGACCGGGGATGGGATGCACTGCGCGAAGAGTCGTTTGCGCGTCAAAAGAAACTCGGCGTCGTTCCGCAAGACGCCGAGCTGACCGAACGCCCTTCGGAAATCCCAGCCTGGGATGCGATGCCTTCCGACATGAAGCCGATTCTCGCGCGAGAGATGGAAGTTTACGCCGGATTCCTCGAACACACCGACCATCACGTCGGGCGTCTCATCGAGGCACTCGATACGCTGAAGCAACTCGACAACACGCTGATCTACTACATCATCGGTGACAACGGCGCTTCCGCCGAAGGTTCCCTCAACGGCTGCTTCAACGAGCTGTTGGTGCTCAACGGCGTGACGGGCGTCGAAACGCCCGCGTTTCTCAAGTCTCGCATCGATCAGTTCGGCACTCACGACGCCTACAATCACTACGCGGTGGGGTGGGCGCACGCGATGGATACGCCGTACCAATGGACCAAGCAAGTCGCGTCCCACTGGGGCGGGACGCGCAACGGTGCGATCGTTCACTGGCCGCGTGCCGTCAAAGCCAAGGGTCAAGTGCGCTCGCAGTTCCATCACGTCATCGACGTTGCGCCGACGATTCTCGAAGCCGCGGGGCTGCCGCATCCAACGCTCGTCAACGGCGCCGCACAAAAGCCGCTCGAAGGTTTCTCGATGGCATACTCGTTCGACGACGCAAAGGCGGCCGATACCCACGAAACACAGTACTTCGAAATGTTCGTGAACCGCGGCATCTATCACAAGGGATGGACCGCAGTGACGCGTCACAGCACGCCGTGGCTCATGGGGACGGCCTTACCGCCGATCGACGACGACGTCTGGGAGCTCTACGCGCCCGGCGACTGGACGCAGGCGCGCAACATCGCCACGGAGCAACCGGAGAAATTGCACGACTTGCAGCGGCTGTTCTTGATCGAGGCGGCGAAATACAACGTGTTGCCGCTCGACGACCGGCGCGCCGAGCGCGCCAACTCGGATTTGGCCGGACGTCCGGTGCTGATCAAGGGCAAGACTCAACTACTGTTCGGCACGATGGGACGGCTGAGCGAGAACTCCGTTCTCAACCTCAAGAACAAATCGCATTCCGTTTCGGCGCAACTGGTCGTCGGCAGCGAGGATGCCGAGGGCGTGATCGTGGCGCAAGGCGGCAAATTCGGCGGATGGGCGCTTTACGCCAAAGGCGGTAAACCCGCGTACTGCTATAATTTCGCGGGAATCGAGTCGTTCAAAGTGTACGGCGATGCCGTCATGCCCGCCGGCGAACACCATCTCCGAGCGGAGTTCGTCTACGACGGCGGCGGTTTGGGAAAGGGCGGAGCCGTCACCCTCTACCTCGACGGGAAGAAGTGCGGCGAAGGCCGCGTCGAGCACACCGTCCCAATGGTGTTTTCGGCGGACGAAACGTGCGACGTCGGCGTTGGGACGGGGACGGCGGTAAGCGACGACTATCCCGAACGCGGCAACGAGTTTACGGGCAAAGTGAAATGGGTGCAGCTCGACATCGGCACGATCGACGAAAGCCACTTGGTGACCGTCGAAGATCTCTACCGCATCGCGATGGCCCGCCAATAGGGACCGGCCGCATCACAGCAAGGTCAATCCGGAGCTCGCAGCGCCATGGCGCAATTCCGCGCAGCACTTGCACGCAACGGTTCTCCCGCATGCTCGAGCCCCTCCGCGAGAAGCAGCCAGCACGCCTCAAAGTCCGCGCTCGAAAGCTCGTCGAGGTCGATGCCGGCGAGGGCCGCGCCAAGCCAATTGAGGAACTGCATCCGCTCCGCCGGGGCGATCCACCCAAGCGATAGCTGCCGGATGATCTTCGCGGCCAACAGGGGAGAGGCGCCCTCTCCGAGCGCCCAGCTCAGTAGCGCTCGCACGTTGCCGGCAATTTCGCCGCATTCAATCGCTTTTTGGAGTGCAAATAATCTTGCGGCGGCCGGCAGACGATACCGTATCCGCCCGGCAACGTCATCTGCGAAAACCATCGAATTCTCGACCAGAGAGGACAGCGCGCTCAGCGCCCGGGCTTCGGAAAGGTCGGGGTCCGTACAGGCGCCGCACGCTTCGCGGATCGTAAACGACTCCGGAAACGTTCCTAATCGCCGGTAGAACAGGCGCTCGTGAGGGGCGAGAAGATCATAGCTTCGCGACAGCGCCGCGCGCACCGTTTGCCGGCCTGTTTTCCGCCCGAATCTATGGGTCGAGCGTGCTGCCGCCTCGAATTCTGCGCGCTCCTTCCCGCCAAGTCCGAGTGCGTCGGCCAGCATGGCGACGGTTTGCCGATGGGGGATCTTGCGGACCCCTCGTTCGTACGCTCCAACGGCCGAGGCGCTGATCCTTGCCGCTTCCGCTAACTCCTCTTGAGAGAGTCGAGCGAAAAGCCTTCGCTCTCGCAACTCAACGGCGAAGGTTGTCGACACGGCTAGTCTAACGTCGACAGCGCGACGCTTGCGACGTGGCGCAAGGTCGTACGGTTTGCGGTGGCGCGGCCGATGTGTCGCATTCCGTGGATGCTGGAAAACATAAAGGCCGCGAGCTCATCGGCATTCTTATCGGCCGCGATGTCGCCGTCACGTTGCGCCGCGCGAATAAAGGTGGAGAAGATTCGCTGCACCTCGGTCGCATTTCTCTTGATCAGCCGTTCCAGCGGCTTGTCATTGCGGGCGCGCTCGAGGTTGGCGTTGACCAGCATGC
>JASHOM010000203.1 GCA_030041115.1 Vulcanimicrobiota bacterium | reverse complement strand
ATCATCAGGTTGTAGACCCGCCGAATGTAACGAACGATCGCCTCGTCCATCTTGTTGCCCGCCACGCGCAGCGATTGCGAAACGACGATGCCGCCTAACGAGATCACCGCGACGTCGGTGGTACCGCCGCCGATGTCGACGACCATGCTTCCGGAGGGACCGCCGATCGGAAGTCCCGCACCGATTGCCGCGGCCATCGGTTCCTCGATGATTCCGACTTCGCGCGCGCCGGCCAGCTTCGCGGCATCCTTGACCGCGCGCTCCTCGACGCTCGTGATTTCCGCCGGCACGCAGATCGTGACGTGCGGCTTCGGCTTTACGATCGAGGACCACCACGAGCGGTCCTTCATCACTTTCTTGATGAAGTACGAGAGCATCGCTTCGGTCACTTCGAAGTCCGCAATGACGCCGTCGCGCAAGGGGCGGATCGCCTGAATGTGCGACGGGGTGCGGCCGAGCATCTGGCGAGCCTCTTCGCCTACCGCCAGAACCCGGCCGGTATTGACGTCTTTCGCGACGACCGACGGCTCGCGCAGAACGATGCCTTTCCCCTTCACGTGAACGAGCACGTTCGCCGTGCCGAGATCGATCCCGATATCCAAAAGTTACTCCTAGCTGTCGAGTTATCCGGTTGCCGACACGCGAGGGTATTCGCTCGTCTCGAACAACCCCGCCGGTTCGACGAGCGGCGTTACGCCGCTGCTTCGCTGTACCTGACCTCCGAGCTCCGAGAGAAGCTCTTCGAGTCGTTCGTAACCGCGATCGATGTACTCCAACCCGATGATCTCGGTTTCGCCGGCCGCCGCGAGACCCGCAACGACGAGCCCGGCGCCGGCGCGGATATCGGGCGCCTCGACCGGCGCGCCGGAAAGCTGCTTGGGCCCCTTGATGACGGCGGCATTGCTCTCCATCGTCACTTTGACGTCCGCGCCCATTCGCGCCAGCTCGTTGACGTACGAGAATCGCGCGTTGAAGATCGACTCTTCGACGACGCTGGTCCCCGGACAGGTGCAGAGAAAGCTGGCGATTTGCGGTTGGAGATCGGTTGGGAAGCCGGGATAGGGCGCCGTGAGAATGTCCGTGCCGCCGGTAATGCCGCCGGCCTGCACTCGCAGCCAATCGTCGCCGCTCATCGTGACGACGCCGCATTCGACGAGCTTGTCGTTGAGCGCACTCAAATGACCCGGCCGGCATTTCGTCACGGTGACGTCGCCGCGGGTGACGGCGCCGGCCAGCAAAAGGGTTCCCGTCACGATGCGATCGGGAATGATCTCGTACTCGACCCCATGAAGCTCGGGCACGCCTTCAATGACGATCGTATCGCTTCCCTGACCGGCGATCTTCGCTCCCATCGCCGCCAGAAAGTCCGCGAGGTCCACGACTTCGGGTTCCATCGCGACGTTGTTGAGCCTCGTCGTTCCGTCCGCAAGGACTGCCGCGAGCATCGCGTTCTTCGTGGCGCCGACGCTGGGCATCCGAAACTCGACTTCGGCGCCGCGTAAGCGCGCCGCCCGGGAGCGCGCGATCAAGTAGCCGTGCGCGTTATGGACGTCGCATCCCAGCGCGAGAAAGGCTTGCTCGTGCATATCGGTCGCTCGGGTGCCGAGCACGCAACCTCCGGGCAACGGCACTTCCGCCCGGCCGAACCGGCCGAGCAGGGCACCGACCACGTCGAAGGATGCGGCCAGTTTGCGCACGAGCGCGTAGGGGGCGCGAAACGACGCAACGTTACTTGCGTCGATCGTGACCGTGTTGTCGCCTTCGTAGCGAATGCGCGAACCGAGCGCCTCCAGGAGCGACGACATCACCGAAACGTCGGTGATCCGAGGAACGCGATGGAGCGTTACCGTCCCTTTCGCCAGCAGCGACGCGGCCATGATGGGCAGCGCGGCGTTCTTCGCGCCGTGCGTCGCCACCGAGCCCTCCAAACGCGCGCCGCCCCGAATCCGGAGCGTCGTCTCCAGTCTATCCAGCATGCTCTGCGATTACCGTTCGCGTAGGCGCCGCGCCCGCCTACTTTTGGCCGGTCAGCCGAAGCTTCGCGGCGGCGAATTCGATGATCGTCTGCTCGCGCTCGAAACCGGCGCGGTCGGTCCCCGCAGCCTTCTGCCGCTCCGTCGCTTCGTTGCGCTCCCGGCGGACGTCGGCGACGACGACGTCCTCGAAACGGACGGCCTCGTCGACCAAGACCGTGACGCGGTCCGGAAGCGCTTGCATGAACCCCTCGCTCGTCGCCAGCTCGAGGCGTGAGGCGGCGCCGCCGGCGTCCGGGCGAACGACGTCGGCGCGTAAGACGCCCGGCCGCAACGCGGCGAGAAACGGCGCGTGGTGCGCAAGGATGCCTTCCTCGCCTTCGGTCGTGACCGCGATCACCAACTGCGCCTCGCCTTCGAAGACGATTTGCGTCGGGGTGACGAGCTTGAACGGAACCGTATTAGCCACGCGTCATGCGCTCGGCGTTCTCGCGCACTTCCTCGATCGTCCCCGCGTAGAAGAACGCGCCCTCGGGCAAGTCGTCGACCTTGCCTTCGAGAATTTCCTTGAACGATGCGATCGTATCGGGAAGCTTCACGTACTTCCCCGGACGTCCGGTGAACTGCTCGGCAACGAAGAACGGCTGCGAGAAGAAGCGCTGAATTCGGCGCGCGCGGGACACGGCGACTTTGTCGTCCTCGGAAAGCTCCTCGACGCCGAGGATGGCGATGATGTCCTGCAGGTCGCGATAACGCTGCAGCACTTCCTGCACGCCGCGCGCCACGGCGTAATGCTCTTCGCCGACGATCTGAGGATCGAGTATTCGCGAGGTCGATGCCAGCGGGTCGACGGCCGGATAGATGCCCAGCTCCGATATCGGACGCGAAAGCGCCGTCGTCGCGTCGAGGTGCGCAAAGGTCGTCGCTACGGCCGGATCGGTGTAATCGTCGGCCGGCACGTAGACCGCTTGCACCGAAGTGATCGATCCTTTGCGCGTCGAGGTAATCCGTTCTTCGAGCACACCCATGTCGGTGCCGAGCGTCGGCTGGTAGCCGACGGCCGAGGGCATCCGTCCCATCAGCGCCGAGACTTCCGAACCGGCTTGCATGTACCGGAAGATGTTGTCGATGAAGAGCAGCACGTCCGCGCCCAGCTCGTCGCGGAAATATTCGGCCATCGTCACCCCGGTCTGCGCGACCCGAAAGCGCACTCCCGGCGGCTCGTCCATCTGACCGAAGACCAGCGTCGTCTGCGCAAGGACGCCGGACTCTTTCATTTCGAGCCAGAGGTCGTTGCCTTCGCGCGTCCGCTCCCCGACGCCGGTAAAAACCGAGAAGCCCTTGTGAACGTAGGCGATGTTGCGAATCAGTTCTTGAATCAGCACCGTCTTGCCGACGCCGGCGCCCCCGAAGAGGCCGACTTTTCCGCCTCGCGTGTACGGCGCCATCAGATCGACGACTTTGATCCCGGTCTCGAAGACGCGCGCCGTGGGCTCCTGATACTTGAGTTCCGGCGCAGGACGGTGAATCGGCCAGCGTGCCGCCGCCGTCACCGGCGCGTCGCTGTCGATCGTCTCGCCCAGCACGTTGAAGATCCGCCCGAGCGTGCCTTCGCCGACCGGAACTTCGATCGGGCCGCCGGTGCTGCGTACCGTCGCGCCGCGAACGAGTCCGTCGGTCGAGCCCAGCGCGAGGCATCGTACCTGATTGTCGCCGAGCTCGTCTTGAACTTCGAGCGTCACCTCGCGTGCTTTCATCGCGGTTCCACCCAGCTCGACCGCGTCGCCGTGCTCCGAACGCGCCGCACCGTCGTTGCCCGCGCGCGACTCTTCGTTCACCCCGACGCGCAGTGCGTCGTTGATTTTCGGTAGCGTCTCGGGCGTGAACTCGACGTCCACGACGTTGCCGAGCACTTGAACGACCTTCCCGGTCCCGGTTGCTGCTGTCATATCGTCAATCGTTTCCTTCTAAGTGCGTATCGGGGCGTGACGTCATCACGCCACTCCCAATGCCTGCGCGCCGGCAACGATTTCCAAGAGTTCCTTCGTTATGGCGGCTTGGCGGGCGTTGTTCATCGAAATGGTAAGTTCATCGATCAATTTCGACGCGTTGTCGGTCGCGTTGGTCATGGCCACGAGCTGCGCGGCGAAGAATGCCGCATCGGTTTCGAGCATTGCGGAATAGATGGTGAACTCCAGATACTTGGGGAGCAAGCGCGAGAGGACGAATTCGGGTGAAGGCGCGAACTCGATTGCTCCCTTCTGCTCCGTCGGCGGCTTCGATGTATCCTTGCCGCGAAGCGCGGCGATGTCTTCGGCGAGGATCGGCACGAGTTTGCGCGTCTGCGGGCGCTGCAACATCATCGTAACGAGCTGTTGCGAGACGAGCACGATCTCCGAGATCGTGCCGGAATCGAAGTCGCCGGTTACCACGCGCGCGACCTCGCGCGCGGTCTCGATCTTCTCCGTCCCCCCGAGCATCCACGTGCGATGGTCGGGCATCCCCATGCGGCGCACGGCGTTGCGCGCTTTCACGCCGACCGTATAGTAGCGCACGCCGCTTCGTTGGCGGGCGAAGGTCTCGGCCGCGGAGATTGCATTGGCGTTGAAGGCTCCGGCGAGGCCTTTGTCGGCGGTGATCAGGACGATCCCGGCCGGCGCGCCCGCCCGACCCGGCTTCATGAAAGGATGGTCCACCGAACTGACCGCGGAGATCAAGTCGGCGAGCATCTCGGCGAGCGCGCCGGCATAGGGACGAGCGCGCTTTTGCGCGGCCTCCGCTCGACGAATCTTCGCCGCGGCGACCTGCTTCATCGCCTTGGTAATCTGCTGCGTATTCTTGAGCGATCGGATCCGATCGCGCAAGTCCCGTACCGTGGCCATTCCTCGACTACGGCCTCCGCCCGTTCGAGTCGGCGCCGCGCGCCTCGTTCAGCGTGCGCATCAGAAGCTCTTGTTGAACTCGGTCAGCGACGCATCGAGCTGCTTGCGAGTCTCGTCGGGCAGCTGCCCGCTCGCCGCGATCGCTTCGAGAATCGCGGGATGCTTGTCGCGCAAGAAATCGATCAGCGCCGAGGCCCAGTTTTGCAACCGCGCCGTCGGAATGTCATTGACGAACCCGTTGGTCGCGCCGTAGATGATCGCCACCTGGTCTTCGATCGGCTGCGGTTGGTACTGAGGCTGTTTCAACAGCTCGGTCAGCTTCTCGCCGCGCATCAACTGATTCTGCGTTGCCTTGTCCAAATCGCTGGCCAGCTTGGCAAAGGCCGCCAGATCGCGATACTGCGCGAGTTCGAGCTTTAGCTGTCCGGCCACGGCTTTCATCGCCTTCGTCTGGGCTGCACCGCCGACGCGCGAAACGGAAAGGCCGACGTCCACGGCGGGACGGATGCCCTGGAAGAAGAGCTGCGGCGTCAAGTAAATCTGGCCGTCGGTGATGGAAATGACGTTCGTCGGTATGTACGCAGAGAAGTCGCCGGCTTGCGTTTCGATCACCGGCAGGGCCGTCATCGAACCGCCGCCCATCGCGTCGGAGAGTTTCGCGGCCCGTTCCAATAACCGCGAATGCAGGTAGAAAACGTCGCCCGGATAGGCTTCGCGGCCCGGCGGCCGGCGCAACAGCAGCGACATCTCGCGATACGACTGCGCGTGCTTCGTGAGGTCGTCGTAGACGACGAGCACGTCTTTGCCGGCGTACATCAGCTCCTCGCCCATCGCGCAGCCGGCGAACGGGGCGAGCCAGCGCAGCGCCGCCGCCTCGGCCGGGCTGACGGCGACGATCGTCGTGTACTCCATCGCCCCTTTCTGCCGGAGCACGTCCGCGAGCGCGGCGACGGTCGAATTCTTCTGTCCGATCGCCACGTAGACGCAGAAGACGTTGCGTCCGCGCTGATTGATGATGGTGTCGACGGCCATCGCGGTCTTGCCGGTGGACCGGTCTCCGATGATGAGCTCGCGTTGTCCGCGCCCGATCGGAATGAGGGCGTCGATCGCTCGGATTCCCGTCTGGAGCGGCTGCTTGACGGGCTGGCGTTGCACGACGGTCGGGGCGATGTTCTCGATCGTGCGAAACCGGGTCGTTACGATTTCGCCTTTCCCGTCGCTCGGCTGACCGAGCGGATTGACGACGCGTCCCAGCAAGGCGTCGCCGACCGGGACCGACGCGATCAGTCCGGTGCGCCGCACGCCGTCGCCCTCCTTGATCTCGACGTCGGGCCCCATGATCACCACGCCGACGTTGTCCTCTTCGAGGTTGAGCGCCACGCCTTGGAGACCGTTGGGAAACTCGACCAGCTCCGACGACCGGACGCCGCGCAACCCGTACACGCGCGCGAGGTTCGCACCGACCTCGATGACGGTTCCGACTTCGTCCTCTTGGATTCCGGTCCTGAACCGCTCGATCTGTTGCTTGAGAATACCGGCTATTTCGTCAGCGTTTATCATTCCTAGAGCTTTCCGTGATGCTTAAGTGGCTTGAGCGAGGTCGCGCGCGAGCGCGTCGAGTCGGCCGGAGATCGTTGCGTCGATGCGGCGATCACCGATCATGATGCGCAGGCCGCCGATGAGTTCGGGATTGACGACTTCGGTGACCTCGAACTTCTTTCCATAATGCGTTTCGAGCCGTTCGATCAGGCGCGTGCGTTCGGCGCGGTCGAGCGCCCGAGCGGACTCGAGCTTCAGCGTCTCGATGCCCCGAGCCGCGCGTTCGAGCGCGAGGTATTCCTCCACGATAGCGCGCAGCAAACTCTCGCGACGCTTACGAACCAGCAGAAGCAGCGCGTGCAGAGCGATCGGATGAGCGTTGGCGTCGAAAGCTTGCGCGAAGACTCGCTCCTTGGAGGGCCGGTCGATCACCGGCGATTCAAAGAAATCGCCAATCAGCCCGGGAGCGGCAATCACGCGCGAAAGCGTCTGCAAATCGGCGCCGACGCGCTCGACCGCGTTCTGTTCGCGCGCCAACGCAGCGACGGCGACGGCGTAACGCCGGGCGAGAGTCCGATTAACCACGCGCCGCGGGCTCCACCGACCCGATAAAGCGTTCGACGAAGCGCGCGTCGAGCGCCGGATTGACGAGCCGTTTGGCGTCGTCGCGCGCAAGCTCGAGCGCCCGTGCAACGATTTCGTCGCGCAGTCGCGCGCGCGCCGCGGCTCGAGCGCGATCGAGCTCTCGCCCGGCGTCCGCTAGAGCGCGGTCGCCCGCCTCGGTCGCCTCCGCCAGCATCAGTCGGCGTTCGTGTTCTCCCCGCTCCGTCGATCGGCGTTCGATCAGTTCGGCGTCGTGTCGCGCGGTTTCGATCTCTCCGCGCAACGCCTCGAGCGCGCCCTTGACTTCGTCGCGATGGCGCTCCCCTTCCGCTATTTGCCTGTTACTTCGCTCTTGAGCCGCGAGCACGACGGGAAGCATCCAGCGGATCCACGCATAGACGAGCGCGGCGATGAAGACGATCGACGAGACGACTTGGCTCACGAGCGCGATCTCGAGGTACAGCCGTGCGTCGTTCACGACGCAGCCTCCGGGAGAACGCGCTCGAGCATCAGCGAGGCGAGCTCGCGCGCGGTTTCGCTCTCGCCTGCGCGCGCGGCGTCGAACTCGGATCGCGCTTGTTTCTGCGCGTCGCCCGCGAGTTTCGCCGCCCGCGCCGCATACTCGCCGGAAATCGCGGCCGCGTCGTTCCCCGCTCGAGCGCGCGCTGCAGCGACGCGTTGTTCCGCTTCACGGCGAGCAGCCGCGCGAATGGCTTCCGCCTGCGCTCGCAGGTTGCGCGCCTCACCCTGATAGCGCTCGTAATCCGCGAGCAGACCGTTGATGTAATCGCGCCGCTTGGCGATCGCGCGCCCGACGGGTCGCAGAAACACGAGGTTCAACAATGCGAAGAAGATCGCAAAGTTGACCAGCTGGACGAGGAGCGTGCCGTCGAGCTTTAGGAACATCGCGGCTTAGTGGCCCATCACCTTCGCCATCAACGCGGCCAGAGGCGCAAGACCGAAGATCATGTAGAACGCCAGGCCCAGCGCGATGATCGGAAACGCCTCCAGCACGCCGACGCCGAGAAACATGAAGGTCATGATATTCGGACGCGCTTCGGGCTGACGGGCAATCGCTTCGACCGCTTTGCTCGCAACGATGCCGTCGCCGATAGCCGAACCGAATGCAACGCCGGCGACGATGATGCCGAATGCCAACAGAGTAAAGGCGGCCACTAATGCTTCAGGACTCAAGGACGTATCCTTTCTTAATGACTATCGCCGATCGCCAGCGAGAAGTAGACGATCGCCAAGAGGGTGAAAACGAACGCTTGGACGGTGCCGACGAAAAAATTGAAAAACTGAATGAAGAACGGGACCACCGTTACGGCGAGCGAGAGATTGAGCGCGCCGATCGTGATGTGCGCTTCGATGATCGACGCGACGATCAAGAAGAGCAGTTCGCCGACGAAGATGTTGAAGAACAGCCGCGCGGCGAGCGTCAGCGGCCGCGAAAACTCTTCGATTACGTTGATCGGCAGCAGCCACGCAAACGGCTGAACCAAATGCTTGGCGTGCGTCCCCGGAAACAATACCCACGTCGCGAGCCACACGGTCAGGGCTAACGGAACGGTCGTGTTGAGGTCGGCGGTCGGGGAGCCGCCGACGGGCAGCCCCAACGCCTTGAACGGAAGCATCCCGAATTGGTTCAGTAAGAAAATGAAGACGAATAACGCGATGAAGAACGGTACGAAGGGTTCTCCGCGTTTGCCCAGCGTGCTGGTCGCCAGATCCGCAACGTAGTTGACGACGCCTTCCACGACGACCTGACGCTTCGTTTGATTCGGCCGGCGATAGCTGGCACCGACCCAAGCAAAAAAGGCCAGCGACAGCGCCATGACGATCCACGTGGTTACTATCGTATCGGCATGCACGGCGCCCAGCACCGGCAGGTGCCAGAGGATGTGCTCGCCCAGGTTTTCTTGCACGCAGGTGTTCTCGTTCTACTTTCGCTCGAATGCGCGCAGCGCGCCGACTGCAAACAAGGCTAACGGGAGAAAAAAACCGGCGAAGTACCACGCCATCGACCACCAGGGACCGTGCCTGGCGAAGGCCACCGGGACTATACCGAAGACCGCGATTCGCAGGAAACTACTTAAGACGAAGCGCCCTACGGTCCGGTTCTTCAAGAGCAGTGCACTGCTGCTTCCGATCAAATGTGCGTTGATCACCCCGCATAGCCCTCCGGTTACGAGCGCCAACGCCGGGAACGCAAGCCAGCGAGCCACCAGCAGTGCCGCAACGGCGACGATTGCGAGCGACCGGATCGAGACTGCCCGCCGAAGGGAAAAGTAAGCAACGAGATCGGCCGCCGCGTCGGCGTCGCTGTACCTACGCTTGCCGGCTTTATCCTCCTGCAACGGACCTAGATCGATCGCGTCAGCAGCCGGTAGGCGGAGTACCCGCCGAGCGCCATTCCTAGAGCGAACCCGGCGACGGCCAGGACCGGCGACCTCATCCGCGCCGCGAGCCAGGCGCCGACGAGCAGGCCGGCGACGGCCGTCAGCGCGAACGTGCCGCCCGCCGCTAGGACCGGCATCGCCGATCTCACGCCGCGAACGGCTCGGGGTAGGCGCCCCCCAAAAAGCGTGCCGTCAGCCACGCGGCGATTCGTTGGGCCGCGCGGCCGTCGCCATAGGGATTGACGGCGTGCGCCATCTGCGCGTAGGCGCGCTCGTCGGTCAACAGCCGCGCCGCCGCGGCGACGATTCGGGCGCGGTCGTGACCCACCAGCTCGAGCGTACCGGCCGCGAGCCCTTCCGGGCGCTCCGTCTCCTCGCGCATCACGAGCACCGGCTTGCCGAGGCAGGGTGCCTCTTCTTGAAGACCGCCCGAATCGGTCAAAACGAAAGAAGCGCTCTTCACGACGGCCACCATCTCGGCGTAGTCGATCGGCTCGACGAGGATCACGCCGGCGATGCCGTCGAGCACCTCGTGGGCGACGGTCGCCACTCGCGGCGAAGGGTGAACGGGCCAGTAGAGCTGCGGTTGCACCGCGAGCGCGGCAATCTCGGCTAAAGCTTGCGCGATGGCGCGCATGTGCTCGTGATTTTCGCGGCGGTGCGCGGTCACCGCGATCACCGGTCGCGAAGGATCGATCTCGTTCCAGCGCGGGGGCGCCGGAAGATCGTTGCGCGCCGCGGTTTCCAGAAACGCGTCGATCACCGTGTTGCCGGTAACGACGACGTCTGCGGCCGCGACGTTCTCTCGAAGAAGATGATCGCGCGCGAGGGACGTCGGCGCAAAGTGATACGACGCCAGCGCGGCAGTGAGCCGCCGGTTCATTTCCTCGGGGTAGGGCAGCCACCGGTTTTGAGTGCGCAGCCCGGCCTCCACGTGTCCGACGGTTACGCGTTGGTAGAATCCGGCCAGCGCCGCAGCCGTGCTCGTGGTCGTATCACCGTGCACGAGCATCACGTCGGGACGGGCCTCGAGCAACACGCCTTCCATTCCGGCGAGCACGCGGGTCGTCACTTCGGTGAGCGTCTGATCTTCCGTCATCACGTCGAGATCGTACTCGGGCACGATCGAAAAGAGTCGCAGCAGATCGTCGAGCATCTTACGATGCTGCGCGGTCACGCACACCGCGGCGTCGATCTCCCGATGGAGCGCGAGCGCGCGTACGACGGGCGCCATTTTGATGGTATCGGGGCGCGTCCCGAAGACGCTGAGGACCTTGAGGCGATCGGCCACCGGAGCGCCTACGTCGTCGCGTGGCGAAAGACGTGCGTGAACTCGCCCGAGAACGCGAGCGCCACCGCACCGAGCACGAAGCAGACTGCGTACAGCAACAAGACCGCCTGGCGCACGTTGAGACCGAATCGAAAGATCAGCTGATGATGGAAATGGCCACGGTCCGCTTCGGTGATTCGCTTACCGCTGCTGGCCCGGCGCACGATCGCCGCCGCCGTGTCGAGCACCGGAAGCGCGAGCACGAGCAACGGAACGACGACGCTCACGGCAATGGCCGTTTTGCTCGCGCCGATGATCGAAACGGTCGCGAAGACGTAGCCGATGAACAGCGATCCGGCGTCCCCCAGAATGATTCGGGCCGGATTGAAATTGTATGGCAGGAAACCCAGCGCGGAACCGGCCAACGCGATGACGACCAAGGCGACGACGGGGTTGTCGTGGACCAGAGCGATGACGAAGAGAAAGACGCTCGAGATCGCCGCCACGCCGGCGAGCAATCCGTCGAGGCCGTCGAGAAAGTTGATTGCGTTCATCATTCCGACGTACCAGATGAGCGTTAGCGGCACGCCGACCCAGATCGGAAAGTCGATCCAGTTCGTCCCCGGATCGTGGAACGGATTGGTAATCCCGGGGATGACAAAACCGTAGAGCATGGAGATCGAGGCGACGACGATCTGGGCGATGAGTTTGTTACGCGGGCGCATGGTCATGACGTCGTCCCAGATCCCGACGCCCAGAATCAAGAGGCCGCCGAAGAGAAGTCCGACCAGCCGATGGATCGCGCCGAATTGGTCGGCGGCCGGCGTCAATCCCAGCGGCGACGCCGGCGTGAGGCCGAGCATCGCAAAGAGCGCAAACGCGAAGCCCAGGAAAACCGCGATGCCTCCGACGCGCGGCTTCGGCGAATCGTGCATGCGCCGATCGTGATCGCCCTTGTCGACGATTCCCAACCGCACGGCGAGCCGCACGACCAGCGGCGTCGTCAGACCCGTCACCGCCGCGGCCAGAACGAAGGCCGCCGCGTAGATGCCGACCGGGCTGACGTGATGCAGGCTCAACGCGCCGTCTCGAGCGCCGCGTAAGCGACGAGCGCCACGCCGGCTTCGGCCAAGAGCGCACCGGCGAGCGCGTCGGGATAGGCCTCGTCGTACACGATCTTCGTCACGCCGGCGCTAATGAGCAGCTTCGAGCAGTTGACGCACGGCTGATGCGTGCAGTAGGCCGTGGCGCCTTGCAGACTGACGCCGTGCAGCGCGCCTTGGACCACCGCGTTCGCTTCGGCATGAGTCGCACGCAGACAATGTTCGTTGACCAGCGTGCACCCCACCTCGGTACAGTGGGCGACGCCGCGCGGCGCGCCGTTATAACCGGTCGTCAAAATCCGGTGTTCGCGGACGAGCACGCAGCCGACCGCCGCGCGCGGACATGTCGCTCGGCTGCCGACCGTGCGCGCGATCTGCATGAAGTACTCGTCCCAACCCGGCCGCATTACGGAACGTCATAGCGAGAGGTTAGCTCGCGCACGCGTCCGCGGAGACGCTCGACCTCGGTGCGCCGTTCGATGTCGGAGAAGCCGTCGTTGATGATCCGCGCGACTTCGCGGCATTCGTCGACCCCGAAGCCGCGCGTCGTGATCGCCGGCGTGCCGATGCGAA
>JASHOM010000202.1 GCA_030041115.1 Vulcanimicrobiota bacterium | reverse complement strand
GGCTAATAGCGCCGCTGCGATTGGTCTAGACGACACGGGAGGTATGGCATTACCGTGCGGGGCGCGGGGACCCTGCCGCCCGGGCGGAAGGTAGCCCTCGTGATGAACGCCGATGCGCATATCCTTGCCGTCGCCACGGCCGTGCCGCCCTTTGTGCTCGGGCAGAACGAGGTCATGCGCCGGATCGATCTCGCACTCGGGCCGTACTCCCGCGAAATCGTGCGTCTGCTTCCCATGTTCGGCAACACGGGGATCGATCGCCGGTATTCGTGCGTGCCGATCGAGTGGTACGAAGAGCTTCACGAATGGCCCGAACGCAATCAAGTGTATCTCGATTCGGCGGTCGATCTGCTCGAATCGGCAACGCGGCGCGTGCTCCAACGTGCGGGCCGCCGGCCCGAAGAGATCGAAGCGGTGGTAGCCGTCTCGACCACCGGCATCGCGACGCCGAGTCTCGATGCTCTGCTGATGGAGCGCATGAGCTTACGACGGACGGTAAAGCGGTTGCCGATCTTCGGTCTCGGCTGCGCCGGCGGCTCGATCGGTCTTGCGCGCGCGGCCGCGCTCTCGCGTGCCAATCCGCACGCGTTAGTGCTCTTCCTCGTCGTCGAGCTCTGCGCGCTCTGCTTCCGGCGCGATGATTTTTCGAAGAGCAACATCGTGGCGACCGCGCTGTTCGGCGACGGTGCCGCGGCCGCGTTGATCGCATCGCCGGGCGAGGGCGCGCGCATCGTCGGCGGCGGCGAGTACACGTGGCCCGACTCGCTCGACGTAATGGGCTGGGAGGTCACGCGCGAGGGCTTCAAAGCGATCTTTTCGCGCGACATTCCGGAGCTGGTGACGACGAAGCTTCACGATGTCGCGGTCGATTTTCTGGCCGAGCACGCGCTCACGCTTGCCGACATCGACTCGTTCGTTTGCCATCCGGGCGGAGCGAAAGTGCTCGACGCATTGGAGATCGCCTTCGAACTCGAACCGGGTGCTCTGGGCAACGCACGCGACGTGCTGCGCGAATACGGCAACATGTCGGCGGCAACCGTCATGTTCGTGCTGGAGCGCGCGATCGCCGATTCGAAGCCGTGGAAGCGCGCGCTCGTGAGCGCGCTGGGTCCCGGCTTTACGGCCGGCTTCACGCTGCTCGAGAACGCGTCGTAGCGGCGACGTGATTCTCTGGGTGGTCCTCACGCTCGTCGCGCTGCAGCGGGTGGTAGAGCTCGTCCATTCCGCGCGTAATACTCGACGGCTGCTTGCCTCCGGCGGCGTCGAATACGGCGCGCGTCAATATCCGTTCTTCATCCTCTTACACGGGGCGTGGCTCGTGAGCATGGCCGTTTTCATCCCGGCGGCAACGATACCGAATTGGTGGCTGCTCGGGCTCTACGCACTGCTGCAGCCGCTGCGCTTTTGGACCATTGCGAGCTTGGGATCGCGCTGGACCACGCGCGTTATCGCGGTGCCGGGAGCCACGCTCGTGCGACGCGGTCCGTATCGCCTTCTCCGGCATCCGAACTACGCCGTCGTCTGCGCCGAGATCGCCGTGTTGCCGCTTGCCTTCGGCGCGGTCGAGCTCGCGATCGCCTTCTCCATCCTCAACGCCTCGCTGCTCTCGTGGCGCATTCGTGTCGAGGAGCGGGCTCTGGTCCGGAGCCGTGCGGCTCCGCGGTAAAAGGCCTGCCCGGGCAAGCGATTGCCGGCATCGCCGAGAAAAGGACTTCCCTCGAAGGGAGGTTCGAATGCGCTTTCTCATTCTGGCGCCCGCCGCCGTCGCTACGCTCCTGCTTCTTTGCGCTTGTGCGGGCAAGTCGTCATCCAGTTCGACCAATGCGGCGGGCGAAGCCACCGCATCGTCGGCGATGCCGTCGGCCTCAGCGGAGGCGCCGGCGACGGCCGAGGCAACCGCCCCGGCTGCGGCTTCGGCGCAGAACACGCCGGCCGCAGCTCAAGGGCCCTCGGGCGTTCCGGTCTATCCCGGCGCGGTCACGCAAGGTTCCGCGTCCTACAACGGCGGGGCCGCCGCCAACGGATCGAGCGTCCAAACGGCAGTGATGACCACCACGGATTCGTTCGATAAAGTCTACGCTTTCTACCAAAAGAATTTGCCGTCGGCGATGGAGATGATGCACACCTCGACGCCCCCGACGCCCGGTGCGGCCTTCGTCGTTACCGATCCGAACAACAAGGGGCACTCAACGACCGTCGTGATTGCGACCGGTGCCGACGGCAAGGTGACGATTTCGATACAGACGAGTCAAAGCAGCCAGTAGGCGTACTGCGCGCGAGCCGCGTCATCGGACGCTCGCGTTGAGGTCTTCGCCTTCGTTGATCGCCGGCGTTCTGCGAGCGACGCCTTCTTGTGCCGCCGCTTCTCCCACCGCCTTGGCGACCGCATCTACGACCCGCGTATCGAAGACGCTGGGGATCACGTATTCGGCGTTGAGCTCGTCTCCGGTGACGATCGCGGCAATGGCAAAGGCCGCAGCCAACTTCATGCCCTCGGTAATGCGCCGGGCGCGCACGTCGAGGGCGCCGCGAAAGATGCCGGGGAAAGCGAGCAAATTGTTGACCTGGTTGGGGAAATCGGAACGACCCGTCGCGATCACCGCCGCGACCGGCCCGGCAACGTCGGGCATGATCTCGGGGGTCGGATTGGCCATCGCGAAGACGATCGGGTCCGGCCCCATGCGCGCGATGTCCTCGGGCTGCAGGATGCCGGGGGCCGACACGCCGATGAAGACGTCGACGCCTTCGAGCACGTCGCGCAACGATCCGCGGCGATTCTCGCGGTTGCAATGCTCCGCGAGCCAACGCCAATGGGGATTGTCGTACCGGTCGCTGCGATTGAGCGCACCGCTTCGATCGACGGGAATGACGTCGCGCACGCCCGCGCCGAGCAGCATCTTGATCGTCGCCGTTCCTGCCGCGCCGCTTCCGGACACGACCACGCGCAGGTCGGCCAAATCCTTGCCGACGACGCGGGCGGCGTTGATCAGCGCCGCCATGATCACAACGGCCGTGCCGTGCTGATCGTCGTGCATCACCGGGATGTCGAGCGCCTCGATGAGGCGATCTTCCACTTCGAAGCAGCGCGGCGCGCTGATATCCTCCAAGTTGATGCCGCCGAAGACCGGAGCGATGCGCACGACCGTTTCGACGATCTCGTCGACGTCTTTGGTGTCGAGACAGATCGGAAAGGCATCGATGTCGGCAAACTGCTTGAAGAGCATCGCTTTGCCTTCCATGACCGGAAGCGCGCCGAGCGGACCGATGTCCCCTAAGCCGAGCACGGCGGTGCCGTCGGTAACGACCGCCACCGTGTTGCGCTTGACCGTGAGCTGAAAAGCCTTGGCCGGATCGGCCGCGATCGCCATCGAGACGCGCGCGACTCCCGGCGTATAGACCGTCGAAAGATCTTGACGGCTCTTGATCGTGATTTTCGGATCGACGCGAATCTTGCCGCCGATGTGCGCCAGAAAGGTCGAGTCGGATGCGAAGATGATTCGCGCGCCGTCGATCGCCTCGACGGCTCGCCGCACGTCGTCGGCAACCGCGTCCGACGGCGCGCCGATGGTGACGTCGCGAACGACGCGAGTCCGTCCGATGGTGTGCATGTCGACCGCGCCGATCGCTCCGCCGGCGTCGCCGATCGCATTGGCCAGGACTCCGAACGCGCCCGGCTCGTTGGGCATGTCGATGCGAAGAACCATCGTCAGGCTGATCGCCGGTTGCGTCATATATTCAGTTCCCGCTGATGGTCATTTCGGCGACGCGAAACGACGGCGAAATGACGGGCGCGTCGAAGCGCAGGTCGTTTCCGACCGCATCGACGCCCGCGAGCATTTCGGTGTACTGCCCTGCAACGGTAAACTCATCGATCGGATACGC
Organism: Vulcanimicrobiota bacterium; assembly: GCA_030041115.1. GTDB lineage: Bacteria > Vulcanimicrobiota > Vulcanimicrobiia > Vulcanimicrobiales > Vulcanimicrobiaceae > Cybelea. Next base: position 11,227 of record JASHOM010000202.1, on the reverse strand, counting down.
GAGTTCGCCGCCTTCGATGAAAAAACCGCGCGCGCCCCGGCTGTACGTGCCGGAGGCATGCTCCGTGGCGAAACCGATCGTATCCATGACGAGCACGCCCAGGGGAGTCGCCGCGATCAGTTCCTCCAACGACATCGAGCCCGGTTCGAGATAGAAGTTGCTGGGACCCACGCCGCCTCCGGTAGAATTGCCCGTGCTCGCCGCGCCTAGCTTTCGCGCGTAGTACGTATCGTAAAGGAACGAGCGCAGCGTTCCGCGCTCGAAGACGGGCGTCCGGCGTGTCGGGACGCCCTCACCGTCGAACGGCGAGCTGCCCAATCCGGCGGCTACCCGGCCGTCGTCGACGACGGTCACCAGCTCGCTGCCGATCCGGTTGCCGATGCGTCCGCTCAACCATGAGTTTCCCACGGCGACGTTGGCGGCGGAGACCGCCGCAAAGAGGTCGTCGAGCAGCGACGCCGCGACGTCGCGCTCGAAAATCACCGGCACTCGCATCGTCGGCGGCTTGCGCGCGCCGAAGAGATCGACGGCTCGCCGCACGGCCGTCACGGCCACCGAATCGGGGGCTTCGAGATCGTCGAGATGGCGGGCCGCCGTTCCGTACTGCGCGATGCGCTTCACGGCGCCGTCGAGCGCGACCGGTCCGGTCGAACGGCCGGCGCGCGTCCAACCGTAGCCGGCGGCAAATCCGTTGGTGTTGGCGATTGCGGTTACCGCAACCGCGTCGGTGTAGTGCGATCCGCTCGAGTTCGTCACGCGCGCATCCGCTGCACGGATCAACCGCTCGAGGACGAGCGCCTCGTCGACCTTCTCGGCATCTTCGCGCAGCGCAACCTGCGGATCTGCAAGGCGCAGCTCCGCTTCCTCCCTCGCAACCTCGTCGGGGAGCCCGGCATATTCGTCGGGCGCCACCAACGCCGCGTGCGCGACGGTACGTTCGACGGCTCCTCGCAACCCGTCGCGGGAGAGATCGGACGTCGAGAGCGTCGCCTTGCGTCCGTCGTGAAAGACTCGCAAAAAGAGACTCTTGCCGGTCGATCCCTCGAGCCGCGAGACTACGTTGTCGCGAGCCTCGGTGTGAAAGCGCCGCGCGATCGAAACGGAGGCCTCGGCGCTCTGCGCGCCGGCGTCGCGCGCCAACGCGAGCGCATCGCACGCCAGCCCGATCGCAGCCGACTCATCCATGCTGGGTTCCGCCGACCGTGATCGAGGCGATCTTGACGGTCGGCATGCCCACGCCGACCGGGACGTATTGTCCCCCTTTTCCGCAGGTGTAATGGCGCCGCGCCAAGCGACCGTCGTTCCCGACCGCCTCGACCTTCATCATGGCGTCCGGACCGTTTCCGATGATCGTGGCGTTGCGCACCGGCGCGGTGATCTTGCCATGTTCGACCAAATATCCCTCGCCGACCATGAAGACGAAGTCGCCCTTGGCGATCTCGACTTGACCGCCGGCGAAGGATTTGGCGTAAATTCCGCGCTGCGTCGACGCGACGATCTCCTCCACGGTCGCGTCCCCGCTGGGCATGTACGTATTGCACATGCGCGGCTGCGGGGCAAAACGGAATGACTGCCGGCGGCCGCTTCCGGTCGACTCGACGCCCATGAGACGCGCGTTGAGCCGGTCTTGCATGTATCCGAGCAGCCGGCCGTTTTCGACCAAGACCTTGTGCTGGCCGGGTACGCCCTCGTCGTCGACGTTGAGGCTGCCTCGTTCCTCGCGCAGATTTCCGTCGTCGAAGATCGTCACCAGCTCGCTGGCGACGCGCTCGCCGACTCGTCCGCTATAGAGCGAGGTGCCGCGCCGGTTGAAATCGCTTTCAAGACCATGTCCCACGGCTTCGTGCAGCAGAACGCCGCCGCCGCCCGCGCCGACGATCATCTCCATCTCGCCGGCTGGAGCCGGAATCGCCGCAACGTTGATCGCTGCGATGCGCGCGGCTTCCTCACCGAGCGCTTCGGGCGTTTCGCGATCGAAGTATTCGATCGACGTGCGCCCGCCGTCGCCGACGTACCCCGAGCCGCGCTCATGCTTGTCGCTGGCTACGACTTGCACGCCGAACGTGATCAGCGGGCGATAGTCCCGCACCAGCCGTCCTTCGCTCGTTGCGATCCACACTTCCTGAAGCTCGTCGCTCAACTGGGCGTTGACCGCAACCACTCGCGGATCGTAACGGCGCGCTGCGGCATCGGCCGCCTCGAGCATCGCGACATAACGCCGGGCGTCGATCGCATCTGCGGAATTGCCGTCGTAGAACGATGGCGCGCGCGCGGGCGAGAGGTCGATCGGAGTCGCTTCTCCGGCCGGCACGGCGCGCGCTATCAGCGATGCGGCGTCGGCCGCTTTCGTCAGTGCGCTCTCGCTCAAATCGTCCGAACAGGCAAAACCTGCCGATTCACCTACGACGACTCGAATCCCGACGCCGAGCGTAACCCCGTACGATGCCTCGTGAATGCGTCCGTCTTGAAGCCGGTACGAGAGCGTCCGCCGCCGTTCGCAAAAGACGTCGGCAAACTCGCCGCCGTGCCGAAGAGCTCGCCCGACGAGTTTGCCGAGAAAGGCTTCGTCGAACGCGGCCGGCACGGCGCTCAAAACGTTGCCAACCGATCGACCGCGCGCACGATGGCCGCGTCGGGATCTCCGGGTGAACCGTTGATGAGGAAAGCGAACGCCAGGCGCCCGTGACGCGGCGTCGTCACGTATCCGGCGAGCGACGAAACGTCGGAAAGGTGGCCGCTCTTGGCCCGAACTCGACCGAGCGCAGTCGTGAAATCGTAATCCTCGAGCGTTCCTTGACGGCCGCCCAACGGCAAGAGCAGATAGAGCGAGGGCTCCTCGTCGAACAACAGTCGCACGAGCGTGATTGCCGCAATCCGGTTGCCGGCCGAGAGCCCGCTGCCGTCAAAGAGCGTAAGGCCGGGCGTCGGAATACCGAGCCGCTCGAGGAACCGCCGTTCGGCATCGATCCCACCGGCGTCGTCGGGCGCGCCGGCGACTTCGGCGCCCACGGTTCGCAGGAGCTGTTCGGCGTAGTGGTTGTCCGAGACGAACAGCATGTGATCTTCGAGTGTCTGCAGCGGAGCGGAGCGATGGTCCCACAGCACGACGCTCTCGAGCGGTGCGGCGCCGAGCGCCGGCCGTTGCGACGTCGCTATCCCGGCGGCGTTCAGCATGCCCGCGACCCGCGACGCGACGTATGGAGCGACCTGTTGCATCGGCGTCCAAAACGATTGCTTCACGCCGTCGACCTCTTGACGGGTTTCGATCGTGTCGCCGTCGAGCGAGATCGCGCTCGTCGGCGCGGCGTAATCTTGCCCCTCGTCGTCGGTTCCCCAATGTGGATTGATTCCGGGTCCTCGCAGAGCCGTGGCGTCAACGACGACTCGGCCGTCGATGCGCCGCAAACCCGAACGCGCGAGCTCACCGACGCCGTTGCGCAGATCGCCCGATTGCAACGAAGGATCGCCCGAGCCGATCAGCCAGAGATCACCGTCCAGCACCCCGTCATTCGCAACCGAGTCGCGACCGGCAAAGAGCGTGTGATAACGGTACGTCGCCCCGAGCGCATCGAGCGCGGTTGCCGCGACGATGAGTTTCTGAACCGATGCCGGCGCCACCGCACGGCCGCCCCGGTCGTCAAAGATGGTCCTGCCGTCGGCACCGACGACGGCGAGACTCCAGCCGCTCGCCCCGGCAGTCGCCGGGGCAAACGCCGTCTGTAAATCCTCGAGCAAGCGTTCGCGAGCGCCGTTGCTCCACGAGATCGGAGGCCCGGTTCGAACGCTCCGTTCCGCCGATGGGATTCTCGCATCGTGCCCTTCGCGGCCGGCGGCGAGCGGCCTAGGTGCCGAACGCGCGTGCACGACCAGCAGCACCGTTGCTATGAGCGCAACGAGTGCGACGCTTGCGAGCGCGCGGCGCCTAAGTCCGCGCGATCGCCTCGATCTTTTCCTGAAGTTTACGCTGCTGTTCGCGTAGTTCATCGATGTCATCGTTGAGCGTTTTGACCTGGGCCGGGACTTTCGAGCTCTTGCGGATGCGCAACACGGCTTCCATCGCATCGCGGCGCAGGCGCCCGTCGAACGCCTGCTGGGAGATACGTTCGAGCGCCGGAAGCAGCCGCGCGTCGCCGAGACTCTCGGCCGCGGCGACCGCGCTCGTGGAGACGAAGAAGTTCTCGTCGTCGAGCAGGCGCTCGAGCGTGTCGACGACCTGCGTGCGTTCGCTCTCGACCAGCGACGCGATGCGTCCCAGCGCGGCCACACCCGCGCGGCGAAGCGCGTCGCCGTGTTCCGGACGGCAGGCGTCGAGAATCAACGGCATTGCCCGCGGATCGGCCAGCTCGGCCAGCCCGGCAATTGCTCCGGCCTCCACCGTTCCATTCCAAGTGCGCTCTTTTGCCGCCGCCGCGAGCGCGTCGAACGCAGCCGGCTCGCGGGTCTTGCCGAGCGCGGTCAAGGCGGCGGCGCGCACGAGATATGAGGACTGGTTGCGCGCCGTTGCGATCAGAGCGGTCGCGGCCTCGGGACTCCGGAAGTTTCCGAGCGCCTCGGCGACGGCTCGAACGACCTTCGGATGCTCGTGCCCGAGCGCGCGAATCAAGACGGTTTGCGCCCACGGAGCGCGCGTTGCACCGATCGCGGTCGCGGTTTGCGCGAGAACTCCCCAAAACGGTTCGCGCTCGAAGGCCGCTTCGATCGCTTCGCGCGCGACGCGGCCGCCATCCTTGGCTAGCTCGCGAGCCGCGCGGATCCGCGCCACGACGTCGGGATCGGCTCGAAGCGTCGCCGCGGCAAAATCGGCGCCCAGCGCGTAGGTGACGTCGGCCAGGACGAACGCTCCCGGATCGAACCTGACGAGCCGCGGTTCGAAGTCGAGTGGAACCGCGATCGTTTCGTGCCGCCGCTCGACGTGCGCGCGCACCCGGCGTTCGCCGGGGACCAAGACCTCGCGTCCGCCCGCCGGTAGCGAGTCCGCGGCGGGCGCAAACCCGAGCTCGACGTTGAATTCGTAGGGCGGACGTTCGGCATCGATCGTTTGCTTCTGATCGATCGCCACGCTCGCGACACGACGGACGTCGTCCCAGGTCACCCGTATTTCGAGCTTCGGATGCCCTTCGCGAAGGACCCATTGATTGAAAAAACCGCGTAAATTCCGGCCGGTTGCGCTCTCGATCGCGCGCACGAGATCGATCGTTTCGACCGATCGCTGCGAGTTGTCGCGAACGTAGCGCGCAAGCGCGCGCCAAAATCGCCGCTCCCCGAGCTCGCCGCGCAGCATGTGCAAGACGGCCGCACCCTTTTGATAGAGGTGACGATCGAAGATTTCAATCGGATCGATGAACGTATTGCAGACGATCGGGCGGCTATAGCGATCGGCATCCTCTTTGAGATAGATGCCGAGCGCTTCGAAGATGTCGTAGAGATATTCGTCGTAGCCCAGGTCGGCTTCGCGCCAGACGGCTTCCATGAACGTGGCAAAGCCTTCGTTGAGCCACGCGTGGGCCCAATCCCGGCAGGTGAGCAAGTCGCCGAACCACTGATGCGCGAGCTCGTGGGCGACGAGCGGATCGCTCGAGAAATCGAGGTGCGCCGTGTCGTCGTGGAGCGTCCGGTCGGTTTGCGTCGTTGCGGCGGTATTCTCCATGCCGCCGAAAATGAAGTCCGAGACGGCAATCTGCGAATATCGCGCGTAGGGATACGCCGCGTCGAGCCGATCCTCGAAGCATTCGATCATCTGCGGAGTTTTCCCGAACGAGCGTTCCCCGTCGCCGTCGCGACCCGGCAGGACGTAGTAAAATACCGGCACCGCGTTGCGGCCGGCCGTGCGTTGGGAGACCTCGATGAACGGTCCCGCGACCATGGTCATCAGATACGTGCTGTGCGGCACGTCTTGGCGGTACCGGAAAGTCGTCGTGCCGTTTCCGTCCACCCGGTCGACGAGCTCCCCGTTGCCCAGGGCAAACATGCCCTTCGGCACTACGATCGTCGTGCTGCTGGGGGCCTTTTCGTGCGGGTAGTCGAGGCACGGAAACCAATAGCGCGCGTATTCGTCTTGGCTCTGGGTCCACGCGTGCGCAATCTTCTCGGGGTGAGCCGCCGTCGGCTTGACGAAAAATAAACCGTGCCGCGGCTTCGAAACGCGATACCGCACGGCGAAAGTGCTCCGCTCGCCCGGTGCGATTGCGGGATCGAACTCGATCTCGAGCTTGTCGTCGCGCCGAGCGAACTTCATCGCGCGCGGTTGGGCGTCGGCGCTCAGCCGCTCGACGCGCGAGATCTGGAGATCGACGGCATCGAGCGCCAGGCGCGTGACCGGTTCGTCCAGCGCGCGAACGGTCATCGTCACGACCCCGTCGAGCAACTCGGCTTCCAGATCGGGCGTCAGGTGCAGATCGATCTTTTCGACCGCGACGACTTTGTCGGGGCCATAGCGAGGCCGAGCGCCGGGCAGCGCAAAAGGCTGATGTTCGTTAACTTCGTCGCGCATCGCGTCTGCCGAGCTTACGCGCCGAACGTAGAGCACTCCTACTCGCCGGCCGTTTGAAGGCCGCCGGTTACCTCGATGACTGCACCCGTGACGAAGTCACGCTGCGACGCGACTAAGAATCGCACGGCATCCGTTACGTCTTCGTAGCTTCCCGCCCGGCCGCGTGGATTGCGCGCCGCCCGCTGGAGTGCGCGGGCCCGATCGAGCGATTTGTCGCGGATGTCGCCGGGCGCCACGACGTTGACGGTGATCCCCTTTCCGGCCTCCTCCAGAGCCAGCGAGCGGGCGAAAGCAACGAGGCCGCTCTTTGCCGCGGCATAGAGCGTGAAGCCGCGAAACGGACGAGTCTCGCTCGAACCCACCATCGCAAAGAATACGATTCGCCCAAAACCCGCCTCGCGCATCGCCGGCAGCGTGGCGCGCGCGGTCAGCACGGCACTGCGCAAATTACCGTCGATGACTTCGCGATACTCCTCGAGGGTCATGCGCTCGAAGCGCTTCACGACGATCGGCCCGACCGCATGAACCACCGTATCGAAAGGCCCGTGCGCCGCGACGAGCCCTTCGAGCGCGGCTTGCACGTCCGCAGCCTGGTCCAAGAAATCGACGCGCGCGGCGGACGCAACGCTACCGGCGGCCCGGATCGCATCGAGCGTTGCGTCCGGCGGGGTCGAGCGATACGTGATTGCGATGAAAGAAAATCCGTCGCGCGCGAGCCCAGGCGCGATGCCCGCCGCGATGCCGCCGGCCGCTCCCGTTACCAACGCGCGACGATTCACCGCGCGACTCTTCTACTTCAGATGGGCACTCGCCCTCAAACGACGCCGACCTCGGCCGGCCTCGTCATCTCCGCGGCGATCGCGCGCCGGTCCGCGCGGCGTTCGAAAAAGCCCATCCACGTCTCGTAGACCATCGGCACCAAAAAGAGCGTCAAGATGAGCGAGCTCAACAAACCTCCGATGATGACCGTACCCATCGCTTGCCGCCACTCGCCCCCTTCGGCAAACCCGAGCGCGAGCGGCAGCATGCCGAAAATCATCGCGCAGGTCGTCATCAAGATTGGCCGGAACCGCGTGCTCGCCGCTTGGATGACCGCTTCGTGCACGCGCATGCCGCGCCGGCACAGCGTATTCGAGTAATCGACGAGCAAGATGCCGTTCTTCGCCACCAGACCGAAGAGCATGATGATGCCGATCATCGAGATGATGTTGAGGGACTGCCCGCCATTGGGTTCGATGAGGTGCATGAGCGAAAGGGCGACGAGCGCGCCGATGACTGCGAGCGGCACGCAGAACATGACGATCAGCGGCTCGACGAACGATCCGTACAGGATCACCATCAGCATGTAGACGAGCATGAAGGAGGTCAGCAGGGCGATGCCCATGTTGGTCATCGTCTCCATCATATATTGAGTGTCGCCCTGTGCCGTAAGCTGGACGCCCGGCGGAAGGAAGCCCGGCGTATGGAGCTCGCGCTCGAGTGGGCTGGTGACCGCGCCGAGCGAGTAGCCCGGAAGCGTGGCTCCGTAAACGTCGACGACACGCTGGCGGTTGAGACGTTTGATCTGCAGCGGCGCCTTCGTCCATTGCATGTCCGCCACGTCGGCGAGCGGGACGAGCGTACCGTCCTGCGCGCGCACGCGCACGTCGGAGAGTTCGTCCACGGTCTTGCGATCCGTCAGCGGAAACTGGACCCGCACGTCGACCAGGCTGTTCTCGGCGCGCACGCGCGTGGCTACCGCACCGTCGATCGCCAGCCGCGCGGCATTCGCGGCGTCGGCCGGATTGACTCCCAGCACCTCGGCCTTCTGAGCGTCGATGTTCACGTTGAGCCGGGGCGCGGCGGCTTCATTGCTCGTCTCGACGTTGACGCTGCCCGGCGTATCGCGCAGGAACTGTGCGATCTTCTCGGCAGCCGGGCCGATCAGCTTCTCCGGGCCCGATATCGAGTAAAAGATCGAAGCGCCCGATCCGTTGCCGTTATCGCCGGCGACCTCGAACACGCTCCCCGGAACCAAATAGCCGAGCTTTCGAATCCGGTCGATGATCTTATAGGTTTGGTTGCGACGCTCGGGCAGCGTTTCCGCGTTGAGCTCGGCGTAGTTATCGCCGATCGCCGAACTCCAACCTTGCGGCTTGCGGCCGACCGTCGAGCTGACCGACTTGATGCCGTCGATCTTCATGATCGCGTCTTCGAGCGCGGTCACGTAACCCGAGGTCGTCTGCAGCGGCGTTCCGGGCGGATAGGTGACCGTCATGGCGATCTCGCCATTTTGCACCTGAGGCACGAAATCGAAGTTGATCGGGCCGAGCAGCGGCAGTACGATCGCAAGCGCAACCGGCAGGGCAAACGTAGCCACGGTCAGCCGCCGGCTGCGGCCCGTTGCATAGAACCAGCGCACGAAGATGCGCGGAACGTTCTTCAGCGCGTCCTTGCCATGGCGAAGCAGCAGCGCGCTTCGGCCATGTCCGTTGGGCGACGGCGACCAGCGATACGCGACGTTCCGCTCCGGAATCCGGCGCCGCAGAACGAAGCCGACGCCATGCCAAAGCGCGGCGACGATCAGGACGATGACGTTGAGGCCAATGGTCACCGCCCCCGCGCCCATCGCCAGCGTGAGCGCGTTCAAAACGAGCACGGCGCAGGTGAATACGACGAAGAGTCCGTGCCGGAGCGCGTATGGCAGGGCTGTCGTGCGATACCAATTCAGGATTCGCTCGTAGCGCTGCACGAAGAGATTTAGGACCAGCACCGCGACGATCATGATCGGGATGACCTCGCGCAGCTCGGCGATCGGCCAAGGAATGAAATATGCCAACACCGCGGCGGCGCAAAGCACGAGGTTGACCTTCAACGTTCCGAGCGCCTCCAGCCACCGCGGCTTTCCTTTGGACCGGCTCAGCACGCTCCATTTCGCCGCGAGCAGCGGCGTAAGCGTGAACGAAACCAACAGCGAGAAGAGCGTCGCGATCACGATGACCATGCCGAATTCGCGCAGATACGCGCCGACGACGCCGGGCAGAAAGGCGATCGGAAGGAAGACGACGACGTCGACCATCGTGATCGCGACGGCCGCGCCGCCGATCTCGGTGCGCCCGTTGATCGCCGCGTCGACGGGCTCCTCGCCCAGATCGCGATGCCGCGTGATGTTCTCGAGCACGACGATCGAGTCGTCGACCAAGATGCCGATGATCAGCGACAGCCCCATCAAGGACATGATGTCGAGATGGAACCCTAACATCTTCATCAGGACGAACGTCGAAAGAATCGAGGTCGGGATCGCGATCATGATGACGATCGCATTGCGCCAAGCGTGCAGGAAGAGCAGCATGACGAGCATCGTCAAAATGATGCCCTCGATCAGCGACTGCCACACGCCGTTGAGCGATTTCTGCGTGTAATCGGCCGGAGCGTCGATCTCGCTGAACGTCAGATCCGGATACTGCGCCGCGATCTCCTTGATGTGCTCGCGGGCGACCTTCGTGGAGGTAATCTCGTCGGCGTCGATGTTCCGGTCGAGCTCGACGTGAATGCGCGGCTCTCCGTCGTAGTGCGAGATCGAGGTCGGCTCGACGTGACTGTCGTAGGCGTAGGCAACGTCGCCGACTTTGAGGGCTTTGTTCGCGCTGGCGGGTACCATGAGCGGTATCCCCAGCAGGTCCTGCGCCGTGTTGATCTCGGCGTGCACGGAGACGCTCGTCTCCTGCGTGCGCTGCCGAAGCAGCCCGCCGGGCAGGTTGGCGTTGTTCGCGGCCACCGCGTTGAAGACGTCGCCGATCGTCGCATTCGTGCCCAATAGGCGCGCGGGAATCGGCTCGACGTGAAACTCCCGATCGCTGGCGCCATAGATGCTGACGTCCTGAATGTTCGGAATGGCTTTGAAGATCGGCTCGAGCTGATTGTTGACGAGGTCGGCGAGTTGCGTCGGGGAGAGGGTCCGCGAGCTGATCGCAATGTCGAGCAGCGGCTCGGAAGCCCCATTTTTATAGACGCTCGGCGGATCGAGGTCCACCGGCAGGTAGACGCGCGCCGCGTCGACGGCGCTCTGGACGTTGATCGCGGCAATGTCCAGATTCGTGCCCAGCTTGAACTGGACGACGATCGTCGCAACGCCTTCCTGAGCGGACGCGCTGAGCTGATCGAGGTTGTCGATGCTGTCGAGCTGATCTTCGATCGGCTTGACGATCAGCCGCTCCATCTCCTGAGGCGAGGCGCCCGGATAGTCCGAATAGACGATGACGATCGGGAAATCGGTTCCCGGCGGGTTCGCGCTGCGGCCGATCGTTTTAAAGGCGACGGTCCCGAAAATTGCCAGCGCGATGAACACCATGGCGGTGATCACGGGGCGGCTAATTGCGAAGCGAGTCAACCACACGATAGAAGTTCCATTGCTGCCTTGCTCTACGCCCCGGAGCGTCTGTCTGTTTCAGACGCCGGGTGCGAATGATGCAGCCCCGGGGCCAGGCCACCGTCCACTATACCGGACGCCCCGCCCCCTTGTCATCCCGAGCCCGCCGAAGACCCACCCCCGTTGTCATCCTCATATGATGCGACGACATGCCCACATTTGATTCATGCGCAAGAGAGGACCCAATCCGCAGGAGGTGCGCGAAACGCCGTCGAATGCGGCCAGGCACGAGCAAAGCAAATACCGCCTGGGCGTACTTGGTTGTCTCGTCCGGCGAACAGAAGGATAGTCTCGTCAACCAACGTGCTTGGGCGGACGAGTGCGCCGAG
>JASHOM010000201.1 GCA_030041115.1 Vulcanimicrobiota bacterium | reverse complement strand
GTCGCGCTGCTGTTTCCGGCTTGCGGCGGCACGAGCACGACTCTCTCTCCATTTGCTCAGTCGATCCAGAACCTCGGCGTCGTTCCGCATCGCGCCGAGCCCGCAAAAAAGGCTGCGAAACCCGAGTTCCTGTACGTCGTCAACCAAAGCGATAACACGATCTCCGCATTCAAGATCAATACGAAGACGGGCGGGCTGACCAAGGTGAAAGGCTCGCCCTTCGCAAGTGGTGCGGTGCCGTCGGGCATTGCCGCCTATCCCACGGGCGCGTACGTCTACGTCGCGTACCAAAACACCGGATCGTCAAGCACGGGCGGCATCAGCGCCTATTCCGTCAATCCGACCAGCGGTGCTCTCACGCAAATATCGGGATCGCCTTTCCAGGGCGGACGTCCCAGCGAGGTAGCCCTCACACCGAACGGTGCGTATCTGTACGATGCCAGTCCCGCGCGCAACGTCGACGATATCATCGGCTACAGCATCGATCCGAGCAACGGCGCCTTGACGATGCTTTCAGACGCTCCTTACGGCACCTGCGGCGAGCCCGAGGGCCTGGCTATTGCACCATCCGGAAACTTCCTGTATGCGATGTGCACGCTCTACAGCGAATATGACGGGGAGATAGCCGCCTACACGATTAGCCCGGGCAGCGGATCACTCAGCGAAATATACGGCTCGCCGTACACGGCCACGCTCTCCCAGCGCGGCGCCATCCTTCCAGCCGGCGGATACCTGTTCGTGCCGAATGGCGTCTATGAATCCAATGACACCGTGTCCGAGTACTCGATCGACACAGGGACCGGCGCGTTGACGGCCGTCTCGGGTTCACCCTTTGCCGAGGGCTACGAAACGTACTGTCATCAGGTGGCCGTGACGCCGTCGAGCCGGTTCCTTTACGTCGCAAACCCGAACACGGACAACGTCGCGGCGTACGCAATCGCTCCAAGCGGCGGTGGTCTCGTTCAAGTTGCCGGTTCGCCGTTTGCCGCGGGGACCAACGTCGAGGGTGTTACCGTCGACCCGAGCGGTAACTTTCTCTATGCATCGAACTCCGGCAGCAATTCCATCTCGGCTTTCAAGATAAATCAAGGCAACGGAGTTCTGACCCACGTGAAAGGCTCGCCCTTTGCGACGGGATCGAACCCGATTGAGGCAGCCGCGCTGGCGCCGTAGGCATTCGGAGGCGCGAGAAGCGAAGCGACGATGAATTGTTTCGAGTTCGGTTGCAAGCTGGGGACTTGTGTCGCTGTTGCCGTACTTGTGGGTTGCGGCGCTTCGGCCGCGCTTCCGCCATCGAGCACAAGTCAGGGCGCGGGGATCGGACTCATGGGGAACGTGCGGCCCGACGCATCGGCGCAGTGCAAAGGACAGAAAAACTCAAAGAAGTACGCGGCCGACACTGAAGTGCTTTCTACGAAGGGCGGCGCCCTATGCGTCCCCGTGTTCGGTGGATTTTCCGGTACCACGCCGTATGCGCCGGCAAGCCCATCCATTAAGGTGACGCTGACCACGAGCACGAGCGATTACAACGGGAAACTACCTCAGCTTGGGAAGGGTACTGCGCTCCTGTACAGTCAATTCTCCTTCGCAGCCGAGACGACGTTTGGCAAGAAGGCTCGCGGCGATTACGAGATAACGGGAAGTCAGATCTCGCCCGGAAAGGCGTACACGCTCTTTGGCCAATTTATCATTGACGGCAAGAAGACGAACAAGAGCCCGTGTTACGCAGTTGCGAGCAAGGGACAGCACGGCGGCGTCTTCAATGCGGGGCCCGGAATAGAAAACTCTTCCATATCCGCGCATACGCTGATCATCGCTGAGATCTATCCGGGTAAGCAGGCGAGCACGCCCTGCTCGTGATGGCTCCGCTCCGCAGGGAAGAGCCGCTCCAGCCGGGACGATTTCGGGACGTTAGGGTGCTACCGTGTCATCAAAGAACAGTCATTACGATCTGGAGGGCTCTTCGTGCAAAAAACTCTTACGCTGCTTGTCCTCGCCGCTTCCGCCGGCCCGCTGCTTTCGGCTTGTTCGAGCGGCGGCCCGCTGGGTGCGACTGCCTCGCTCCCCGGCTCGACGGCCGCCGTCTCCTCGGGAGTGCGCTCGGCGAGCTCGCCGGCTCCCGACGCATCGCGCACCTACGTGACGATCCCAACGAGTGATTCCATTCAAACGGATCTGATCAGCACGTTCCCAACCGGTACGTTTGTGGCGAAGAACTCGTTCAAGACGAAGTTCAAGATTCCGGGAAAGCCGCTGACATGCGGGTTTAATCAAGAGGGGCCGTGCAATTTCTACGATGCGTTCACGATGTCCGGGAACGCCATCACAATCGACGTCTCCATCCCCGACGTCGATCGCGTCTATACTTTGATGAACGCCTATTCGCCGCCGTCCGGGCAACAAATCGCTACGATCGAATTCGTCGGAAGCGAAGGCGCGACCCAAACATTCGACTTGGTCGCCGGAGACGACATTCGGGATTTCTATCACGGCTCGTTCGCGAACTCCCTCAATAACGGCATCAAAGGAGTCCTGGCGAAGAATGCCTTCACTTGCGACGATCCTACGAACTGCCTGGGGGGCGCCGGCACGGGCGACGTCTATACCGGTGAGGCCGGAACCTACAATATTGACGAGCAGGAGTACAAGCTGAGCAGCGCATTCAAGACGCAGACTCTCGACGAAATCGTGATCACCGATACCGACAGCTCGGCCACTCCGATCTTACTCGGCATCACGACGAAGTCGGTGAAGTAACACCGCGTGGCGAATCGGATCCGTCAGATTCCGCAATGCGGAGGGACGCTCGGACTGCGGAACCGAAAGGACCAACTCGCGGAACAGAAAGGGGTCGACTCGATGAAGATCGTTCGTTATGCGCGACGAAGCCTAGGACTCTTGGGCGCCGCTGCATTGCTCGCCTCGTGCAACGCCGGAACGCCGCTAACCGCCTCCGCTCCTACTTCGATGCTGCCTACCCTAAAAGCCGCTCGCAGCCACGCGAGAGCATCATGGATGACGCCCGATGCCAAGAGTCACGACCTTATGTACGCCTCGTCACTCGGTACCGACGACGTCTACGTTTACACGTATCCGAAGGGAAAGCTCGTTGGAACGCTTACGGGGTTTGGCGGGCCGCAAGGCATGTGCGTCGACGCGAAGGGCGACGTGTTTATCGTCGATAACGCGAACTCCGACATCGTGGAATATGCGCATGGGGGAAAGAAACCCATTGCGACGCTCAGCGATGCGGGCTATTATCCCTGGGACTGTTCGGTTGATGCCACAACGGGGAACCTGGCTGTGGCTAATATCTACAGCGCCAGCGGTCCCGGGGACATCGCGATCTACGCGAATGCCCAGGGAAGTCCGACCAGTTACTCGGATCCAAGCCTTGCATATATCTACTTTTGCGGTTACGACAACGCGGGCAATCTCTATCTAGACGGCCTCTACGCCGGCAACTACTCGTTCGCATTCGCCGAGCTTCCCGTAGGCAGCGCCGCCTTCACGAACATCCCGGTGACGCAGAGCTTCGAGCAACCCGGTGGCGTTCAATGGGATGGCAAATACGTCGCAGTAGGCGATGAGGAGGCGGGCGTCATTTACCAAATCGACGGGACGGGCGGAACCGTCGAAGGCTCTACGACATTGTCCGGCGCCGAGCAAGTGTATCAGTTCTGGATTCCTACCGCGAAGAAGGGCAAGAAAGAAAACCAAGCCTCCAAAGTCCTGGCTCCAAGTCAGGACAATAACGAGGCGGGAATCTGGAAATACCCCGCCGGCGGCTTGCCCATCAAAACCGTTACCGATCAATATGCGTTCGGTGTGACGCTGAGCCGAGTCAAATAAGCGCTCTAAATGCGTCGCCCTCGCAAACCGGACACCGGATGAGCGAGACGCGGACGTTCACCGGTGCAGATCGCCTAAACACGATCTTCCATTTGTTACTCGAGACGGTGCCCACGTCGAGCCAGTCATATCCGTCGCCCAACATGAGCTTCGTTTCCTTCTTGTTGAAACCGCCCGTGATCGGTGCGCCGAGCGCGGGAGATGTCGGTCCCAAAACGTTAAAAGGCGTCGGATTGAAAGACGGCGTTAGGCTGTACTGATACGTGCACAGCGTACTTTGATCCGTAACGTTGAGCGTGCTTCCGCCTCCGCTCACGTAGACGCCCCCGGCGAAGCCGCTTGAGCCGACGGCACAGCGTCGCCGCCCTCTCGCCCCGCACGGCTGCCTGGACAACTAAGCAACGTCGAACACCGCCAAAAGCAACGCTTTCGAAAGGAGCTTGTTATGTCGCTAGAGCTGGCTAACACCCTCGCCGCCTCGGGAACGTTCGTCGTCGTCGCCGCAACCGCCATCGCCGCCATCGTGCAACTCCGCCATGCTCGCAGCAGCAATCACATTGCTGCCCTTAACGAGCTTCGCGAAACGATGGGGACTGCGGAGTTTCTAGCGGCCCAGCATCTTGTTGAGGGAGAACTGTCCGCAAAGCTGCACGATCCGGCATTCCGTTACCAGGTCGCGACGCGTTCTGCCCGATCCGCCGAAACACGGGCCCTGATCGCAAAGATCAACGCACACGCAAACTTCTACGAAACCGTCGGAATGATCGTGAGGACCGGACTCGTAGACAGAAAACTCGTACTGCAGCAATGGGACGGCGTCGTGATCTGGACGTGGGAACATCTCGCACCATACACGGCGATCCTTCGGCGTAGCGAAGGTAACGTGCTTTGGGAAAGGTTCGAATACCTCACGGTATTAGCGCAAGACTGGCTCGCCGCACATCCCAAAGGGACGTATCCTGCCAATTTGCGCCGGATCGATCTCAAAGACGCCTGGCTTGCCGCCGACCAGCGATATGCCGCCTCGCTAGCGACAGCGAAGAGCTAGGGCTTCGAGACGCGGCCCCGCTTCAAGCGGCTGACTGCCTCGCCGCGTCAGATCGCGGGACTGGGGCAGCAGATCTGCAGCACCGATCACGCGGTTGCGCTAATGCAACGTGCGAGTGCCTCTTTGCGACGCTAGCGCGCTAGCTGCTCACGCCCGACGGCTTCGAGACTCGCCAGGAACGGCATCCGGCGCGGTCGAAATTCGCCGAGCAAAACGTTCGTAGAAACGGCGAAGGAGCTCGCCGAGGCCGCCCGCGC
>JASHOM010000200.1 GCA_030041115.1 Vulcanimicrobiota bacterium | reverse complement strand
GGCCGATGAGCCAGGCCGCGAGTACCAAAGCGGCAACCGCGACGACGGGCGAAACGCCGGCGTGGTGCGGCTCGAGCGCCTCGGCGCCGGCGTACCACAGGCAGGTCGCGGCCAGGATCCACGGCAGGCCGGGCAGGCGCTCGCGCAAGCGACTCGTCAGAACGCTTCCGTCAGCCGTGGCGCCGTGCTGGCTCCAGGCAAGAGCCGCGAGGAGCACGAGCAGGCCGAGACCGGCGCCTAACGCCGTTTGGAGGAGCAGCTCGTGGTAAGCGCCGCCCATTGCGTGCTCGCCGCCGTAGAGAACGGCGTGCGCCGTCAACGAGGCAAGCAAGCCAAGAGCAACCGCGCCCGGAACCTTCCGCAGGGTCACGGCGGTCTTTTTCTAGGCGAGGCCGAGGGGAGACCTTGAGGCCGCGTCGTACTGAGCCTCCCCCTTGGCGAACGTCGCACTAGTGGGGATTGGACCGCGAAGGAAAGCCGAATTTCATGAGCACGCGAGCACTCGTCGAAAATGCCGACACCGTTAGCCTGGTCTGCGCGCTTCTCGTGCGCTTTCCGGAGCTGGCCTCCATTCGCTCGGGCCCAATCGATCGAACGCTGCGGTTGACCTTCGCGACCCGTCAGCGCCTCGATCGCTCGGCTCAGTCGGCGCTCGCCGAAGCGGTCGAAGAGCACGTCCGCGGCTTTCTCGCATTGGCGAAGGAAGAGCCGGCCGTCCTGCGCGTCGAGTGCGAAGGAGACCGGACGCTCACCTTCATCCACGTCACCCGCGACTTCGAGAGCTTCTCGAAGGAAGAGCTCGAGATGCAGGTCGGGTTCTTCAGCGAGCGTTGCGGCGATGCGCTCGTGCGCAATCCTCACCCGGACGATCATCTCGAAGGCGATCCGGCCGCCGAGGACGAGGCGGCCCTCTACGCAATCGAGGCGCTTCGCGACCCCACGCAGTCCAAGAGTTTGGTTGGATTTAGAGAAGAAAAGCGCGTGCTCGTCTACTTCTTGAAATCCCAAAAGAAAGCGAAGGCGTCGGCTCGCCGATAGAAAGCCCCCTGAACCTCCTGATCGTCGGGGACGTCGTCGGTTCCCCCGGACGGGAGGCGCTCAAGCGTTGCATTGCTCTGCTTCGCGAGCAGCACAACATTCACGCTTGCATCGCAAACGGCGAGAACGCCGCGGGCGGATTCGGTTTGACGTCGCAGACTGCCGAGGAGATCTTCGGCAGCGGCGTGGACTTCATCACCGGCGGCAATCATATCTTCGACAAGCGCGACTTCGGCGAATATCTGGCGAGCAGTAAGCGGGTGATCCGGCCGGCCAACTACCCGCCCGGCGTGCCGGGCAAAGGCGCCGCCACGTTCGCGGTGGGCGGCGTGACGGTGGGCGTGCTGAACCTGATGGGGCGGACGTTCATGCCGCCGGTCGACGATCCGTTTCGCTGCGCCGATGCGTGCCTCGCCGAGTTGCGCGCCCGCACGCCGGTCGTCATCGTGGATATGCACGCCGAGGCCACGTCCGAGAAGGTTGCCATGGGGCGGTATCTCGACGGACGCGTCTCATGCGTCTTCGGGACCCACACGCACGTTCAGACCGCCGACGAGCAGATTTTGCCGGGCGGGACGGCGTACATCAGCGATCTGGGCATGACCGGGCCGGCCGAGGGCGTCATCGGCATGGAGGCGCGGGCTGTCCTCGACCGGTTTCTAACCGGCCTTTCCGAGCGCTTTACCGTGGAGAAGAACGGACGAAAGCAGCTCTGCGGCGCCGTCGTCGCGATCGATCCGGGCTCGGGAAAGGCCAATGAAATTAAGCGCATCTTTTTGAAGGGTATCGCATGAGCGTGGCAGTGACCCTAAAGGTCTCGGCAAAAAGCAATCCCAACGCGGTGGCCGGCGCGCTGGCCGCGGCCTTGCGCGAGCGCGAGACGTCGGAGCTGCAAGCGGTCGGTGCCGGGGCCATCAATCAGGCAATCAAGGCGGTGGCCATCGCCCGCAGCTATCTGCGCGGCACTCAGCTCGATTTGGTCTGCACGCCCTCGTTCGTCGTCGTGGCCATCGGCGAGAGCGAACGGACCGCGATCTCGCTCTTCGTGGAGCGCCGGAAGTTGGAGGAGAAGGTTTCGGACGTTGAAGGTTGACCTGCATTCCCACAGCCGCATGAGCGACGGGACGCTCAGCCCGCAAGAGCTTTCGGACTTCATGGGCGAGCGGGGCGTCGAGCTCTTCTCGATCTCCGACCACGACACGCTCGGCGCGTACGGCAACTTCGACCCGCCGCCGGGCGCGCGCGTGATTACCGGCATCGAAATCAATACGACCTGGCGCAAGAACGAAGTGCACGTCCTCGGCTATGGCGTGCCGCTCGGCCCGTCGCCGATCAACGAGCTGATCGAATACAATCAGGAGCAGCGCCGCCTGCGGGCGGTCACGATGGTCGAGCGTCTGCGCGAAGCCGGCTATCCGCTGACCATCGAGGACGTGGTTTCCGAGGCGGGCGGCGCCCATGCGATGGGGCGTCCGCACGTCGCCAAAGCGCTCGTTCGGCTCGGTATCGTGGAGACCGTCGACGCGGCCTTTCGCGAAGCCCTCGTCAGCGGGAAGCCCGGCTACGTGCCGCAGATCTACACCACGCCGGAACACGCGATCGAAACGATCGCCGCCGCCGGCGGGCTTCCCGTGCTCGCTCATCCCGGACGCTTGAAGGACCGCGTGCTGATCGACGAGCTCGTCGGGCACGGTCTGCGCGGCCTCGAAGTTTACTATCCGCTGCACACGCCCGACGATACGCGGGAGTTTCGCGAGACCGCGAAGCGTTACGGCCTGGTCATGACGGCCGGCATGGACTTTCACGACATCCGGTACCACGCGCGAGGCGTCGGGATGGACGTGGAGGCCGCCGAGCTCGCGCCCTTTCTCGAGCTGGTCGAAGTCTTCGCGTGATCGGCGCGGCGTCCGCGGCGTTGGCAATCGCCATCAACGCTCCGGCGCGCACGTCCCGCTTGAAACACTCGGTCGTCGCCGGCGAAGTCTACGATCTGGATTCGCACCGCGTGCTCTACGCGCGCAATGCGAATTTGCTCATGGTCGCCGCCTCGACGACGAAGCTTTTGACGGAAGGCACGAGCCTCGCGCTGTTGGGGCCGAACTTTCGGTGGACGACGCCCGTCTATCGCACCGGTCCGGTCGATTCGCAGGGCGTTCTCGACGGCGACCTCGTGCTCGTTGCAAGCGGCGATCCGAATCTGTCGCAGCGAGTTCAATCAAACGGCACGCTCGCATTCGAGAACGAGGACCACGCGTACGACGGATCGCCCGAAACCAAGGCCGTGCCCGGCGACCCGTTGGCCGTCCTGCGCGACCTCGCGGCACAAGTCGCGAAGGCGGGCATCAAGCGCGTCCACGGCGCAATCCTCGTCGACGCGTCGCTCTTTGCCGACCAAGGAGCGGAAAGCGGAACGGGCGTGGTCGTTTCGCCGATCGTCGTCAACGACAACATCGTCGACGTAACGGTGACGCCCGGCGCTCATCGAGGCGACCGGGTCGAGGTTGCCGTCTCGCCGGCGACGAGCTACGTTCAGTTCGTGAACCGGGCCACGACCGGCGCGCGCAAGAGCGACGCGACGATCGACCTGAGCGATGACGTTCGCCTCTCGAACGGCACGCGCCGGGTGACGATCGCGGGCAGTCAACCGATGGGCCCGAGCGTTCTGTACGCCTATCGAGTTCCGGATCCCAAAACGTTCGCTCAGGCCGCCTTCCGCGACGTGCTTTACGACGCGGGCGTCGCGCAGGATCTCTCCGGAGCGATGTCGCCGGTGCTCCCGTCTCCGGCGTCCTACACGCCGGCGAATCTGGTCGCGCAACACGTTTCGCCGCCGCTCTCCGAAGACGCGCGCATCACGCTGAAGGTCAGCGACAATCTGCACGCGACGCTCATGCCGTACATGTGGGCGGTCTACCTCGCGCGCGCCACGAGCGATTATCTCGATGCCGGCTTTGCGCTCGAAGCGCGGCTGTTGCGCGGCGCCGGTCTCGATCTCGAGCAAGCCGCGCAGCAAGACGGCGAAGGCGGCAGCGCGTTCTTCACGCCCGATTTCATGGTTCGCTACCTCGCGTGGGCGCGCGCGCAGAGTTGGTTCGGATACTTGTTTCGGGGTCTGCCGATCATGGGCGTCGACGGAACGCTGGCCGGCATCCAGCGCACGTCGCCGGCCCGGGGCAAGGTCTTTGCCAAGACCGGGACGGACGGCAGCACCAACTATCTCAATAACGGCGGCATCGTCGAAAAGGGTCTGGCCGGCTACGTTACGACCCGAGCCGGACGCCACGTCGCGTTCGCGTTCTACATCGGGGCGATGAACGGGCCGCACGATGAGGATACGAGCGCCGTCGCCGGACAGATCCTCGGAGCGATGGCCGGCGCGACCTACGAGAGCCTGTAGACGCCATCAATCCGCCGCGCGCGCGCCGCGCGTGCGAGCGACCGCGTCGCGCGCGCGGCCCAAGATGCGCGAGGCCTCACCTTCATAGGCGACCAGCCGTTGCGCCTGCGTTCGAATCGCGGCTCCTTCGCGCATGTAACGGTGGTTGATGCGCACGTTGTAGCCGCACGCCGTGATCGCGGCGTGCGCGAACTCGGCGGCACAACCGACGTCGCTCGCGAGCGCGCCCATCGGAACCTCGAGCAGCCGGGCGACGAGCTCGAGCACGTCCACGGCCAGTTGCGCCGTCTGCAAAGGTGCTTCAGCCGCTCCCTTGAGCGCCGCTTCGAGCGCGGTCTGCCGGGCGGAACGCTCGGCGTCGTTGCCTTTGGGCAGGGCTTGCGCAGCCACGACGGCGCCATAGGCGCGCTCGTCGCGCGCCCGCGCCTGGTTGAGCGCAACGCGCAGCTCGTCGGCGTGCGTCACGAGGCCTTCGATCGGCGTTGCGAGGATTCGCCCGACCATCGCAACGAGCGCGGCGGCGAGCGCGCCGGTCAGCGCCGCGGCACTCCCGCCGCCCGGCACGGGATCGTCCGATGCGAGACGCTCGAGATAAGCATCGAGAGTTTCCACGCACCAGGGGTTGGCCGGCAGGTTGCGAAAAGCCCGCGAGCCTTTCACGCCGAAGAGGAGTTCGAGAGAGAGTGACCCTTTTGGATACGGCTTACCGCCACGCGCCCTCGACCGAAGGCAGCGTCAAGGACCGCGGACTCGCGCAAGCGGGGCGCTCGCGCATTGCGTGGGCGGCGGCCTACATGCCCGTTCTCACCCAAATTCACGATCGCTTCGAGATCGAAAAGCCGTTGCGCGACGTGCGCATCGGCGCCTGCTTGCACGTCACGACCGAAACGGCGAATCTTATGCTCGCCCTTCAGGCCGGCGGTGCGACGATCGCGCTGTGCGCGAGCAATCCCCTCTCCACGCAGGACGACGTCGCCGCGGCGCTCTGCGACTACGGCATCGCGACGTACGCGATCAAGGGCGAAGACAACGCGACGTACTATTCGCACATCGAGTCGGTGATCGCGACGCATCCGCAGATCTCGATGGATGACGGCTGCGACCTGGTCACGACGATCTTCACCAAGCATAAGGACCAGCTCGCAGAGTTGATCGGCGGCTGCGAGGAAACCACGACCGGAGTGATCCGGCTGCGCGCGATGCAGCGCGACGGCGTGTTGCCCTATCCGATCGTCGCGGTGAACAACGCGCTGACGAAGTTCATGTTCGACAATCGTTACGGGACCGGCCAGTCGACGCTCGACGGCATCGTTCGCGCCACCAACGTTCTGCTGGCCGGCCGCACCCTCGTCGTCGTCGGCTACGGCTGGTGCGGACGAGGCATCGCCTCGCGAGCCGCCGGAATGGGCGCACACGTCATCGTCACGGAGGTCGATCCCCGCAAGGCGATCGAAGCGATCATGGACGGATACCGCGTCATGCCGATGAGCGACGCCGCCAAAGCCGGCGACGTCTTCGTGACGGTCACCGGCAATTATCACGTCATTCGCGAAGAGCATTTCCGGTTGATGAAGGACGGCGCCATCGTCTGCAACTCGGGCCACTTCAACGACGAGCTCGATCTCGAGGCGATCGCGCGGATCGCCCGGGCGAAGACCGCGCCGCGTCCGTTCGTCGAGCAGTTCGAGCTGCACGACGGTCGAAAGGTCTGCATCCTCGCCGACGGCCGCTTGATCAATCTCGCCGCCGCCGAGGGCCATCCCGCCGCGGTCATGGACATGTCGTTTGCGAATCAAGCGCTCGCGACGGCCTACCTCGTCAAGCATCACGCGGAGCTGGAGCAAGGGCGGGTTTACGACGTGCCGGTCGAGATCGACGAGGAGGTCGCGCGACTCAAGCTCTCGTCGATGAACGTCGAGATCGACACGCTCACGCCGGAGCAGGTCAAATACAGCGCTTCCTGGAGCGAGGGCACCTAATGGCTTATAAGCGGCTCTTCAGCAGCGAGTCGGTGACCGAAGGTCATCCCGACAAGCTAGCCGACCAAATCTCCGACGCGGTGTTGGATGCGCTGATCAAAGACGATCCGTATTCGCGCGTCGCGGTCGAGACGTTCGCCATCACCGGCCAGATTCACATCGCCGGCGAAGTGACGACCAAGACCTACGTGGAGATTCCCCGGCTCGTTCGCGAGACGGTGCGGGAGGTCGGATATACGCGCTCGGCGATCGGCTTCGATGCCGAGACGTGCGGCGTGAGCGTTTCGATCGACGAGCAGTCGCCGGACATCGCACTCGGCGTGGATCGCTCCTACGAAGCCAAGGCCGGCGACGACGATGCGTTCGAGCTTCTCGGTGCCGGCGACCAGGGCATGATGTTCGGTTATGCCTGCCGGGAGACCGAGGAACTGATGCCGTTGCCGATCGTGCTCGCGCACAACCTGACCCGGCATCTCGCAGCGGTTCGCAAGAATGGCAACATTCCGTATCTTCGGCCCGACGGCAAGTCGCAGGTCACGGTCGAGTACGACGGCGACCGCCCGGTACGGGTCGAGGCGGTGGTCGTCTCGACCCAACACGACCCGGAGATTCCGCTCGAAGAGATTCGCCGTGAGGTTACCGAGAAGGTGATCGACCACGTTATTCCCGGAGCGATGCACGATGCCCAAACGCGCGTTTACGTCAACCCGACCGGACGGTTCGTGCTTGGCGGCCCGAAGGGCGACGCGGGACTCACCGGACGCAAGATCATCGCCGACACCTACGGCGGCATGGCTCGCCATGGCGGCGGCTCCTTCTCGGGCAAGGATCCGACGAAGGTCGATCGCTCGGGCGCCTACGCTGCCCGTTGGGTGGCGAAAAATATCGTCGCGGCCGGACTCGCCGATCGCTGCGAAGTGCACGTGGCCTACGCCATCGGCGTCGCTCATCCCATGAACGTTCTGGTCGAGACGTTCGAAACGGGACGCGTCCCCGAGGAACGAATCGCGAAGGCGGTTACCGAGATCTTCGATCTGCGGCCGGCGGCAATCATCCACCATCTCGATCTGCGGCGTCCGATCTACAAGCAGACCGCGTCGTACGGTCACTTCGGTCGTCCCGATCTGGACCTGCCGTGGGAGCGCGTCGATCGCGTCGAGGCGCTTCGCGAAGCCACTTCTTTCAGCGGAGAGCAGCTACGTGTTCCGAACTTTGCAACCTAAGATTCTGGGGGCGATCGCCCTTTTCGGCATTTGTGCGGCCTGGCTCACGCCGGCCCACGCAACGACGCTCGTCCCTTCGCAGACGGTTCGGGCGGGAACCAGGATCGCGTGCGTTCTGGATAAGCCGGTCAACTCGGCGACCGCGAAATACGGCGACGAGTTCCAACTGCGCGTCGTGGACACGTCGCATCCGGCTCTCGCCGGCTCGAAGATCGTCGGTTACATCGCCGGCGTCACGCAACCGTCCGGACTGGATCGCGCGAAGATGAGCTTCTTTCTGACTTCCATCCATCTTGCGAACGGAACGAAGAAGTCCATCAGTGCCTACGTCGTCAACAAAGGCGTCGTGAACTACAATCCGGTCGCCCAGCAGGCCGCACGTCAGCCGATGACCGCGCCGATGCCCAACGGCGTGGTCACGCCCGGTCCGGTCGCGTGGCAGATGAATATCGGCGGCGGTGGGAGCGTGAGCGTTTCGAATCGTCCGAGCGGCTTGCTCGGCGGAACGGTTTACGCCAAAAATGCCCACGAGCCGATCGTCGTTCCCGCCGGAACGCCGGTCACGGTCGAGCTCCAGCAGGATCTCACGATTCCGTAGCAAGATCGAAGCGGCCGCGGCTGCTCAAAAGCGGCTTCCAAAGATCTCCGGCGCGGGCGACGCGCTCGGGCACGTTTCGCATCGTGAAATCTCCGATCTCGCAACCGGCTTCGAGTTCCTCCCAGGTGACCGGCGTCGAAACGGCAGCGGCTTCGTTCGCCCGCACCGAGTAAATAGAGGCGAGCGTTCGTCCCCAGGCATTTTGGTTGTAATCGACGAGCACGTGACGCTGCGGTCGCTCGGCGATGCGATATTCGGCGGTGAGCACGTCGCCGTGCACGCGCGCGATTTGGCGCCCGATCTCCTTGGCAATCTTCCAAACCTCGTGCTGAACGAGATTTCGCTCGATCGCGACGTAGATGTGGACGCCCTTGCTGCCGGTCGTTTTTACGAAGGGCTTCATCCCGAGCCCGCGCAGGACGCCGGCGACGATCAACGCACCTTCCCGGACGACCGAGAACGGCGTGCGCGCAGTCGGGTCCATATCGAAATGAATGTAGAGCGGACGGTCGGGATCGTCGCAAAGCGAGTACCACGGATTGAGATCGATGCAGCCGAGATTGATCATCCAAAGGAGCGACGCGCGGTCGTCGATGACGGGAAAGTCGATCACGTTACCGGAGCGGTGCTCGATCGTGCACGTGCGCACCCACTCGGGCCGCGGCGCCGGAGTGCGCTTCATGTAGAAGAAGTCACCGGATATGCCGTGGGGATAGCGCTTCATGACCATCGGACGATTGGAAACGTGCGGCAGCAGCACGCCGGCGACGTTGAGATAGTAACGCAGCAGATCGCCTTTCGTCAGACCGAGCTTGGGAAAGTAAACTTTGCGCAGATTGGTTAGAGCGACCCGACGGCCGTCGACCTCGACGATCGCATCGTCGACGTCGCTTGGAATGACGATCGCTATGCGACGTTTCGAGCCTTGCGGCATCCCGCTCTATACCTTCACGGTGACGCCTTCTCCGCCCGGCGTCGCGGGCACCGGCGGCGGCCGCCTCATCCGCCCCGCGGCAGGGGCCGCGCCGCACCTGTTGAACGACGGTCGGCCGGTTATCCGCGCTCGCGCGTTCCGGATTAGCTCAGTTGGTAGAGCAGCTGACTGTTAATCAGCGGGTCGTTGGTTCGAGTCCAACATCCGGAGAGTTGCAAAAAGCCCGTCGAATCGAAACATCTGGCGGGCTTTCTATTTTTAGGCAGAGACTCTTGAGGGGCTACTGTAGCCTATTTGTAGCCTAGGTATCGAACCGTCATTGGAACCGCCGGCTCACGAGCCGAGGCGCGGAGTTGATCTCGTCGTTCCCTAGAAGCAGCCCGGGGCTAGCAAATAGCGATTCCCCGGAGGGCGACCGTGCGCAGAGTTGCAAAAACGCGGGGCGAAAGCGCTCGTTGAGGATGGCGCACACCCGTCATTGGCAGTTCGCCGTGCAGATTCACGCCAGAGGCGATCTCCCTTCCAGCCGCCGGTCCCAGCCTTGGTGTCCAGTTCGGTGCACAGCTCGCTGATCTGCGATTTGGCCGGCCGCTCAACGTCCATCTGCTCGAGCACCTTGGCCATGTCGCGGGTGCTCACGCCGGCGACGAATGCCTCCTGGGTCACGGGCAATGAGTGCGCGCTCACTGCGCCGGAAGCGCTCGATGCTCGTCGGCTGGAAGTTGGAGTTGCGCGCGTGTGGGATCACCAGGTCCAGATCGCCGACTCGGGTGTTCAAACCACGGCGGCGGCTCCCGTTGCGCAGGTCGTGACGGTCGTCGGTGCGCTCGTACCGGTCGGCGCCGACGTGCTCGTCAAACTGCGCCTCAATCGCGGCACGGTAGACCAGTTACAGCATCCCGCGCAGCACGTCCACATCCTTGGTCGCGAGCAGGTCGGCCAGGGCCTCGCGCTGCCCGGAAGGAAGATTCAGATTGGTCATCGGGTCCTTTCTCTTGCGTTTCATTTGTTATGATCTCCAAGAGTTGGCCCGATGGCCGCTTTGGCCCTCGACGGGGGCTCAGTTGGCCAATCTACACACTTTTCCGGGCATTACCTAGAGCCGCGAAAAGATCAACAAAAGCAGGCACTTCTCGGGCGGCATTTTGTGACAGAAGGCGCTAGAGCGTCGAGCACCGTTCGAGCGAAAGAGCAGACGGCGGCGGACGTTTTAGCAAAGCTCGACCTCTAGAAACAACCCCTCCAAAAACATGACGGAAAAGGTTTTCTATAATGAGCGAGCCTGGATCGCTGGGGCATATTCTCGGCGCATGCTATACTGGAGGCTGCTAGCGAGGAGGCTCTAGCGACTGTGAGCATCTTGGATATCATAAAAGCCAGTAGAACTAAAAAGCGCGTCTTTTTTAGTTTCATCGCGGAGGACAGAAAGAAGGTTGATGGCCTTCGGCTGCTGGCAGCGAACGACAACTTTGAAATCGAATTCTATGACGAGTCCGTTAAAACCGCTATCAACAGCCAAAACGCTGACTATATTAAGGCAAAGATACGCGAAAAGATAGACCGCGCAAGCGTGACTGTTTGCCTAATCAGTGATGATACTCACAAAAGCGCCTGGGTGGACTGGGAGCTTGAATACAGCGACAAACAGGGAAAGAAGCTCGTCGCTATGGCCCTAAAAGGCGTCGGTTCGGTCGTCGTGCCAAAGCTTATCAAGGAAAAGATTGGCCAGAATAAGTTGAAGTTTTATGGGTGGGACCATGACTTCTTGTACCGCCTCATTAGGGAGTCATGACTCTGCCGTCTGAAGTGCCTATGGCGCGCCTCGAGGATCAGCTTTCCTGGTACGACAATAAGAGCCAGGTTAACCAGCGATCGTATGTAAGCGGCACGATAGCTTTAATAGTTCTCGGTGCTGCGGTGCCGGTCTGTGCTTGGATCGCGCCCGCTATCATCGTGGCTCTGTTAGGTGCTGCCATCGTGATTGTCAACGGGACCGCCTCCGCACTTCAATGGCAATACAACTGGATAAACTATCGTGCAACGGCTGAAAGGCTCAAGCACGAGAAGTACCTTTTCGAGGCCCACGCAGGACCGTACAACATTGAAGGAACCGACGCCGATCGAGACCGCCTGTTAGCCGAGCGGGTCGAGGGCATTGTCTCGCGAGAGCACTCTACCTGGGTTACGGTACAGGAGGAGAGACTGCGAGGCCGATGATTTGACGGCTTCACTCGACTGCCGTTATACTATTTGCATGGGCCCCATACCGTGGGGAACCCACGCTGCCGAATCCGCAGTACCAGTGCGGTAGGGGGCGGACCACCTCTGCGGAACGCGTCGAGGGCGGAATCTAGGCTTTACAGAAACCCCGATCTCCGCGACAACCGTCAGAGACACGGATTCGCACGAGAGCTTCAGGAAGTACAACTGAAGCTCTCGCGGCTTTTGTGAAGACGGGGTGTGTTTCAGCATAATGAGCTATGATGAAATGATTGCGAAAGGCCTCTTTGGTACGGGGAAGCGTTTACAAATGACGCAACGGATGGCCGAATATATGATCGACGGGAATCGATTCGGAGCCATTAACTGGCCAACTAAAAGTGGACTTAGTAAAGATCTCGTGAGTGGCGGGTTTCGGGGTCATGAAGCGATTCGGAAAGGTTCGTAAACGTTGGAGTCTTGCTTGTCGATGATAACTTTCGCGAGGTAATGCTCTTTTCCGCAATCCAAGAGAAAGCCCGGTAGGCTCTGGCGCAGCGCGTGCATAACGACCAACTCAGATGGAGCGACGCCGGGACGAATCGTTCGGAGCCAAGAACCGAATGCCGCCCAAACGAGCCCGGGAAACATAACACTAAGGTAGTTGAGCAATCCCTGGCAAATGACGCCGGCTGCGATGAAGACATGATAGCCGTGCATCTTGCGTTTGACGGCGTTGCGATAGTCGATCGACGTGCGGTGAAGATGTTGATCCCCTGATCGACGGCGGACGGGCGTCATGTCGTGCATCCAGAAGTGATAACCGAATGAACCGATGACCCGCACGGCCTGCTTGAAGCTGTGCTCGATTTTGAAACGCAGTCCATAGAGCCGAATGATATCAGGCGCGCTCAGGGAGAGATCGGTGCACATGAGCAAACAGGAGCCTCTGGTGGGGTGCGTGACGGCCACGAAGCGCACGAGCCGCCCAGCTGGGCGCCAAAGTAAGTCGCGGACGCGGTAGGCGATGGGAATGTTGCGCTCACCGTAAACGGGACTGGGAGCCGACTGCGCGGGTGCCCCATCGGCGAGCAACGATTTGAGCGCAACCTTCTGGCCGTAGAGCGGTGGGCGTCCGCGCAGTTTGCTGGGACGCTCGGCAGCCGCGTAGGCGATTGCATTGGACTTGACTCGTGTGATGAGATGATTCCCCTGATCCAGCAGACCGTTGACGATTTTATGCGCCGCGTAATAGGCGTCGGCGACGAAATAGAACGGACCGCCCAGAGCGACGGTCTCCAAGAGCACGAGCATTTTGTCAAGCAGGGTCCGCCGGTCGCGATTGGACCAGACCAGGCCCTCGTGGATACGGGCGGCCAGCGGTACCGCCACGACGGTGCTGGCGGCTTGTACGAGCAGGCCGACGGCCTGTAAGGAATGCCCCATGATGTAGGTCGGCTTGGTGCTGGCGTTGGACGGCTGGTGCAGCAGCTTGACGCCGGGCATTTTCTTGCCGCACTTGGGGACCTTGATGCCGTCCCCAACGAGCACGTAACGGCCGTTGACCCGCAGCGGTTGTGGAAACGGCCGCAGTGTGACCTGCGTCCAAAGCCTGGTGAGTCGGTCGAGATGGACGCCGGTGCTGTGAACGTTTCCGCAGAGCGCGGTGTAGAAGCGCGGATGGAGTTTGAGCGCTCGAACAATGCTGGTAACACCCAGCAGATCGGTGCGTACCGCCAGGCCGGTGACGACGACGGCGAACCAGACGAAGGTCTTGGTGCGTGAGAACGCCGGGCGCAAGAGCACCAGAGCGCCGGCCCAGTGCTTCCATAATAACGTGCGTGCGTGCATTACTAAGTATAGCATACATAAGCTATACCTGCAACCTTATTGCGCTTGAAATCTCGTGCTATACTCGTGTCACCATGGCATCGCAACTCGAGAAGATCGCCGCGCGGATTGCAAGTATCAAAGCGGAGTTAACCACCATCGAAGAGATGCGGCCTGGATCGCTCACGCAACAGTACAAGGATCCCGAACAGCAAAGCGGTGCGTACCACCAACTCAGCTATACTCGAGACGGGAGGAGCCGGACCGAATACGTTCCGCGCGATGCCGTTCGCGCCGTGAAGGCGCAGATCGCCAACTACAAACAGTTCAAAGCGTTGACTGATGAATGGGTCGATTTAGCTATCGAGCAGAGCCGGCTGAAGATCAAAGAGAGCGCGTTAACCGCACTCGCCAACCGGAAAAGCAGCGGCAGAACTCGCCACTC
>JASHOM010000199.1 GCA_030041115.1 Vulcanimicrobiota bacterium | reverse complement strand
ACAGACCGCTGCGAAGCGACGACCGCAGAGGGCTGCCACATTCCTTTTACAGCATTATAAGGGCACGACCTTCAAAGTCCGCTCAGTCTGCCGTAAGGGCCGGAACCGGAGCTGCCAAGGGTCTTATATAGTATCGGCAGCCCTCGGCGCCGAACTCTCTTAGCCGCCGATCCGTTCAACTTCTAGGAGGCATCGCCGGTGATTGTCGTAGCCCGCCTTATCTTCAGCCTTAGCCTCGCCACGGCATTGCTCGCAGGCTGCGGCGGATCGCAGCCTGCGGTCGGCGCGCCGGGCGGGATATCGCAAGCCAAGGCGACTGTTGTGCGGCATAGGACGAAAACAAAAGCGCTTCTTTACGTGGCAAACTTCGCCGCTAGCACCGTGCAGGTTTACGACGCACGTGCCAAGGACCCCGCTCCCAAGGAGACCATTACTGAGGGAATACAATCTCCTGTAGCTGACTGCATCGACAGCAGCGGAACACTGTACGTCACCAACGATCCTGGGAGCAGCCAGGGCTGGATCTCAGAGTACGCAGCCGGGCAAACGGAGCCGTCTCAAACCATTACTGACGGAGTCGGTTCGCCAGCCTTCTGCGCGATCGATGCTACCGGGAACCTCTGGGTGGCAAATCTTTACGTCAAGCCAACAGGTCCGAACGTTACGGAGTATAAAAAGGGTTCGACCTCGCCAAGCACAGTTATCAGCGATGGGTTAACATTTCCAGTGGGCGTCGCATTTGACAGTCATGGCAACATGTACGTGGGCAATGGGGTGGACGCGTCTTCAAAGAATATTCAAGTCTACAGGCCTGGTGGTTCGAGGCCGTATCGGACAATCACGCAGGGCATCACCTCTCCCTGCGGCATAGGAGTGGATGCAAATAACACTCTCTACGTGACGAATAATATGCAAAACAATGTCGAAGCATATCTTTACGGCAAGAAAATACCATATCAAACGATCACCGAGGATTTAGATCTGCCCGTAGCGGTTACGGTCACCCCAAAAGAGATTCTCTATATCACGAGCCAGGCGCAAGATGTCGTTCTCGAATTCGCTCCGGGCTCTTTGACGCCAATGAAGCGCAGAATCACTCAGGGGTTAATGGGTGCATCGGGCAGCGCCTACTACCCTCCGCTGCTGCCCTAGTTTGAGCAAGGCTTCGACTGCTTCGATTCCCCGCCGAACGCCCCAAAACCGGAACTGCCGGAGCCCTTATGCAGTATCCCATGGATTCCGCCAAGGGATAGTACATAAGGACTTCTAAACGTGCGGTTTTGGCCGACGACCGCAGTGGCAAAAAAACGGCTTAGGTAACTACGATTCCGCGCAGCATTAGAGAGAGGCGCGCGAAGAAAGCGCGGCGCAATGCCATTATCGGACTCGCGTTAAGTAGCTTGTGCATCCAGCGGAACAACATCACTTATCGGTATTATTGACCAGCAGAGTCTGGTCCGAAGGGGCAGCTGCGCCCACGAGTCTGAATCTTCCTTCAGGCCGGCGCGAGGCCCTCGCGAGCAAGGGCGTGGACGTGCTGCGCGAGATGCTGCAGCTGGTCTACCGCGCCGAGATTGAGGCGCAGTGTGACGAACACATTGGCGCCGATCGCGAAGGGCTCACCGACGACTGTGACAACCTGCGCAACGGGAGCCGGCGCGAGCGGCTCGCCACATCGCAGATCAGCGAGTCGCGCACCGAGCTGGGCACCGTACCTCCAGATGCGCTCGACGAGAAGCTGCACTCGACGATAGTCGCGAGATTCGCCGGCGGGCGCGATCGATTCGAGATCCTCCCGCCGGGGGCTTCCGCCCTGCGAGTTATCACGATTCCGGATTCAGTCTGGAGAATTGCGGAGGAGCACGATTGAACCAGCTACGTGAAGATTGAGGGCGCGCAAGGAGAGGCTAATCGGGACTTATGATTTAGGAAGAGGCCACGCTGGGCATCACGAATCGTTTCAGCGGCAGATCCGGTTTCTGCCCCTGGAGGTGTCACACATGAAAAACTTAACGCGCTTAGCCATTGGCCTTGCCACCGCATTGCTCGCGGGGTGCAGCGCCGGATCACAGTTGTCGATCGGTGCGGCGAGTAATGTGCTGGAAACTCATGCAGCTGGGCTGAGCGGCCGTAATCATTCGTGGATGGCTCGTAGCGCTGCAAACGGCGACCTCTTGTACGTCGTGGGCGGCTGCGGCGGCACTTGCGTGCTTTCATACCCAGGCGGAAAGCTGGTTGGCAGCCTCGACGAGCCGCAGTACGGAATTATGGCAATCTGCTCGGATGACGCCGGTAATGTTTTTATCTCCGATAACAGCGCTGTGCTTGAATATCAGCACGGCGCGACAAATCCGATAGCAACACTGGAACTTCCTGGAGATCAAGCCTACGGTTGCTCCGTAGACCCCACAACCGGGGATCTCGCAGTCGTCTTCCGCGGGAGCGGCACGGATATCGCCATTTTTACAGGCGCGCAGGGGCAACCGGCGCTCTACAACTCGCAACTCGATTCGCAGTTCTGCGGCTATGACGGCACCGGAAATCTTTAC
This sequence comes from Vulcanimicrobiota bacterium, assembly GCA_030041115.1. GTDB lineage: Bacteria > Vulcanimicrobiota > Vulcanimicrobiia > Vulcanimicrobiales > Vulcanimicrobiaceae > Cybelea. Next base: position 13,016 of record JASHOM010000199.1, on the reverse strand, counting down.
GTCGACGGTTACAAGCAGCAAGAGCCGGGCCTCTCGATGCTCCCGAGTGGTGGATCGGCTTTTGAGCAACTTTCAATAGGCAATTCTGTGGGGAACCCAGGGCAGGTGCAATGGGATGGTAAGTATATTACCTATCAGTCCGATGCCAAAGGGAATCCGATCGTTTCGCGACTGACGATCGAGGGATCGTCCGTGACGATCGCTGGTACGACAAGACTGAATGGGATTAAGAAGTGGCCCGCTCGATCCTGGATCTACAGGAATCGGATCGTCGTGCCGTACTCCAACGGAGGAGCGCGCTTGAGAAAGCTTTCAGCCTGGAACTATCCCATGGGAGGAGCCATCGAGAAGCAGTTTCGCGATTTCGGCAGTTACAAGAAAGCTCTGAGATTCCAGGGCGTTACACTAAGTGCCGCAACGTCAATCTGAGGGAGGCTTTGCATTGACTTATTCGCAACCTGCAATTCTAAACGTCCTTGACCCATGGTATTACAACGGGTCTGCGTGGGTTGGCATGATTGCAAACTCGGGCCCTTCAGACTACGCGACGCCATTGCAGAATGCCGCAGTCCTGCAGACGATTATTAACTGAAGCTGGCCCGCTTCTGTGGACGGTTTTTGATGAGAGGTCATGCAGCGGTCTTCCGCTTTTCGTAGTCAGCCGGTGACAGCATCTCCAGCGCTGTGTGCCGCCGCTGCGTGTTATACCACCCGATACAGTCGAACAGGCTGAGAGCTGCCTCGCGTGCCGTCGAGAGCCGATGCCGAACGAGCGGCTCGCACTCGAGGATTGCGTTGAAGCTCTCGCACATCGCATTGTCGTAGCAGTCGCCAACGGAGCCCATGGAAGGTCGGACACCAGCTTCGCGACAGCGGTTGCCAAAAGCAATCGACGTGTATTGGCAACCTTGATCGGAATGATGAATCACATTGGTTGGCCGCCGCTGGCTGACCGCCATGTCCAGGGCGTCGAGCACGGGCTGCGTCCGCAAATGTGTTGCCATCGCCCATCCCACGACTCGGCGGCTGAAAACATCGAGCACGATTGCGACAAACAGAAACCCCGCGAGCGTGGGAACGTCCGTGATGTCGGCAACCCAGAGCTGATCCGGAGCCTCTGCGGTAAGCTTCCGATCGACAAGATCGGCAGCTGGCCGGGCATCGCGAGCGCGGACCGTCGTGAGATAGCCCTTGCGACGGCTCGGGCCTTGGATACCACTGGACCTCAACGGCATCGCCGATCGCTTGATCCGCTCGCGCGCGATCGGAGGGCGAGCGTTTGAGCCACGCATAATAACCGCTGCTCGAGACCTCCGGCACGCGGCATTGCGTCGCAATGGGCCAAAGGGCCTGATGCGCTCTCAGGAATTCGAAGACCGGGGCGGAATCGAATCGGTCTCGCGAGCGAACCAGGCCGCGGCTTTTGACAAGATCTCGCGCTCGAGCTTGAGCTGTCGGTTTTCTTTTCGCAGCTTGGCGAGCTCGTTGCGTTCAGTCGAGGTCAAACCGTCGGTACGGCGGCCGCCGTCGAGCTCGGCCTGCCTGATTCCAGTTCCGCACGGTCTGCGGGCTAGGTCGAACTGCGTGACCAGTTCGTCAAACTTCTTGCCGGCGCGCGCAAGTTCGATGACGTTCTGGCGGAACTCCAGGGGGTAGGATCGAGGATGCTTCTTTGCCATTGGACGGACCCTTCTCGGCTAAGCCGAAAGTGCCCACCAAACCGGGCCAGCGTCAGGGCCAGGCTGTGCCGCTTGCGACGACCGCAGAGCAGATCCGCGAGCTTGCTGACCGGCGCCGCGCTGGGACTGACGGAGGCACCGTCGAACGCTTATAGCCGCTAACCCATTCAGCCGCCGGAGATATATTCCCATGAGAACTTTCGCGCAGTTTGCCCTTACGATCGCATTGGCCGCAGCTGTGTTCGTTAGCTGCAGCGGATCGCAGCCGCCGATCGGAGCGCCGGGCGCGGCGCCGCAAAGCTACGCGAGGGCTCAGCGACAACATCAGTCATCTTCCGCAGAAATGTACCTTTATGTGCGCGAATGGGCAAACCGCCAAATCGCTGTATTGACCTTTCCACAGGGGCAAAAAGTGCGAACATTCACCGACGTCGGGTTTCTTTGCACCGATCCAACGACCGGCGACCTATATGTAATAGGCGGGGAGCTCGACGAGTATGCACCCGGCGGCGTTAAAAAACTGGGAACCGCTACGTTCCCCAGTGGGTACGCCGAACAGGGCTGCGCTGTTGACCCGCAAACGGGCAGTATCGCAGTCGCGAGCACTCAGCAGGACGGTAGCCCAACGTACGCCGCTTTGCTGATTTATCCAGACATAAACGCCGCTCCCACGATTTACATCGATTCAGGAGCGAGCTATTTTGCTTTTTGTGGTTATGACAACAACGGGAACCTCTTTGCCGATGGCAGCAATTTCGCCGAGCTGCCCAGCGGCGGCGACAACGTCGTAAACATTGGCCTTGATCATCCACCGCTTGGGGGTACGGTCCAATGGGACGGTACGTACATAACGGCCGAAGACGCCTCGAATCATCCGACGATCTACCGAATTTCCGTCAAAGGTTCAACGGGAACAGTGGTGGGGCGCACAAAGCTAGGAAACCGTAGATTTAAAGCAGCGATCTTTAGCTGGATACAAGGAAACGTTGCCCTCGCGCCGTGGGGCGACAGTCGGAAGAATAAATTCGTTGGATACTGGAACTATCCCGAAGGTGGCAGGAAGCCATCGAAAGTGAAGAGAGGGTTTGACTATGCCTACGAACTCGTTACCGGCATCGTAGGAAGTCACTAAAGCGTTGCGATCACTCCCGCCTCTCAGGGTTTTCGGTCGCGTCGCGCTCAGCACCGGAGCCGTGGCAGCGTTACTAGCAGCCTGCGGAAGATGCGGGCTCGCCGGGGATTCGTGGCATCTGCTCTTCCACTATGAGGGTCGCTTTATTATTGTTATGTGCAGCGTGTTAGACCTGTCCGCTGGTGACGTTGTAAACTCTGGCCCCTTAACGCCGATCGCATTTAACGCAAGAATTACAGTTACCTTATAGCTTCCCGGTCGTGTCAAAACGAATCCCCAATCGTTGAGGTACGCTTCCGTCGTGAAACCGCTGGCATGACGATTGTAGTCTACGACGAGCGGCCTGCCGGGATATAGAGCGATCGTGTGAACGCTGCCCTTGCAAATACACGGGCCTCGCGGAACGGTTGGAGATAAGGCCCGGCCTTGGTCGTTAAGCACCTCTATGTCACTCATTTCGTAGGGAGCGCCCTCGACATAGAAGATTTTCTGGCCCGTTTTATTGATTAGGGTGAGTCGCAAGCCAATCGGCTCTCCGACACGATACACGGACTTGATCGATTCGAGTCGCGCCCCAATAATGCCGGCTCGAACTGGAAGGGTACGGGCATCCGCCCCCAGCTCCAACGCCAGCGTCACCGCCACTAAATAAACAAGGCTAAAGAGAATCCTATGGCACATTTCGGCGCTCCCGAATGGAAGATCCCGTGATCTTTATCGAAACTGGCGATTTAATCATCTTTAGTGGATGTGCCAACAGTGGCGCATGTTTGTGGCGGATTGATTTCGGCAGCGCCTCTGGGCCAGGTGGCGTAGCACGCACCCCAGGCGCTGGTGAGCTAAGAACCCCAGTCCATGCGGGTAGCGCCTGACCTGCGGCTCCCGCTTTGACTCCCGGAAAGACCGCGGGGAACGCTTTCCAAGTGCCTTGCGCGCCGTCGGCGACCAGCAGCGCGACGTTCTTGAGTCCGCGCTCGCATAACCTCTCGAACAGCGTCTTCCGGCTCTCGGCACTCTCACCGAAGGCATCTTCAATGGCTAACAGGTCTTTCGCGCCTTCCGCGTCGACGCCGATCGAGACTGCTCATGCGAGCGCGCGGCCGGGAATAGCAGGCGCTGGAATGGCCCGAAGGTCCAAGCACTAGGGCGAAATCCGTATATGTACTTTGTTAGACTTGTCAGTCGGTGAGGTTGTAAACTCCGGAACGCCCTCCCCAAATGCAACGACCTTCGGAGACGCGATCAACGTATAATCCCCCGTTTGCCTGATATTATAGCCCCACCGTCTAACGTCTGCCCACTCTCGCAGTGCCCAATGACTGTAACGATCATCATACTCTACGACGACCGGTTTGCGCGGACTTAGTTTAATCGTGTAGGGATGGCCGCCGCAACCAGCGGGGCAAATTTCACCCTCCGAACCGGTTGAACGCAGCGGTTTTCCGGTGGCGTTAAAAACCTCAAGAGTGCTCATTGCATACGGAGCGGAAGGCCAGACAAAAAGTTCTCTCCCACTTCTATTGATCAGCGTAAGGCGCACCATAATGGGTTCACCGACTAAATATACTGACTTTTCTGATTCGATTCTCGCCAGTATCATTCCGGAGCGAACAGGTATGTGGGAAACGTGAACGCCCGACGTTACCGCAAATAGTAACAGTGCCGACGAGGCGGCGATGATGCTACGGAAAAGCCAATACGACATATACATTACCTCCGCCGCGTGCGTCCGCGCGGCGCGCAACCAAAAGAAACGCGCCAACAAAGCCATACCAAAGTTTACCCTTGGACGCGTACGGCGGTTGCTCCCGGTCCCGAAGGGCAGCCCAGCGCTTTACGCGCGTGGCCGATGACGCTCGGCAAAATCCTCGCGGGTAACGCGGTGGACGACCGAAGGGAAGCCATGCCGCTCACATTCACTTACGAGAGACATTCCTAGCTTTCGCATGACCGCGATCGAAGCCACGTTCTCTCGGCGCGCCACGCCGCTAATCGCTGGAAGATTCTGCGCGTCGAAGGCTCGCCTCATCACGGCGGCGGCGGCTTCGGTGGCGTAGCCACGGCCCCATCGATCGCGCGCTATAAGCCAGTCGGCCTCGGCGTCAGCCGTACCGGATCCGCGATGAACGCCGCAATGACCGACGACCGCAAGACTCCCCTTTTCGACTACTGCCTGATTGCCCAGGCCTGCATCGACGTATTCTGATATGACCTGCTTGAGAGATTCGACTAGCTCTTGTGGCGAAAACGTTATTCCTCGCCCGAACAATCGCATGGTCTCCGAGTCTCCGTAGATGCTCACGATCGAGGGAACGTCCTCGAGCGTCCACTGCCGCAGTATGAGCCGTTCTGTTTCAATCAAGCGCGTCGACCTCCGGCGTATTTGCGATGGCAGGTTTTCCCGTCTCGGTTAGTGACTCGGTACGAAGGCCGCGCCGTAGCCCGGAGAGTTTTGGTATCCCGATGGGACCACGCTATAGAGATACTTCATCGATGGATAGGAGAAGATATCGCCGGTGCCGGCCGATTCGTCACCGCAGACGAGCAGAGTCTCATCGAGATTCAGGCCGCATTCGCCCGGTTCGCCTTTGAGGCGATGCGTATGCGGACGTCCCTTATACGGAGGAGCATATACGGCAAGGACCCATTTCCTCAGATCCGGAACGAGCATGTTGCCTGATTTGTCGAACGAGATCGATGCGGCGGCCGCTCCTAAGTCTTTGAGGAAGATCTGCGTGCCATGCGTTTGACTGCCTTGACCGGAAAACACGATGACGAAGGGATGCAGGCTGCCGCAGCACGAGACATATACCTTGCCGCTCGAGTCAACGCCTATCCCGGCCGCCGTAGAGTATCCCGCGTCCTCTAACCGTGGATCCGTAAACTCGGCTGTGGGGCTCGTCGCGCCTTTCGGATAGACTTCGACCGCATCGATGAGTTCGCTTTGCGTGGAGTAAAACGTCAAGCCATACGCAGTGCCGCTCTTACCAAACGTGATTCCGATCGGCTGCGCGCTCGACGGAACCGACAGAAAGTCGACCTGACTTCCGCAGCGGGATGCATACGCGTATATTCCGGTCGGCGGCTGTGACTGCGGAATCTGGACCGGGAAGGAGATTGGGAGCCACACGGTCCCGTCGCGTGTTGCAGCGATGCTGCCGGCCGTGCTGCCGTAGATGCCCGGGCCGGTACAAAACGATTTCGTGTGCGGCAGCCTATACGCGTCATAAGCCGAGCCTTGCAGGTGGCTAACGTAAAGGATTTCGCGGCTTGCATCCTCCGGTCGTACATGTAAGCCGAGCCGAGCACGAACGATCGCGACCTGGACGTAACCCCCGTGCGGAGGAGGCACCATCGTCCCAACCGCCGAGCCGGCGCATCCGGCGACGGCGAGCGTCGCTGCGGCGACGCTAGAGCGGGCGATCCCGCGCATCGCTACCGTGGCCGGCATCAGGGTTTTGCCGCCGGGTAAAGCGCCGTCCCGTCGGTAAAGCCGCCGACTGATTTCCAGCTGACGCGCAGCCCGCCGGGATAAGTGAAATCGCTCACGAGGCGAGTGCTGCCTTGCGCCACGAAGATTTGGTTTTCCTCGCCGTTCAGAGCGAAGTGCTCCGGATCGGTCACCGAAATCGTCGCTGAGGCCGACGTATGTTCAGGCGGAAAGATCTTGATGGCGTTTGCGTCGTAGTCCGACACGACAATATTGCCGTGAGCGTCGACGAGCACGCCGATGGGGAACCTAAGCCCCGTTAAGCCGAGGTTCTTTCCCGGGCCGGATATCTTAGCGAACCTGACGACCGTCCCCACCGGGGAGTAGCCGCTGCCGTAGCCATAGCCGGCCGCGTAGACGTTATTAGCGCCGTCCACGGCGACGCCGAATACCTGGGCGAGCGCCGGATTCGTGAGTCTCCGGCTCGGCGACTTCGCGCCGGGCTCATAGACGTCGATCACGCCGGCGGAGCCGCCGGCGAGCACGTCTCCGTTTTTCGCTACGGCGACATCCTCGGGAGCGTAGCCCGTCAACGTAAGCGACGGCGTGCTTTTCCCGTGCTTATAAATGGTCACGGTGTCGGCGTCAACGCTCGAGACATAGAGATTGCCGGCCTCGTCGATGGCAATTCCGGTAGGCTGATTGATCCCGTTGGTGATTTTTCCGACCCTATGATACTTGGGTAGCGAGAACACGTCGATGCGCTCGTCGCCCGAGTTCGACACGTAGAGGAGCGTCGTTGCTTTCTTGCCGGTTGCCGCCGAGCCGGAAGGGCCAAACCGTTGAGCGCCTCCGTCGCTTCGATCGAAAGCCGAGCCAAACGCAGGCCCTTGCGTTGCCGGGGCGGGGTTGGCGACGACGTTACTGCCACTCGACGCGCAGCCGCTCACTGCCAAACCGAGAGCACAGCACATCGAAATGCGAGCGCGTGCTTGCACTATACTCCGGCCCGCTACTCGTCGTTTGAAGGAGAAAATACAGCCGAGATGACGGCGCTGCGCGGATAACTCAGCCCGTTGTTAACGCTGTAAAGATATGTGAGCTTCGTTGGAGAGTAGGCGTAAACATCGATGGCCTGGTTGGCAAAATCGCCGACTGCCAGCTCGTCGCCGGCTTTATTGAGGCCTGCGCCGATCGACTGGCCTTGCAGCGTGAACGGACCCCCGATCAACGTGCAGACCGGATTGCATCCCTTGTAGACATACAGCGCGCCATCGTTGAAATCGATCGCGCCGATGTTGCCTTTGTTGTCGATGAAAAGCCCGCCATAGTAGGGATTTTTATATCCCTTCGCAGTCTTGCCGGACCCATGGCAGCCCTTGAAATACCCCAATACGGCGGCACCGGGCGGGTTGTAGGTTTCGAGCTGTTCGCCGGAGATCCAACAATCGCCGTTGGGCGCAATCGCAGCGCCGTCCGTGCCGCCCTTCATATCCGGTCGCGTCAAGGGCGCTCCGCATCCCTTGGCCAGCGTGCAAACGACGAGATTGCCGGCCGCAAGATACTCATTCTCCTCGGCCACTACGATTTTACCGCTTTGTGCATTGAGGCTCGCGACTGCCCTGGGGAACTGCGAAAGCGTTACCGAACCTATCAACGAGCCGCACAGATCCGGTCCTCGATAGACGCTGACCGAATACTCGTAAAGGGAAACTGACGAAGAAGCGATCAAATCTCCGGCCGGGTCGGTACCGATGCTTTGCACTCCCGGCGTGCTGATCGTACAGCTCGCCGGCTTGTTTCCTTTGTCCGCACCCGCATATCCGTTCACGAAACCGGGACCGCCCGTAGCGCCGTAGTAATCGCTGGCGTAGATTCCACGCTTCGGGCCGTGACCGGCCCGTTCTCCCGGTCCTAGCGCACTACCCGGCGACGCTTCGGTTGGCGGCGATCCGAAACTCGCTCCGGTACAGCCCGAGAGCGCGATACCCACGATCGTCGCGAGCAGCATTGACCACGTTCGCATAGCGTTCGTTCTCCTTCGTAGCGGAACCATAGCGTAGCATGCGGCCGGCTGTTGGTGAATCAGGGGCCCCCTTAAGGACTCAGCAGATATTGTGGTCCAAAACGTAGGCGGCAATTTCCGACCGGCTACGTACGCCGAGCCGATCGTAAATCGCGGTAAGGTGCGATTCCAGCGTTTTGATGCTGATCTGAAGCCCTTGTGCGATCGCGCGGTTACCTCGGCCCGCGGCGATGTGGCGACCGATCTCGATCTGGCGGCGGGTTAGCGCTCCGCGGCCCTTGAGTCCGCGCAAGGAAAAAACGTTTTCGAGCCGTTTCACGTCGCGGGCGGCTCCCACGCATTTATACATTCCGAGCGCGCGCCTTTGTTCGCCGGCCAGTTCAAGCGAGCGCGCCGCCAGCAGCGGCACGCCAAGCCGATCGAACTCGATCGCGGCACGACGAGCGAACGTTTGGCACTCCCGCGGCCTCCCTCCGCGATGCGCCACGAATGCCTCAAAAAGCGTAACGAACGCGGGCGTCGCATTGTTTTGGGAGATCGCGAGGAGCTCCCGGGCTCTGGGAAAATCGGAGCTTGCGCCGAACTCCGCGACCGCCAACATCAACAGCTCGGCAAACTCCGCGCTTTCGATCGATCGCAGCCCTTGCCGAATGACGGCGCGGGCTTTCTTGATCTCGCCTCTAACGTGATGCAACTTTGCGAGCGCATATGCGATTCTGCCTTTTTCGACCGGCGGGAAACCTGAAAGACCGCCATCGAGAAGCGACCGGTCGCAGCATGCGCTCACCAAGTCTTCGCGATCGACCGCGAGCGCAATCGGCAAGCCGCACGCGAGCAGTTCGAATCGGCAGATTCCGAAATCCGCCCGCTGCGCGATGACGCTTTCGAGAAGAGCCGTCGCCTCGCGCAACTTGCCGCGCAGCGAGAGCAGGTCGGCTTGAACCAGCGTGAGTTCGCACTCCACGAGCCTGCCGGCGTGCCGGCTGCGCGCGTATTGAAGCGACGCTTGCCCTTGCGCCTCCGCCTCCTCGAATCGTCCCGCTAATCTCAAGCATGCACTGAAGTTTCGCAGTACCGCGACCCTCAGCTTCACGTCGCGCACTTTGTTCAAGAGCGCCAGAGATTTGCCGAACTCCATGACGGCCTCGGAGAACTCCCCACGCCGCATGAGCACTCTCGCACGCACGCTATGGTAGCGCACCTGCAGCGCGCGCGGCTTCCGGCACGGCAGGGCTTCGAACCTCTCTAAAAACGCACGGCTGCGATCGGCGATTCCGCGGACGTCGCAGAGATCGGCCGCGGCAAGCAAGAGCTGCGCAGTGGCGGGGGCGTCGAGGCTCGTGGCGAAGCCGGCTAAGGCGCGTTCCACGATGTCGATCGCCGCCGGCGTGTCGCCTTGATGCCAAATGGCGGAAGCCAGGGAACAGAGTAGCTCGACCGCTCGATGCGAGTCGCCGCTCGCTACGTAAAACGCGATGGCTTCCTCAAAGTACCGCCGGGATCGCTCGGCAAAGCCGCTCAACATGAGCGCGCTTGCAAGTCGGCGGCACATTTCGGCGCGCTCGCGCGTCGAAGGCGGTTTGAAATTCCGTGCGCGTTCGTAGAAACGCGCGGCTTCGAAATAATCACCGGACGTCTCGGCCAAGGCCCCGGCCCGCTCGGCGTACTTCACCGATCGTTCCGGTTGCTCCGAGGCATACCACTGATCGGAAAGTTCGGCGTAACGGGCGGCAAACTCGGGACGCCCCTCGAAAGCCGTTGCCACTTTACCGTGCATGGATGCGCGGAGATGCGGCGACACACCGTCGTACAAGACGTTGCGAACGATCGGATCGGCGAACGCGTAGTGGTGGGGGCGGTCGTTAGCGGGTGCGATGAAGCCTCTTGCAAAGGCGGACTGGAGCGCCTCGGCGATCGGCGCTTCTTCCTGCGAAGTCACGTCGGCGACGATTCGCGAATCGAAGGAGAGCCCGACGACGGCCGCGCCGGCCAACACGCTTCGGGTGGAAGGCGGTAACTGCGCCGAGGCGCGCAAAACCGAAGACTGAAAGACCGAGAGTTCGGGAAGCCTCACGCGCGGCCCGTCGACCTCCCGTAACGTCGCGCTCAGCAGCTCCTCGAGATAGAGGGGATTCCCTCCGCAGTTGCGCTCGATCTGGCCCACGACCTCAGATGAGAGCATCGGGTACGCGTTCAGGACGTCGTTCAGTAAGCTGCGGGTATCGGCAACGGACAGGGGTGCGAGCTCCAAGACGTGCGGTAAGCTGGGCAGCAGATTCGCGAGTGCCGGTGTCGATTCGCCGTTTGGGATGAGTTGCGTCCGAAGCGTGAGCAAGAGGAGCATCTGAAGATCCGCGATGTGCCGGCAAACATGTGCGACCAGCTCGAGCGTGGAATCGTCGGCCCATTGCAGGTCTTCAATGGCCAGCACTCGGGCAGGCGCCGAATCGAAGAGCGACTCCCGAAACGCTTCGCCGAGCGCCTCTTTAAAGGGCGAGAACGGCGGCTGAGCCCGATGTAGATTGCCTCCGAGTGCGAAATTGATTGCCGGCCGGTCCAAACGCCGGCGAAACTCTCGAACGAGCCGGCTCTTACCCCTGCCGGGTGGCGACACGATCAGCACCACGGAGCCGCCGTCTTCGCGCGTCGCCTCGACGCGCCGGAGCAAATACGCGAGCTCCGCTTCCCTTCCCACGAAACGCGCGAAGCGGAAATCAGCAGCGATCATCTCGAGTTACTCGCCGGATGGCTCGGCCTGCCGTTACGGCTTGTAGCCGGCTACCTGCGCTTCGGTGACGGCCGAGGCTTTGTTGTTCCCGAGCGACCCGCGGATGTAGGTTATGACGTCGGCGATCTCTTTGTTGGTCAGCGTGCCCTTCCACGGCGGCATCTGCCCGTTGTAGCTTTGACCGTTGACGGTGACCGGCTCGTGCAGGCCGTTGAGCACGATGCCGATGACCTTGGTCGGATCGCCGGTCACGACCGGATTGTCGGCGAGCGGCGGAAATGCTCCGGGCGAACCTTGTCCTTGCGCGCCGTGACAGGTCGCGCAGTTGGCGGCGAAGGTAGACGCGCCCGGGCCGGTGACCGCGCTCGCCGGGGACGCACCGGATGCGCCTGCGGCCGGCGCAGCTTCGGCTGCAGCCGCGGGCGCGGCCAACACCGCCGACTCGGGCGGCGAGGCGGGCGCCGCAGCTTGTTTGATCATCGTCGTGATCTGTCCGTAGGCCGTGAGCGCGATAATCGCGCCGATGACGATCGCGGTGCTCCAGAGCAGCCCCGAGCGCGCGCCGAAACTGCGCGTCCTGCTGCGATCGATCCATGGTATCAACAGAATGACGATCAAGAAGATCGTTGGGCCGACGATCGTCGCGATCAGCTCGGTGCCGATGACGAGCGGGCCGAAGTGAATCTCCGGCGGCACCAGCGCGAGCAGGCCGAAGAGCGACAAGAAATACCAAGCCGGATACGGCACGAAGAACTTGGTGGGATTCGCCTTCTCGTCGAGATACGGCGGCGCGACGAACGCCAGGAAGCAGATAATGATGAAGACGATAAGCGAGAACGCGCCGTCCATGAAGAACTGATCCGGCCAGAAGCGGCCGGGTTTGAGCCGGCGCGGGTCGTCGACGACCGGGCCGGCCGAGCCGTTGTGGCGGAAGATCGCCAGATGCGCGCCGACGAGCAAGACCAAGACCGCCGGCATCAGCCACACGTGCAGCCCGAAGAAACGATTGATCGTTGCCGTTCCCATGCTGCCGCCGCCCTGCGCGATGTGCTGCAAGACCGGTCCGGCGATCGGCGCGAGTCCCACGATGTTGAGCGAGACCTGCGACGCAAAATACGCGTCCATGTCCCACGGCAAGAGGTAGCCGGTGAGGCCCAGCACGAGCGTGACGAGCAGCAAGATCACGCCGACGACCCATTGCAGCTCGCGCGGCGCCTTGTAGGCGCCGAAGATCAGCACTTGCAGCAGATGCAGGAAAACCAGCGCGATCATCGCCGACGCGCCCCAGTAATGCACCGCCAGCAAGAAATGCGTGTAAGGATTCAAGTAAATCGCGCGAGTCGATTCCCATGCGGTCGCGGCCGAGGGCGCGTAGAAGAACGTCAGGAAGATGCCGGTGACGATCTGCACCATCATCGCGAAGAGCGTCGCGCTTCCGAAGACGTACCAGTACGAGGCTCCTCCCGGAACGTCTTCGGTGAGGAACTCTTGCGCCATCGAGATGAACCCGGTGCGTTTTTCGATCCAGTTCAGCATCGCGTTCCTCTACGCCTGATACGACACGACGATGCGCGCCGGCGTGTTCGACTGATAGACGATCCAGGTGACTTCGGCCGCTCCGCTCTGCTCGCGCAGCGGCAAGGGATCCAAGCCGCGCGGCGCCGGACCGGCGACGTGCGTTCCGTCGAACGTGTACTGCGAGCCGTGGCACGGACACATGAACTTGTTCTGCGCGTCGTTCCAGTTATAGTAGCAGCCGAGGTGCGGACAGATCGGACTGAAGATGACGAAGCCCATGTTCACGACGTCGTAGGGAACGTCGGCTTTGCCGCCGGGACCGCCGAAGATGTCGGGGCGCGCGGCCTGGAACTTGGCCGGATCGCTCACTTTGATGCCCCAGACGTACTCGGCGGCCGACTGCTCGGGAAGATACGCGTCGGTGAACTTGAGCGTGAAGGTCATCTTGACCGGCTTTGCCGTCGCTTTCTCCAGCGCTGCGAGTTCCTGCGCACTGAGCGGCG
>JASHOM010000198.1 GCA_030041115.1 Vulcanimicrobiota bacterium | reverse complement strand
CCAATCGGGTGAGAAAACCCCCTCGATCTGTCCCAAGGGCAGCTACTACGTCTACGCCGCCGGCGTGGACTGGCCGCTCTACGAAGCCGCCTATCCCGAGAATCTCTCGCAACTGCCGCGCATCACCGGACCTAACGGACAAGCCGACGTCACTACCTCCGCCGTCTTCTCCGGAGTCTATCCCTGATGAAAACGGCTACAGCGATCGTTATCGCGCTGGGTTTGAGTGCGTGCGGCAGCGGTACGTTTCCGAACGGTTCGGTGGTGAACTCACCGGGGGGCGGTCCGACCCAGCCGCCGACGCGGCTGGTGAACGTGACGGTCACGGTGACGATTCCGGCGCGCACGAAAGAGCGGGCGCGTCCGGGCTACGTGTCGGTCAATACCGCATCGCTGGTGATCGAGCTGGCGTCGGTTGACGGACAAGGGGTCACCGGGATCAACCCAACGACGATCGAGACGTCGGCGCACGCGCGCGGGTGCACAGCGCAAGCGCACGGTCGGGTGTGCAGCGCAATCGCGTCGGGCTCGCCGGGCGAGGACGTTTTTGCGGTCACGACCTACGGCGGTGCGGACGCGACGGGCGCGGTGCTGTCGGTAGGGAGCGTGCGGGCGAAGATCGGCGGGAACGCGGGCGGGGTGCAGATCAGCAACACGCTCTCGCTGGCGCTCGACGGGGTGATTGCGGGGCTGAAGCTGTCGCTTTGGCCTACCAGCGGCAAACGCGGGACGCCGATGAAGTCGTCCGTCACGCTGGCAGCCTACGATGCGACCGGCGCGCAGATCGTAGGTCCCAGCGCGTTTACCACGCCTATCGGTCTGGCGATCGAAGGGGACGCGGGGCACGCGTTTGTCTTGCACGCGGGCGCCAAGTCGGGGACTGCGCTGTCGATCGTCAAGCCGCCCGGGGCGATTGCGCTGAGCTACGACGGGGACAAGCAGGCGTCGTCGATTTCGCTGGCGGCGACGGTGGACGGTCCGGGCTCGATCGGCAAGAGCGCGGGTTTCACGCTGCGCGGCAAAGAGCCGCCGCCGCCGGTGGGGACGATCTACGCGCTCAACTTGGGCAGCGCCGACGGACGCGGTGCGACGGTGACCGAGTACGGCGGCAAGGCCAACGGCAACGCGGCGCCGGCGCGCACGCTGCAACTGAGCTCGAAGCTCTACGCGCGCGGCATCGCGGTCGATGCAAGCGGCAACCTGTACGTCGGGTACTTCGATAACGCCGACGGCTTCTCGCCGTCGGACGGCGCGCCCGATAAAGGCAACGAGATCGCGGTCTACGCGCCCGACGCCGGGGGCAACGATCAACCGGCCGGCGTGATCGCCGCCGACAAAAGTTCGCACACGGCGCTCTTTCCGATCTTCATGAGTTTCGACGGGTCGGGTGATTTGGTGACCTACGGCGCGACCGACGTGGACGGCAACGAGGGCAACGACGCGGTGCTCATGTACGCCTCTCCGGCTTCGGTGCCGCAGGTGCCGGCCAATGCTTGGGCCTTCGTTTCGCCGACTCTGATTTACGCCGGTCCGACCGGACTGGCGCTCGACGCGTCGGGCAACTTCTACGTCAACGGCGCGCTGCACACGTCGCTGGGACCCGACCCCGGTCTCTTCGTTGCTCCGGCTTCGGAGTATGACAATCCGGCGGTCAATCCGTCGCGGACGGTGCCGTGGAACGGCACGACGGAACTTGCGCCGGGCTTCACGCGCAACGTGACGCTGAGCGAGAGCGGCGAGATCTACATTGCCAATGCCGAAGAAGAGGGCAGCGGCAGTTATCCCGCCTGCCAAGGCCGCGCGAACGTCTTTGCCGCGGGCAGCACCGGCGGCAGCACCGACGTTCCCCCGCTGCGGGTCTTGACGCTCGACACGGTCTACACGTCGAACTCGCAATGCGTCTCGCCGAGCAATTCGCTGGCGCCGTTCTTTCCGACGATCACGCTCTTTGGCACGACGCTGTTCGTTGCCGACGACTTCAACAATGCCATCGACGCGTTTTCATCCGGCGGCAACGGCACGGTCAAGCCGAGCCGGCGGATCGTCGGTTCGTCAACCGGCTTGAACGCGCCGGCGGCCGTGTTCGTTACTGCAGTTTCCGGGCAGGCCAAGGCTCGCCCGGCGCACCCCTTGTGATGCACTCCTCGCTCGAAAAAAAGGAAGCCTACATGAGAAGACCCCTCGCTACCCTGGCCTTGGCAGCCCTTCCGGCGCTCGTCTTGAGCGCGTGTAACGGAAACGCTGCCGGAGGCGTTTCGGGGATGACCCCCACGGCACCGAACTCGCCCGCAATCGTCGGGCGCCACGGGCGGATACGTCATGCCGACGACGGTCCGCAAGATCTCCACGCCGGCGGTGCCGACGTGCCGGGGATCGCATATAATCTCGGAAACCAACCCGTCGGCTATTACTACGAGAGTCAATCGCCGCCGGCGCAAGGCTCTCTCTTCTATTCCTACGGCGGAACGGGAACGATCTATTATTGCATCACCAACAGCACGGACGGCCGGCACGCCTTCGAAGGCTACGACGATTCCGGTTATCCGCCGACAGGTCCATGTGCGCCGCTCGGCGATACGGCCACCGGCTTCGGCGGCCGTCAAGATCCGCTCGATTTCGTCGGCACGGCCACCGCGTTGCCCTCGACGGAATGCTGCGGCACCGACAGTCCTTACTATGAAAATCGCGACGAAGGCTCGGTGACCTGGGGACAACCCTTCGAATTTCCCCAGATTGGCGCCGTGATCGTCTACGGCTATCGTCCGCAAGACTTCAAAGCAAACGTCGCCAAAATCAAGCTCTCGACCTGGACCTATTGCGCGATCGCGAACGGAACGATCAGCAACTGGGACGATCCGGCGATCACCGCGGACAACGGCAAGTCGGTGACCGGCGGCAATTCAGAAACGATCACCTTCTACTTCCGCTCCGACAGCGCGGCCTCGACGTATAATTACACCAATCACCTCAACACCGCGTGCAACGTCACGTTCAAGCCGCCGTACAACAAGGCGCCGTACGGCTCGCCGAGCCGCAGCGCCGCTTGGACCTTCGGCGTGAGCAGCACGTGGCCCGGGCCGGGGTCGTCCAACGATCCCAACTCGAATTACGTCGGTGAAAACGGCGATCCCGGAATCCTCGCCGGCATCCAAACCACGCCGTATAGCACGGGCTACGTCGTCGGTGGGTACGTCAAGCAGGCTAATCCCAAAGTCGGTCAAGCCGAGCTGCAAAGCGGTCAGACCGGCAAGAAAGCGGTCTTCGTCAGTCCGACCGACAAAGCGGCCGTGGCGAAGGCGTTCAGCAACCTCACGGCCTCCGACATAACCTACGGCGGCGGCAGCGACGGCAATCCGCTCGGATCGACCACGCCCTGGTGCCAGCTCTACATACCGTACAGCTACTATGTGGCCCCGGCGAAAGGCGCGTATCCGATCGTGGCGGTCAGTTATCTGCTCTTCTACGGGCAAAATAACGGCGTTCACACGGCCGACAAGACGACGCTCATCAAATTCCTCGAATCCTCGAATGCGAACAAGATCACGAACAAGCTCGAGTACGTGGCGTTATCCAAGAGCATTGAAAGCGCTGTCATCAGCGCGCTCAACGGAAGCGGCAGTCAGACGGCTTGTCTCCAGTAGTCTCGGACCACGGGTCGACGCGCGCCGCAGCAATGCGGCGCGCGATCGTCCTGCTTGCGGGCGCGCTCCTGTCGAGCTGCGGCGGCTCGTCCTCGTCGAGTGCGATGCCGTCGCAAGCGACGCCGGCGCGCGTGCGGTTTGCCGACGGCGCACCCGAGCTCGAAGCGCTGGTCGGCAGCACGCCGCAATCGATCTGCTCCTCGGCGAGTAATCCGTGCTATCTGCAAGTCAACGGGCAGACGGTAACCTCGCTCTTTTCCTATGGAAGCATGACGTCGTTTGCCAATGTGACGTCCGGTCCGCTGTCGCTCGTGGCGCGCGACACGCTGGGCTACGCGGTGGGTCCGCTGACGACCGCGCCGCTCACCGGCGGGCAGCGCTACACGCTCGTCGTGGTGGGGAGCTATCCGGCGTATCGCGTGCTGACCTTTGCCGAGCCGGCGTCCGACGGTGCGCAGCTGTCGCTCTACGAAGCCTCGCCGGCGGTGCCGCAGGCGGCGTTTGGGCGGTTTGTGGCGTCGAGTCACTCGGGATTCGACGAGTTGGGCAGCGCGCGGCTGGGCACGGTGGTGACGGTGCGGCTGGGCAAGCGGGTGACGGATTTCGGCGGATACGCCGGGCCGTCGGACGATCCGATCGGAGCGTTGACGCTCAAAGCGGTCAACGCGTTCGATACGCACGACGTGCTGCCGTTTCACGCCGCCGGCCGGCTCTCGCTGTTTCTGTTCGATCCCAAATCCGGATCGACGAGCGGTCCGCTCTTTGGGAGTCTGGACCGATGAAGTTTTCCACGCTGTTCGCGGGGGTGATGGCGGCGGGGACGGGCGCGGCAGCCGTGGCGGGCTGCGGTGCGAGCGGTCCGGCGCCGCTGAGCATCTCGCAGCCGCCGCTGCCGACGTCCTCACCGGCCGCCGGTCGGCTCTACGTCGATCACAACGGGACGTTTTACGAGTACCGGTTGCCGCTGACGCCGCACGCCCTGCCGGTGCGCCGGCTCACGGAGTGGCCGGGCCTGGGGATCGCGCCGGTGATCGCGGCCGATCAATACGGCAACGTGGCCGTGGCCAGTCCGCGGGCGATCCGGTTTTTCCACGCGCCGATCGTGTCGTTTGCAGCGTCGCACGCGAGTTTGATTCTCAAGTTGACGCCGGCGATCACCGAAGTCGGCGTCTCGGGCGCGGACTTGGCGGATATAGAGTACGATCCCAACGAGAACTTGTGGCTGCTCAACAACTTGGGCGCCGACATTACCGAGGTGCGCGCCCCGATCACGAAGTCGAGCGTGGCGGCGCTCTCGATCATCTTCGGGGCGCCCGGGTCGAAGACGGCCGGGTTCACGACGCTGGGGCAAGGGCGCTTTGACGT
>JASHOM010000197.1 GCA_030041115.1 Vulcanimicrobiota bacterium | reverse complement strand
ACGTTAACGCGATTGCCGCCCACGCGGCGGCGCCCGCGGGAAGCGTCGTCGTTTTGACGAGGACGACGAAGAGAGTTACGCCGGCCAGGGCCGCGATGGTGAGAATCTGCCCGGGGAGCATCCATATGCGGTTGACGAGCACGTCGCGTAGCAGGCCGCCGCCGACCCCGTTGACGACGCCGACCAGGATCGCCGACGGCACCGAAAGGCCCATCCGCAACGTCATCTGCGCGCCGACGCATGCGTAAGCGCCAAGACCGAGGGCGTCGACGGTATCAAGCACGCTCTGATACGCGCGCGACGGCTTGCGCCCGCCGGCCGCGACGCTGGCCGCGGTGCCGACGACTGCTCCGCAGAGAACGGCGATGAGATAATCGGGATTCTGCAGCGCAACCGGAACGTGCTGGAGGAAGATACCGTCGCGTAAGAGCCCGCCTCCCACCGCCGAGACGAAGGCCATTACGAAGATGCCGGTGTAGTCGTAGCCGAACCGCACGCCCAGCCCCGCGCCCGAGACGGCCCACACGAACGTGGCGCCGAGATCGAAGAGAGGCGAAAGCTCGAACTCGCCGTGTAACGCGTGCATCGCTTCGAGGCGATTCCGCGACCCTTAGCGCAGGAAGCTCGCCGGGCCCGAGCGCAGCATGACGCGCGCCGCGTTCCAGCCGGCAGCGCCCATCACGCCGCCGCCCGGATGGGCGGCCGCCCCGCAGAGATAGAGTCCCGCGATCGGCGTCGCGTAGCCGGCGTAGCCGGGCACCGGACGAAACGCAAAGAGTTGGTGCAACGGCATCGCACCTTGGAAGATGCTGCCGCCGGTCAGGCCGAACCTCGCCTCCAAGTCCACCGGCGTGAGAATCTGCCGGTCGATCACCGAGTCCTTGAATCCCGGCGCATACCGCTCGACCACGTCGAAACAGCGATCGGCGTACTCGTCGCGCAACGCGCCGGTCCACTGCCCCCCTTTGAGGCTGTACGGGGCGTACTGGGTGAACATCGACATCAAATGCTTTCCGGGCGGGGCGACGGTGGAGTCCAGCGACGACGGCATCGTGCATTCGACGATGGGCTCGCGCGAAAACGCGCCGTACTTCGCGTCGTCGTAAGCGCGTTCGATGAAATCCTGATCCGGACAGAGATGCACCGTTCCGAAGTGCTGTGGTCCGGGCTCGTGCCCGGGGAGCGCGGTGAAGCTGGGCAGGCGTTCGAGTGCGACGTTGATCTTGGCGGAGGCGCTGCTGTACGAGATTCGGCCGATCGCGTCGCGAAACGCCGGAGGCAACTCGGCGGAATCGAGGAGCTTCTCGAACGTGAGGTGGCAGTCGACGCCGCTGGCGACGCGCTTGGCGGCGAACTCCTCGCCGGTCGAAAGCGCCACGCCGGTCACGCGGCCGGCGCGCGTCAGAATGCGCGAAACCTCCGCTTCCGTGCGAATCTCGACGCCGAGATCCTTCGCCGCCGCCGCCAGCGCTTTCGTGAGGCCGCCCATGCCGCCGCGCACGTAGCTCCAAACGCCCCGCTTCCCGTTGGTTTCGCCCATGACGTGATGGAAGAGGACGTACGCGGAGCCCGGCATCGAGGGCGCCATGAAGGCGCCGATGATCGCGTCGGTGGCAATGGTCCCTTTGAGCTCTTCGCTTTCGAACCAGCGGTCGAGAATCGGGCGCGCCGCGCCCGTGAGCACCTCGATCGCTTCGCCCATCCCCGGTCCCAAGCGCTGGAAGGCGCGTCCCATCTTGCCGGCTTGGAGCAACGAGCCGAGCGCCGGTCGCACCAGGTTCGGCGGGATCCGCGTGAGCGTCGGCTCGACGACCGAAGCGACGCGTTCGAGCATCGCCTCGTATTTCGGATAGCTTTCGGCATCGCGTTTGCTGAACTTGGCGATCTCTTCGACGTCGCGCGAGAGCCCCGCGCCGAGCATGAGGTAGCGTCCATCAGGGAACGGAGAAAACGAGGCCGGATTTCGCTCGATCGCTTCGAAGCCGTACTCGCGCAAGCGCAGATCGGCGATGATCTCGGGACGAAAGAGGCTGTTGACGTACGCCGCAGTCGAAACCTTGAAACCCGGAAAGATCTCTTCGGTCACGCAGGCGCCTCCGACGACGTAACGCCGCTCCAGCACGAGCACCCGCCATTTTGCGCGTGCCAGGTAACACGCGGTCACCAGGCCGTTATGTCCGCCGCCGACGACGATTGCGTCGTAGCGCCCGTTGACCGCCATTAGAGGGTCATCTTCAGACTGAAGTACGCGTTGAACGGTTCGGCGAGCGAACTCGTCTGGTCGTTGTAGACGCCGAAGTACGGCTCGTAAGGATAACGCAAAAAGGTTTGAACGTTCGCGCCCGGATCATAGGCGTTGCCGACGGGCGGCGTGTACGGTCCTCCGGCCAAGTTCGTGTAGAGGCACGTTTGATTGCTCCAGTAGTAGGTAAACGGCGTGTGCTGACCGCCGAAGCAGGTTTGGAGCAGGTTCGCCAGCGTGACGGTGGCGGTCATGCGCGGCGAGAGCTGGTACGCGATTTGCAGATGGCCGAGCAACTGCGCCGGCTCGCGGAAGGCACCGAGGCCGTCGAACTGGCCGGTATAGGGATCGGGGATCGAGAGCGTCGCCGAGCACGGATAGCGCGGGCTCGGGTTGTCGGCGTTATACGGTGAACCCCCCGCCGAGCCGTAAGGATAGCGCGGATCGCCGGTCGTGGAGCCGGTCAGCGGCGGCCCGCACCCCGACGCCGGGTCGATGCCCGGCGTCGTGATCGGCGCGCCGTAGCGATTGCCGGCGACGAACTGCAACGACGGCGTAATCGTGAAGCGATTGTGCTTGTAGTTCAGGATCAAGGTCGCGACGTAGGGATAGTTGTACGCATTCACGCCCGAGCCGATCGGCCCGGGAAAGATCGAGTACGGCAAATACGCGGCCGTGGGATCGAGCAGCGAGAACGCCGGCGAAAGCCAGTAGGGATTGGCGATGTCCCCCGGTTTGCAGGACGGGTCGGGAGCACCGGTTTTCGTATAGCACGCGGCCGCCGGTAATCCGTCGGTCGTCGCGCCGCACATCGACGCGCCGAACTGATTTTTCCCCCTGGCGGCGCCGCCCGCGGCGCAGGACTTGGTGTAGGCGTTGTATTGCGCGATGGCCGTGTTGATCGGAGTAATGACGCTCGTTCCGTTCGGCAGCAGGCTGTACTTGACGGTGGCGTACGTGTATGCAAAGGAGAGCTGCGCGGCAAAGCCGTTCCGGCCGAAGTCGCCTTTGTCGAACTGCAGCTCGAATCCCGACGAGGTTTGATAGCCCGCGTTGAGTCCCGATACGAGACCGGTCGTGTAGTTGATGTAGAAGTTCTCGACTTGGTCCTGCGTTTGGCGCAGGAACGGCGTAACCTTGAAGGACATGTCCGTGCCCGCAATGTGTTGCTCGAGCGAAAGGTCGCTGTTGTACGAAACGGAGGGAGCGACTTCGTGCCCGGGCGACGTGAAGCCGAGCGGATAGAACTGTGCGAGCGTGTCGGGCAGGTTCTGCTGCAGCGCGTTGTATTGCTCGTATGCCGCGCTGGGCTGCTCGATGTACTTGCCGTAGCTGGCTCGCAGCACCGTGTTGGGGTTCACGGTATAGGTTACGCCGAACCGCGGTTGCGGAATGTTGTAATCGAACGCGCCGGGCGTGTTTTGCAGGTTGGCGTCGACGTACTGCTTGCCGAAGGACGAGCACGGCACTTGCGAGTTAGTGCTCCAGCCGGCCGATCCCACCAGCGCGCTGCGATCGACCAGAGTGAGCGTTTGCGTGTCGTAGCACGTGTCTTCGTTGAAAGCGTCGAACCAGAAGTTCCGCGCGGGACCGAAGTTCGTGTTCGCCCCAACGTAGTCGTAGTTATCCACGCGCACGCCGAGATTGAAGTAGAGGCGGTCGCTCGGGCGCCACTGGTCGGTGAGCGAATATCCGGTGAAATACGGAATGACGGTATTGTTGAGGCCGTAGGCGCCGTTCTCGACCACGTAGTACGCGCACGGGCCGCCTCCACAGGTCAGGCCGGCGATGTCCGCATTCTTCGTCGGATCGCTGAGCTCGAGAAAGGTCGGGAGCATGCCGTACGTCACCCCGCTCCCTTGCCCATCGGAACAGGTCGTCGGCTTGGTCGTGCCGTCGGAGCCGAGGTGGTAGCAGGTTCCGCCGAAGGGATCGTTTCGATCGACCAGCACGGCGAATGCGTTACCGTAAGCTTTGCCGTATTGGAACATCTGCTCGTTGTAAATCCGCGCACCGGTCGACGTCGTGTACGATCCTTCGGCTTCCAGAAGATTCTGCGAATTGAGCTGATCCGTATAGGCGACGCTGATTCCGCGCGTGTGGTTGTTGATCTCGTAATCGCCGGAATCGTAGTAGGCGTAAGGCTGCAGCGACATCATCGGGCCGTTCTCGATCCAGTCGGAGTAGTACGTGTAGCCGTAGACCCGGAGAAAGGCGCTCGAGTTGAAATTTTTCTGATACTGTAGCTTGACGATCGCCTGGCCGTTGTAACCGCGGTCGCGCTGGTCGTACGGATCGGGAATCGGTCCGTCGAACGGATGCGGAGGCGACGACGGATAAAAGTAGGGTGCGACGAGCGACGTGTAGTTCGACGGCAAGAACGTTCCGGTCGGACCTTTATACTGCCACGCGTCGAGATAGTACGGCGGGAAGGACTCGCCGGTAATCGGACTGGGCGGGACGCTATTGATCCAGTTGTAGTAGCCTTCGTCGTTGACCGAGCTCAGAAAGGTCGTGAAGATCTCGTCGTTGTCGTAGAGCAGTTGAATGTCGTCGCGTAAGCCGTCGTTCTTGTGCGGTATGGCGATGTGAAAATTCGCGACCGACGTTCGCGTGGCGACGTTCGCGGCGTTGATGGTGCCGAAGCCGATCGGTCCCAGCAGCCAACCGGGCCGGCCGTTGAGGCCGACGTTGGGCATCCCGCCGGTGTAGCAGGAGGGCAACTGCGCGAGCGATCCGGAGGGGCATTGCGCGAGCTGCTGTCCGAACTCGTTTGCGTAGGAAGCTCCGCCGAACTGATCCACGTAGCGATGATCCTGGTTATAGCCGCCGACGCCGAGGTAATACGAAAACATACGATCGGGCGAAGCGCCGCCCGCTTCGAGATTGAGGCTGTGATAGAACGTCGGAGTGCCCGCGGAGAGATCGGCGGTCGCATAGCCGGGGAAAGTTCCGGTCTTGATGACCTGATTGACGAATCCGGCGAGCCCTTGCGCTTCGGCGTTCGACGGCGTGGCGCCGGTATAGACCTGCAGCTCGAGTTGCCCGAGCGACGAGAGCGAGCCGGACGGATAGTTGTCGAAGGCGCGGTTGACCGGAATGCCGTCGAACTCGTAACCGACCTCGTAGGAGTCTCCGCCGCGGACGTGGACCGCTTGGAGATAGCCGTTCTGATTCGCCGGCACGTACGCGCCCGGCACCGAAGCGATCGCCGAGTAGGCGCTATTCAGGGCGCCGCCGCCACCGAGGACGGCCGTCCTCTCCTGTTGCGCGGCATTGACCGAGTAGAGATCGGCCGTGGTGCCCGGACGCACCAGGCTCGATAAGCTGCGCGCGCTGACGTTGGCAATCGTTTTGAGCGCGCTGCGCATGCTCAACGTCAGCGACTGCTGGGCGTCGGCCAGAACCGCGACTCCCGCATAGGCGAGAGGCTCGTAGCCTTCTTTCTGCAGCGAAATCGTGTACTCGTCGGGCGCGAGCGAAACGAACGCGAAGTGTCCGCGCACGTCGGTCGTCGTACCGGCGCTCTGCGACGGGCTCGTTACCGTGACCTTGACTCCCGCAAGCGGAGTCGACGTTCCGGCCGCCGTCACGATGCCGTTGATCCCGCCGGTCGTGCCGGCCGACGCCCACCGCGCAGTCGAGAGCGATAGCAAGGCGTAAAGCAGTGCGACGCTCCAGCGCCGAAGTCGCGGCAGAATCACCGGCGCACCTCCTTTCTACTGCGCCTCCATGATTGGCAGGTAGTGACGATCGAAGGCGCTGAGCAGCCCTTCGGCGTTCGAGTAGGGACCGGGCGAATACGCGCGCGAGCGCAAGCCGAGTTGGGTCAGCTCGTTGACGCGCCAATCCTGCCGGTTCGTGAGATCCCAGAATTCGACGGCGTCGGCCGGATCGAAGCCCGGTCGCGCCATCGTGCGCGGATCGAAGAGGAAGGCACAGACCACTTCGGTGCGATCGGCGGCGACCGGTTTCACGTAGTGAACCATGACGTAGTCGGGATGCAGGCTCAACAGCAGCGACGGAAAGATGGTGTAATAGTAGACCCGATCGAGTTGCTCGCCGCCGACGCTCCCCAACGGCGGGCGAGAGCTTCGCCCGGTCGTCGTGAGACTCGTACCGCGCTCGCGCATCGTGGAGTAGCCGCCCAGGAACGGTCCTTCGGACAGGTCGTTGCGTCCGCTATCCGACGGCGAGAGCTTATCGAGCTGAGGATGGACGAGCGGGCAGTGGTAACATTCGGAATAGTTCATGAAGACGAGCTTCCAGTTGCACGCGAGCTCGTAGTTCACGCTGCGCGCCGTCTCGAGCGAGGCGATCTCCCAAGGGGCAAAACGCCCGATCAACGGCTCGAATACTTCCTCGAATCCGTCGCGGCTTGCCAAATTGACGAATACGAAGCCCTCCCAGAGCGCGACGCCGGCCTCTTTGAGCGGGTACTCCGAACGATCGAAACCGGACACCTCGGCCATGTTGCGCGCGACCTTCAACTCGCCGTCGAGAGCGTACGTCCACGCGTGATACGGGCATTGAATCGAGCCTTGGAAATGTCCCGACGGCGCAGTGCAGATGCGCGTGCCGCGATGGCGGCAAACGTTATAGAACGCATGCACGACGCCGCTGAGGTCGCGCGTCACGATGAGGCTTTCACCGGCGCGCTCGACCGCGAAGAAGTCGCCCGGATTGCGGATCGTTTCCGCCCGCCCGACGCAGAGCCAAGCGCGCCTGAAGATGCGTTCCTCTTCCGCGGCGAAGACCTCCGGCGCGGTATACCACGATGCCGGCAACGTCCTTGCGCCGGCGGCATTCGGCCTCACAAACGTCGTTTGCATCCGCATCACCACCTGAACTAAAAGGGAATTCGCCCCTCAACCATCAATTTGTTTGGCCTTTTGGTAAATCGAGTGATGAAACCTTCGGAAAATATCGTCCTCGAACGCTCTCTTCCTCGCGAAGCCTACTGGGACGAGGCGTTCTACGCCCGCGAGCAGGAGGCGATATTTTGGGACCAGTGGTTTTACGCCGGCCGCGCGGAGGGCCTCGAAGAGCCCGGCGCCTATCGCGTCGTGGACGTTGCGGGCGAAAGCATCATTCTCATCCGTGCCGAGGAGGGACTACATGCCCACCTCAATTTCTGCCGCCACCGCGGCAGCCGGCTGCTCTGCGGTGAAGGCAGCGTTCGGGGCTGCATTCGTTGCCCGTACCACTCTTGGGCGTATGCGCTCGACGGACGACTCCTCGCTTCACCGTTCGTTCCCACCGAGTCGGTCCCGCCGGAGTCGCGGCGCCTCCACCAGGCCGCCGTAGACGAGTGGGAGGGCTTTCTCTTCGTGCATCTTTCACCGCGCAAGGCCCAAGAACGCGGCGAGACCCTGGCGCGCCGGCTCGGCTCAATCCCCGAACGCCTCGCGCGCTATCCACTGGCACGATTGAAGGTCGGGCGCACGCTCCGCTACGAGGTCGGCGCGAACTGGAAAGTCATCCTGGAGAACTACAACGAGTGCTATCACTGCGCGGGCGTTCATCCCGAGCTCTGCCGCGTCGTGCCGGCTTTCAAACGGCACGGAGGCGGGCAGCTCGATTGGGAACGCGGGATCCCGCATCGTGACGGCGCGTGGACCTTCACCGCCGACGGCACGTCCCGGCGCGCCCCCTTTGCGGGCCTCAATGACGACGAAAAGGTGCGCCACAAAGGCGAGCTCATCCACCCAAACTTCATGCTGAGTCTCGCGGCCGAGCACGTTGCGGCCTTTTCCCTCCGGCCGCGCGGCCCGGCAACCACGGCCATCGTCTGCGATCTGCTCTTCGGCGCGGACGAAATCGCTGAGCCCGCGTTCGACTCAGGCGACGTCGCGAACTTTTGGGATCTGGTCAACCGGCAAGACTGGCAAATCTGCGAAAGCGTTCAAGCGGGAATGCGCTCGCGCGCGTTTACGTACGGCTACTACGCGCCGATGGAGGACGCGAGCCTCGACATTCGCCGCTATCTCGCTTCGCGCGGCCTGTGACGCGCGACTACGACGTCATCGTCCTCGGATTGGGAGCGCTGGGAAGCGGGGCCGCCTACTGGCTTGCCAAGCGCGGCGCGCGCGTCCTGGGCCTCGAGCAGTTCGAGTTCGGGCACGCGCGCGGCAGCTCGCACGATTGGTCGCGTATCATTCGGCTCTCATATTTCTCGCCCGCCTACGTCCAGCTCGCCAAGGAGGCATATGCCGCCTGGAGTTCGCTGGAGCGCGACGCGCAGGAACAAGTCGTCTTCAAAACGGGCGGACTCGACATCGGGCCGCGCGCGAGCGCCATTCCGCTCGCCGGCTACGCCGGCTCGATGCGTGCCTGCGATGTCCCCTTCGAGGAACTCGATGCGCGCGAGATTCGTAAGCGCTGGCCGGTCTGGAAGATCGGTGACGAGATTCACGGGCTCTTTCAGGCCGACGGCGGGATCGTCGCCGCGGACCGCGCGACGGCGGCGCTGCGGCGCGTCGCAACGGCTTTGGGGGCGACCCTGCGCGAGGACGTCGCGGTCAGCGCGCTGCGCAGCGTCAACGGCGAGATCGACATCGCTGCCGGCAGCGAACGCTGGCGTGCCGGCAAGCTCGTCATCGCGGCCGGTGCGTGGACCGACCGCGCGCTCGCGCACTTCGGTCTGCGGATCCCATTTGAAGTGACCAAAGAGCAGGTCATGTACTTCCGCGCGCGCGAGTTGTCGAGCTTCGCTTTCGGAAGATTTCCAATTTGGATCTGGATGGACGACCCCGCCTTCTACGGCTTCCCCGTCTTCGGTGAAACGGGCGCTGTGAAAGTCACGCAGGATGCGGGCGGTAAGGCGGTCGATCCTGATACGCGCGGTTTCGAGGAGGATCCCGAGATCAGCGCGCGCGTCAGCGGTTTCATGGAGCGTTACCTTCCCGGCGCGCTCGGACCGGTCGCTCGCCTCAAGACCTGCCTTTACGCGCTGACTCCCGATCGCGATTTCATCATCGACGCGCTGCCCGGCCTTCCTAACATCACGGTCACCGTCGGCGGCGGCCACGGGTTCAAGTTCGCCTCCGTCATCGGGCGCATGCTCTGCGAGCTCGCACTCGATGGCCGCGTGAGCTTGGACGGAGGCTCCGGGCGGCTGGACCTGTCGATCTTCAAAATCGATCGGCCCGTGCTCCAAATGACGGAACCGCGCAAGACGTACATGCTCTAGCTCTAGCATGCTGAAGCATAGATGGCGTTACGTTCGCCGGAGCCGGTGTTGGGGGCGCGGTTTCCTCGGAAGTGCGCATGGCTGAAGGCCCCGCGGACCTGGTCGTCGTGGGCGCCACGATTCGCACGGGCGACGCTCCCGAACCGGCCCGCGCGGTGGCGGTTCGCGGCAACCGGTTCGCGTACGTCGGCTCGACCGAAGGAGCACTGGCGTTGCGCGGTCCCGCAACGCAGGTGCTCGACGCGTCGGGGCAGGCGGTGCTCCCCGGCTTGATCGACGCGCATCTGCATCTCACCGGTCTGGGTCTGCGGCTTCATCGAGCGATGCTCGAGCAGGCCGGCTCGTTCGACGAGATGCTGGAACGCGTGCTCGTCTTTGCGCGCAACGTGCCCGGCGAATGGATTCTCGGACGAGGCTGGGACGAAACCCGGTGGCCGGGCAGGCAGCTTCCGGTTCACGACGCACTGAGCGCGGCATT
The DNA here is from genome assembly GCA_030041115.1 of Vulcanimicrobiota bacterium. Lineage (GTDB taxonomy): Bacteria > Vulcanimicrobiota > Vulcanimicrobiia > Vulcanimicrobiales > Vulcanimicrobiaceae > Cybelea. Next base: position 11,328 of record JASHOM010000197.1, on the reverse strand, counting down.
CCCGGATCGTCCGGTCGCTTTGACCCGAGTGGACGGTCACGTGCTGTTGGCCAACGCGCGCGCCATGGCGGTTGCCGGAGTCGACCTCACGACGCCGGATCCGCCGGGCGGACGCATCCTGCGCGACGCGAGCGGCCGCCCCACCGGTGTTTTCATCGACGCAGCCGAGGCACTGATCAGCGACAAGGTGCCCAAGCCGACGCACCGCGAGTTGATGGGCGCCGTGCGTGCCGCGGTCGCCGAATGCAACCGTTGGGGCGTCACGGGCGTCGCGGAACCGGGCTGCGACGATGGCGTTCTGGCCGCGCAGATCGAGCTGATCGAACGCGACGAGTTCACCGTGCGCAACCACGCGATGCTTCACGATGAAGCGCCGCTGCTCGAAGCGCACGCGCGCCAGGGTCTGCTCGACGGAGCTTACGACGGGCGCCTGTGGGTGCGCGCAATCAAACTCTACGCCGACGGGGCGCTCGGTTCGCGCGGCGCGGCTCTGCTCGACCCCTACAGCGACGATCCCGGCAACAGCGGTTTGATCGTCACGCCGCAGGCGCGGATCGAGGAGGCAAGCGAAGCGGCGCTGCGCTCGGGCTTTCAAATGTGCGTGCACGCGATCGGCGATCGCGCCAACCGCATCGTGCTGGATGCCTATGAGAAGGCGCTGCGGCATTCAAGAAGCGGCGATGCGCGATTTCGCATCGAGCACGCTCAGCTCGTCGCGGCGCAAGACCTGCCGCGCTTCGGCGAGCTCGGCGTGATTGCCTCGATGCAGACGTCCCACGTGCTGACCGATTCGAGCTGGGCCGCAAGTCGAGTCGGTCCGCAACGGCTGGGCGGCGCGTACGCATGGCGATCGTTACTCGATGGCGGCGCACGCATCGCAAACGGCACCGATGCTCCGGTCGAGGCCGTCGATACCGCCCGCAGCTTTTACGCCGCAATCACGCGCGGCGGCGATTCGGGGCAATGCATGACTCGGCGCGAAGCGTTCGCGGCGATGACGTCGCAAGCGGCGTACGCAAACTTTCAAGAACGCGCCTGTGGTTCGATCGCGGCGGGGAAGTATGCCGACTTCGTCGTGATGGACCGCGACTGGATGACCGTTGCCGCGCACGAGATACCGCGGACGCACGTCCTCCGCACGTACTTCGGCGGGCGCTGCGTCTACGCTTGGCCCGAGGGGTAGGAAAGCACCGGAGCGCGGCGGGATGCGAAACCCCGGGCAAAGTCGAAAGAGCGACTGCGCCGCCGGCTCGCGCCCACCCCCGGCTTGAGGCGCGGCGGGACCCGGTACTTGAAGGAGCTTACTCGTGCAGAAGTTTTCGTGGTTTGCCGGCGCAGTCGCGGTCGCAGGTGCGATCGCTATCGCCGGCTGCGCCGCTCGCGACGCAACCGTTCCCCCGACCGCGGCCGGCATTCCGCCCGGCAGCGCGCTGCGCGCTGCGAACGTTCATCGGCCGCATTACGCACTCGCCGTGGGAGCAACGTCGAGCGTTATCGTTCCGCTCTTCCCGTACGTCCCGTATTCTCCGGATCACGGCCCGGTGATCGTCGCGCCGAAGTTCTATCTGGTATTCTGGGACTACAAGAAGTACGGCGACGCCAACCATCTCGAGCCGTTACTCATCGAGTATACGAAAGTCATGGGCGCAAGCAGTCACAACGACATCGAGACGCAGTACTATGAGGGGTCCGGAAAGAAGAAGACGTACATCACCAATCCGGCCGATCAGTTCGGGGGAACCTGGGATGACGAGTCGCCGATTCCCAAGACTCCGACCGACGCCGACGTTGCCGCCGAGGCGCTCAAGGCCGTCGCGCACTTCGGATACGATCCTAACGGCGTCTACGTCGTTGCGACGCCGCACAAGCACAGCGAAGCGGACTTCGGCACGATCTGGTGCTCCTACCATAGCGAAACGTACGAGCACAAGAAGCTGGTGCCGTATGCAAACCTTCCATACATGACCGACGCGAGCCAGAACGGAGCGAAATGCGAGGCCAACGCGGTCAAGCCGCCCTCCGACGAGAGCGGCAAGGACGAAGGCATGACCATCTATGCCGGCCACGAGTATGGCGAGTCGATCAGCGATCCCGATGCCTACACCGCCTGGTGGGGTCCGCAAGGCGAGATCGGCGACCCTTGCATCGGGGTCGATATCGCGAACGATCCCTTCGGCAAAAAGTCGTACACGATGCAATCGATGGTGAGCGACGCTACGGAGACCTGCGTTCAGTCTTACGGCTCGTCGAGCTGAGAGCCGACCGCTAGAGCGAGCGCTTTGCGGCGGCCGGCGAGATAGATCGCGACTCCGGCCAGCAACATCATCGCGGTCAGTCCAATTACTTTCACGACCGCGAGCAGCTTGTTCGGGTCGTCGTCCGCCGGGAATCCGGCGAAAACGATCGCCGAGAAGGTCGTTACGAGACCGACGAGCGCGGCGCCCGAGACGGTCCACTTTCCCCCGGGGATCGGGACCGTCGCCGGCGCCGGGGGCGCGCCGCGCAGCTTCAGCGCGGCGGCAAAAAGGAAGAGAAACGGCACCATCGTGATGACGACCGTCGAGCTCACCAGCACGTCGTATGCCCCGCGAACGCTCGTTCCGCCCTGTCCCAGAAAGATGAAGACCGCGGCGATCCCGGCTTGCGTGACGAGCGCGGCGACCGGCGATCCCCAGCGCGGATGTAACCGGCCGAAGCCTCTGGGAAGATAACGATCGATTCCCGCGACGAAGGGAATGCGCGCGACCGCGCCGAGCCATGCGCCGGCGCTTCCCACGCAGCTCAGCGCCACCAACACGCCGGCAATCGGCGTGACGGTATGCCAACTCAACCGGCTCGCGACGTTGTCGATCGCTTGCATGACTCCCGCGGACGGATCCACGTCGTGCGGCGGTAAGGCGGCGAGCACGCTTGCCGTGCCGGCCACGTAGATCACCGCAATCGCGGGCGCCGCAATGGCAAGTCCCAACGGAATCGTGCGTCGCGGCCGTTTGATCTCGCCGCCCATGAACGGCATGGCTTCGGGCCCGGTCCACGCGAAGGCGATGACCGACCAGAAAATGACGTCTTTGAGCTGCAGTGCGGGGCGCATCGTCGCCGCATTGATCGGCGTAGCCGAGCCGAACTTCCACCACGCGAGGCCGCCGAGCGCCACCAGCAACAGCGTCACTATCCAACGCGCGATCGCGCCGGCGTTGTTCAGCCACTTTCCGACCGCCAAGCCGTAAACGTTGACGATCGTCGCCAGCGCCAGACCCGTCAATGCGACGGCGACGTAGTATGCCGGTGACGTTGCGAGCGCGCCGCCGTCGGTTCCGCCGATGAAAAGCGCGTTCCCCGCGGCGAAGTAGAGCAGCGCCGGAAAGTACGGAAGATTGCTCGCCCAGTACGTCCAGCCCGTGATGAAACCCGCAAACGGCCCGAACGCGTGCTTGCTCCACACGTAAAGACCGCCCTCTTGCGGATAATGCGACGAAAGAAAAACCACCGCAACGGAAAGCGGCGCGAACATCGCGCACCCGCCGATGATCCAAACGGGAAGCGAGCCGGCTCCGGCGGCGGCTGCGGTGGCGACCCACTGCAAGTTCGAACCGGCGACGACGAAAAAGAGCACGACGTCGGTTAAGCCGAGCGTTCGCCGAAGCTGCATGAAGCGTGCGGCTTCAACGCCGGGAACGAGATCGCCCACCTTTCGGTGGGCGATGCAGCGTCGTTAGTACGGGCGTCCCCAGTGACCGGGTCGCCAATACCAGCCGTTTGGACTTTGCGCCCAATGACCGGGACGCCAAACTGCGCCGGAATACGGGCGCGCGGCGTAGCGCCCGTGCACCCAGACGTAGCGATAGCCGTTCCAGGACCAATAGCCCGGCTCCCAATAGTAGCCCGGCCCCGGTGCGGTCGGAACGGTTTCGTACATCGGTGCCGGCGGCCCCGTTTGGACGTAGACGCCACCGTAGACCTGTGCTGCGGCCGGAAGCGCTGCGCCGGCCGTTACCGCGCCGAGCACGCAAGCGAGGAAGAGGTTTCTCAAGTTCATCATGCTTCCTTATTACCACCGCACCGCGACGAGCTCGCGGGAGGAACGATTAAATACTCATTGAGATACGGTGAGAGTCAAGCGCTTGCATCATTGGACTCAGCGCGCGCCAGATCGTGCCGGCGCGATTCACGCATTCCTCGCGCTCGGCGCGGAGACGCCGTTCCGTTCCGGCCATCGCGGGAGGGAGAATGGACAGCAGAACGTCGCGATCGTGTGCCTCCCCGAGCGCGTCCTGCAGAAGCGCGAGCCGCAGCGCCATCTCTCCGAGCGACGGCTCGAGCTCTCCAAAACGCTCCAGCGCGTAGCGCAGGCGCTTACAGGCGATTCGGAAATCGTGAAGGCCTCGTTGATCGCGCCGCTGCAAACCTCCGGTGAGGCCGCGAGCTTCGCGCAGCCGCACGCGCAAGACTCGGCCGGCCAACTCGCGCACGCCGCGCACGCCCGTCAGCTCGACGCGTTCGGGCTTCATCCTGAACTACGAATCGAAGCGCACGCGTCGAAGCGCTTTGCGCGCTCGCTCCGTCGCCGCCGCCTCTTCGACTTGCAGTTCCTCGAGCAACGGCCGCGCGAGTTCGGTTTCGCCGGCATCGAGGCCGGCTTCGAGCAGCCGAAGGATGATCGTGGCATCGCGTGCCGCGTCGGTAGCGGCGGCGGCCTTCTTCACCCGCCGCAGAAGGCGCTCGCACGGCGCGAGATCGGCTACGTCCTCGAGCAGCGAACGAAATCGCCGTCCCGCCGTGCGAACGTCGTGCAAATGCTTCTCATTCGGTTTGATAACGAAGCGCCGGCGCGCCCGCTCCAAAGCCCTGCGCTCGTCGTGTAGCGTTTTCGTCAGCCACTTCACTGCGGTGCGCCGATCATCTCTCGCCCGTTCGACGAGGGTGTTTCGAGCGACCTTCGCGAAGAAACGGTTCCGACGTGAGATCGAAGCGCCAACCCCGCCTCGCTGCGGCGCAAGTCCCGATGTTCGTCGTGCTCCTGGCCTTCGTCGCCGCCGCCACGTGGTATCTGTCGTCGCATCGAATGACGCGCGGCCAGCAAACCATCGCAGTCTATTACACGAAGCTCGACGGAACGTCGCTCGGCGACGTCCGAATTTCGCTTCGGCCGCCTCAGCCGGGCGAGAGCGCGGCCGAGCATTTGCACAACGCGGTTCTCTACGCCGCGGTCCAGGCCGTCGCCGGACCGCCCAACGGGATCAACGCGATTCGCTTTCCGCCCGGCACTCGCGTCTTGGGCGTCTCGGTGCAGGATTCCATCGCGACGGTCGATCTCTCGAAGGACGTCGAGCGGCAAGCCGGCGGATCGTTCGGTGAAAACGGCGAGTTCAAAGCGCTCGTCTACACGGTGACGGGCATCGAGGGCATCGACGCGCTGCAGGTGACGGTGGAGGGCGCTCGTGTCCAGACGCTTCCGGGGGGACACCTTGAACTGGATCAACCGCTTCGTCGTTCGGATTGGTAGCGTTGCGGCGTTAGCCGCTTTGGCGTTACCGGGACTCCTTGCCGGTCCGGCGCTCGCAGACGCTCCGCTGACCCTGCTCTATCAGGGCGAGCCGATTCGGTTTTCGCACGTTTCTTCGTCCGATGGGGGCCCGGCAATCGGCGTGAACGACCCGGGCTTGACCGCGCTGCTTCGCGCTACGGGAGCGTTGCTGACGTGGAAGCCGGGAGAACGGTACGTGTTGATCACGACCTCGGTCCCGACCGTCGTGAGTTTTGCGATCGGCGATCGCCGCTACGACGTCGGACCGATTTCGCTGCAGGCCGGCTTCGCGCCGTACGAGCGCGGCGGCGAGGTCTTCCTTCCGCTCAACGAGTTGCTGCGCGCACTCGATCTTGCGTTGCGCCAAGACGGTGCCGTCAAGATACTGCAGCCGCAGCTCGACTCGCTCGAGGTTCGCCAGGAGAGCGATTCGGTAACGTTGCTCGCGCATGCGGGCGCGCCGTTGAATCCGCGCGTCGTCGTGCAGACGCCCTCGACGGTAACCTACGCCTTCGACGGCGTCGGCACGACGCTGAGCGGAACGCGTCAAGTCGACGCGGGCGGAGTTCGCAGCATCGCGATCGCCAACTCGGGAACGGTGCGCGATCCGACCACGCTGGTGACGGTGGCGCTGGAAGCCGGAACGGTCGCGCAGACCCCGCGCAACGGCAGCGAGCGCGACGTCGTGTTGGCCTTCGCGGGCAATCCGGCCGGGCCGCAAGCCGTCGCCCGGGAGTCGCCGCCGTCGCTCGGGGCGAGCGCAAACGGCACGCCGAGCGCTCCGCCCGCGAACGCAGCTCCGGAAAACGCACCGACGGCGAACGCCGCGGCCCTCGTCACCGCGGTGAGCACGCAGCCTTCGGGCGCGGGCATCGCCGTCACGATCTCCGTCACGGGCGATGCGACGTATGAATGGCACCGGCTGCGCGATCCGGACAACCGCTTTTGGGTGGACATCAGAAACGCGCAGCTTCAAGGGCCGCCCGTCGACGAAAACCTTACCGGTCCGCTGGTGTCGATGCGCGTGCGTCAAGACGATCCGGCAACGGTTCGGATCGCGCTTTCGCTCGATGGTCCGAAGTCGATTGCGATCACGCCGTCGGCGACGGGGCTGCTCGTCGAAGTCGGCAGCGACGAGGTCGCAGACGGCCCGCGTTCCGGCAGCGGGAGCATCGGCAGCGTACTTTCCGCAAGCGAGCAGAGTGCGCCCGCGGTCACGCCCGCTCCGCTCGAGAACGCGCCCGGCGATGTTGGCGTTTCCACCGGGACGGACTGGAAGTTCGGTCCGCACGGCGGTTACGTTGCGACCAATCCCCGCCTGATCGTGATCGATCCCGGACACGGCGGCAGCGATCGCGGAACCATCCACGGCGGCGTTGCGGAGGCCGACCTGACGCTCGACATGGCCAAGCGGCTGCGCGACATTCTCGTAGCGCGCGGATGGCAAGTAAAGCTCACCCACGATACCGACGTCGACGTTTATGCGCCTAATGATTCTCCGCACGACGAGCTCCAAGCTCGCGTCGACGTTGCCAACCAGGCCGGGGCGCGGCTTTTCATCAGCATCCACGCCAATGCGTACATCAACTCGGGCCCTTACGGGACGACGCTCTACGTCTCAAAACCCGACGACGAGGCCTTTGCGCGAATCGTCGAAACGCACTTGGACGGCGACGGCACGAAAGACGACGGCATCGTCAAGAGCCATATGTACGTGACGTACCACACGCGCATGCCTGCGGTTCTGATCGAAACGGCCTTTCTCTCCAACCCCGGAGACTATGCGCTGCTCACGTCGGCGGCCTGGCGGCAGAAGGTGGCCCAGGAGATCGCCGACGGCATCGCCGAGTACGCCCACGAGTACCCCGTGCCCAACGCTCCCGCGCAATGATCGGCCTTTTCGATTCGGGTCTCGGCGGTCTTACGGTGCTCGCGCGCGTGCGCGAGCGCCTCCCGACGGCGGACGTGATCTTTTTTGCCGATCAGGCGCACGTCCCGTACGGCGACCGTACCCACGGCGATCTTCTGCGACTGTTGCGCGCCAACTTGGCACGGTTCGATGAATACGGCGTGGAGGCGGTCGTCATGGCGTGCAACACGTCCTGCGCGATCGGCGAGCGCTACGGCTGGCCGAGTTCGCGCGCGCCGGTGCTCGATTTGATCGAGTCGGCCGCGATGGCTGTGGAGCGCAGCGGCCTGCGACGCGTCGGTGTCGTCGCCACTGCCGCCACGGTTGGCGCCGGTTCGTACGGTCGCACGCTGCGTGGGCGCGTCGCCGGAATCGACGTGGTCGAGGTTCCCGCACCGGCGCTCGTTCCGCTGGTCGAGTCCGGAGTCGTCGAAGGCGACGAAGCTCGCGCGGCCGTTGCGGAAGTCTGCGCGCACCTCCCGCTGGACCTCGAGGCGGTGATTTTCGGATGTACGCATTATCCGGTCTTGGAGGCACACTTCAAAGCCGTGCTCGGCCGCGGCGTGGCGCTGATCGATCCTGCTGCGATGCAGGCGCAGCGCGCCGCAGAGCTGCTCGGCGATCGAGTTGAAGGAAGCGGACGAACGATCTACGTTACCAGCGGCGACGAGACGGCTTTCACCGCGGCCGTCGCGCGCATGATGGGCGCGCTCGTCTCAACCTGATTACGGACCTCCCGTCGCGAGAAACGTAACGATGTCCCAGGCGTTGCGAATGCCGATGAAGAGCAGCAAAACGATGCCGGCAGCGATCGCAAAGAGCGCCTTTTCGGGTGCTGCGGTCGACGCGATCGCGCCGCCGCAGATCACGCCGTAGGCGATAAACGGTAAGATCGTATAATACGCCCAGTCCTCGACGTCGGCGTTGTAGCTCGTGAGTCGTCTGGTCAGCAGGATGACGCGAACGATATGGACGAGACCGTAGAGTCCCACGAGCGCGACCAATCCGCCCGCCACCGTGAGTGAATGCCACGGTGCGAGGAGAATGGCCGAGACCAGCAGCGCCGCACCGAAATGCAGCACCGTCGGCGTGCTGAACGTTGCGATTCCGTCGCGGCTGCTCGCCGCTTCCCAGCCCCTGACCAAGCTGATGACGACGAACATCAGGCCGGTGAGCGCCGCGGCCGACGCACCGGCCATCTCGTAGAACTGCTGCCAGGAGGCAAGGAGCGGTGGCGCGGCTTCAGGCATCGGCGAGCTCGCACGCCGCGCGTTCACCGGTTTCGAGCGCGCCGTTCACCGTGCCGCCTTGCCCGTCCGCCGATGTCGCTTCGCCGGCAAAGAACAGCGTTGCGTCGAGCGGGGCCGCCAGTGCCGCGCGGGCCTCTCCGCCGCCCACGGCCACGTAACTGTATGCGCCTCGCGCGAACGGATCGTTCGTCCAATCGTGCGTGAATCCGGCCTCGAACTCGTCACGCGCGAGCGACGCCTCACCCAAGAGCTCGCCGAAACCATCGCGGGCCAGCTCGACGAGCGCGTCCGGCGTCCTTGCCTGCAACGCGGTCGCTCTCGGACCGCCCGCCCAGGCTACGACGAGTTCGCTGCGCACGGGCAGCTGCGTCCAGTAGACGCCGAACGGCTGCCGATCGCCGCTGAAGAATCCGCCGTCACGATACCTGCCGCCGGCGATCCGTTCCCAAAACGCCGTACGAAAGAGCAGCACGACTCGCGCGACGTGCCCCATCTCGATGCTTTGCAGCGCCGTCCGCTTGGCGCGCGGCAGCTCGGGGTCGAACGACACCGCACCGTCCCCGCCCGCGTGGCGAAGGACGCCGGCCGGCAGCGTTACGATTGCCGAGCGCGCGCGAACGATCTGCGCCCCCGAGGAACCGCTCGCGTCGACGGTCACGCTGCCGCGCCGCCAGACGATGCGCCGAACGATCGTCGAAAGGCGAAGTTCGACGCCCGAAGCAACGCAGGCGCCGAGCAGAAGCTCGAGGAGCGGCGGGTAACCGCCGAACGGCCGTGCGCTCTTCCGGTCGACGCCGGATTGCCACTCGGCGGCGATCGATTGAACGCTCGCGATCGCCGGGTCGGCCGCCTCGAAACCTTCGACGAAGTCGCGCGCGCGTTGTGCCGCTGCGCGTGCGGACTCGTCGTCTGCGAATCGCCGCAGGAATCGCTCGACGCTTTCGTCCTCGGGTAACTCGGACGCTTGCGCGAAGACCGCCCCCGCCGCTGCGAAATCACGGTCCTCCGGTTGCAGCGCGCCGGTCGCCGCTTTCGCCCACGCCTCGCCGGTGATGTCGATCGACGCCGCGCCGGCTTCGCGCAGCAACGCCATCGTTTGCGGCGCGTTGCCGTGAATGAACTCGGCGCCGAGCTCGGCCGGCGTCGCGCGCCGCGGCGTCGGACGCGACCAAACGCGGCCGCCGGCTCGGTCGCGCGCTTCGAGCAGAACGACTCGGAGGCGGCGGCCGCTCAAAGCGCGCGCGGCGGCGAGCCCTGCCGCACCGGCGCCGATGACGACGACGTCCGCGTCCACGGCCGCGTTCCCTAATGCGCCGATAACAGTCCCACGTGGAAGAGCGAGAAGAAGAACGCGGTCGTCGCCACGGCGAGGACGGCACCGGCAACTACCTGCATGATCGTGTGGGATTTGAGATAGACGCGGCCCCAGCACACCATCGGAATCAAGACCATGAAGGGGAGCGGTTGACGTCCGTAAAGGATCGTGAGGGCCGCCAGCGGAGCAGTGATGCCGATCGCGTGGGTGCTGATCTTCCAGTAACGCGTGATGTATTGCACGACGAGCGCCGACACGAGGTAGCCGAGCATCGCCGCGATCATCAACCGCGGCGCGTGCGCGAGCCAGAGCACCGCGAAGCCGAGGGCGTAGAAGACGACGAAGGCGGTGAAGACGAGTTCGCGTTCGCTTCGAACGGACATGTCGAGGTCGGAGATGCGATCGGTCGCGTAGAGCCAAAAAACGTAAAGCATCGGGCCGATCGACGTGAAGAACGTCGAGAGGAAGAGCAGACGCCAGAAATCGAGCGTGCCCTTCGCGCCGACGTGCGCGAGAATGACGAAGAGCGCGAAGGCGGTGAGAAAGGGGTTGAAGACCGTCGAGAGGCTGCGTGCCAGATCGCGCCAGACCCGACGATTCTTGATCGAGACGACGCTCCCGAGCGGATCCTCGAGTTTTCGTGAGTCGGGCACGATTTTGACTCTTCGGTCGCTTCCCTTGGATTACTTCGTCGGCCGCCCGCAGGCAGGCGCGGCCGGGGCCGCAGTCGTAAGATGATGCCGCCATGAACGCCCTGCTAATGGCCGTTGCGGCCGCAACCAAGGTCGTACCATCGGCCGCGGCGACGGCTTTGCCGAAAGGCGCCGTGCCGCCGAACGCACCGGCCGCACTGCCGTCCGCAGCTCCGCAGCCGCCCCCCACCACTTGGTTCGCCACGCATCTTCCGTGGTTCACGCACGGCGTCGCCGGGCTCTTCGTGATCTGCGCGATCCTGTTGATCGGGCTGCTCGCGGTGCAGACGACGAAACAAGAGGGACTTACCGGCACCATCGGCGGACGAGTGGAGTCGGCTTATCGCGGCCGTCTCGGCGCCGACGAGCAGCTCAAGCGCTGGACGGGTTTCGTGGCGGTCTGTTTCGTTGCGTCGGCCTTCGTGCTCTCGCTCACCGGCATCTAGCCGTCCGGCCCGAGCAAAGCAGGAACCGCGTGTCGCTCCTCGAGGTCGAGAACCTTCGGACGACGTTTCGTACGGAGGACGGTCCGGTTGCCGCCGTCGATGGGCTTTCCTTCACGCTCGGTGTCGGCGAAACGCTCGGCATCGTCGGCGAGTCGGGCTCCGGAAAATCGGTTACGGCGCTCTCGATCATGC
>JASHOM010000196.1 GCA_030041115.1 Vulcanimicrobiota bacterium | reverse complement strand
GGCGGTCGAATCGCCATGGATCGAGCCCGGGCTCGCGCAGCTCGAGGACGTCCAACCCTTGCCGGCGCAGCGCTCCGGCCAAACCGCGCACGTACTCGCCGATTCCGGTCGCCGTGCCGACGGAGAGTTGCGCATCGAGCGCAACCTTCACCCTACGGCCTCCTTCGCAGGTCGCGCTCGAGCGCGCGGACCATCAGCGCCTGCGCATCGATCTCTCGCGCACGCCGTAAGTAGCCGGCCGCCGCGCGCGGGTCGCCGGATTCCCATGCGACCACGCCCAGCCCCGCAATCGCGTCGGCGCTCGCCGGGTCGATCGCGGCGGCGTGCGCGAAGAGTTCGCGAGCGCGCCCGCGCCGGCCAAGGAGATCGGCTTGATTCGCGGCCTCGACGACGTAACGCTCGGAGAGCGGCGCGAGTTGCTCGGCCGCTTCGAAGTCGCGCAGCGCGCGCCGCAGCCATGCACGCTGAAGCGCGCTGCCGGGAACCTCTCGCCAGGCCTGACGGTTCGCGAGCCGGCCCATCTGCCACGACGCCTGCGCAAGCGCATCGGGATGCGTGCCGATGCGCGCGAGCCGAGAGCGAAGCAGCCGTTCGAGCGCGTAGCCCGCGGCGGGATTGCCGGCGGCGAGCGTCTGCGCCGACGCGTTCACCGCGCCGGGATCGGGCGCGGCGAGAAAGTACTCGCGCGCGAGCTCGGCCTGTCCTCGTGCCGATGCAACGCGGGCCAGGAGCTCGTCGCGAGTCGCCGACGCCGGTAGCGCGACCGCGTAGCGCTCCGCTGCGTCGACGTCGCCCCGCCCGAGCGCCGATTGCGCCAACGTTATCTCGACGTATGGTGCCGGCGCGATCCGGTCGAGCGCGCGATAGACGGCCAGGCCGAATCGTTCCGGAACGCGAGCCGGAAACGTGCCCGCCGCGGCCACGCGAGCGGTCATCGCGTCGGATGCCGCCTGCACCGCGCCCAACGCAATGACGAGCCCGGCGACCGCTGCGCCGAGAACGACTCGCAGGAGCGCGTGCGTACGCGGAGCGCGCAAGTCAGAATTTAACGGTAAAGTTTACGTCCTCGCGCGTGTCGGTGGTGCCGTTGACCGGGAGGATGCTGCCATCCTGAAAGCGGTCTTGGTACGCACCGACCGACAGCGAGCTGGAAATCTGCGGAATGTTGAAAGTTAGTTTGCCGCCGTAGGTGTTGTTCACCGTTTCGAGGTTCAGCAAGCCCGGCAGACCGTAACCGCCGTAGAGCCGCTGTGCGTCGTAGTTGAGGTTGAGCGTCAATCCGCGTACGACCGGAACCGAAACGCCGGCTCCAAGCGAAAGCTTGTTGACGTCGCCGCCGTTGGGCAGAGTCAACGGGACGGCCGAACCGGGCAACTGCAATCCCGAAGCCGAGCCGGGCGGCGAAAGCGCAAGCGAGCCCGTGTCGCTGTCTCCGACATGTTGATACTCGCTCGACAGGTCGACGTTGAGGCTGCGCTTTCCCGCGCGGACGTCGAAGTTGGCGCCGGCACCGTACGATCCGCTGGTCGAGTCGAGCTGCGGCGTCGTCACCGGCGAGCCCTCGGCGCTTCCCTCCACGCGAACGCTCCCGATCTGGGTCGTCGCCGGAAGGAAGTCGGCCGGATGCACGTCGGGGGCAACGAACGCCAGGGTGCCGGGCGCCGGTGAGATCGTCGGCATCGGGGGCACCGGCCGATAGGCAGCCGTGAAGTGTACGTCGGGGGCCGCGAGACCGTCGCTCGGCGGCGACGGCGCGGCAAACTGAGCGGAGCTCGATCCGGCATCGAACGGCGATGCTTCGAAGGAGGACGCCGCTTGGGTCGGCGAGAGGTCGGTAAGCGCAAGACGATCTTGCCCGAATCCCTTGCTCTCGCTTTGCGCAAACCCCGCCTTGGAAGCAGTGGGAATGACTTGCAGCGCGAGGTCCCGCAGCGGCGACTCGCTCGTTCGATCTCCCTGCGCCGCGGCGAAGGATGCGCTCGAGTCGGAGGTTTCCCCAAAAAGGCGCAGCATGAGCTGCGACCCGAGGTCCACTCGGCCGAAGGGAAGGGGCAGCGTGGCGGTCGCTCCCATAGCGAAACTCAATGCCGCTATTAACGCGCAGAGTCCCACTTGGCCGATGACCCGACGCACTCGGTCCTCCGTTTCTCGAAACTGCGTCCCCTCGGATAGCGCAAATCGGCGAACCGCACTATCGCAGGACTGCTTACCTTGGAGGTCGGGCCTCCGCATCCCTTGCCAGAAAGCGGCGGCCGATCAAAACGGCGGCGTAATCGTCGATCGGCCGGCTCGGCACTTGGAGACCCAGGGGGATGAGGCGCCGCCACCCCCGCGGCGGGTGCTCGGCGAAATAGAGGCTGCGCGCCTGGCGGCTCGTTTCGTACTCGTCGGTGAGGTGGATCGGAACTCCCAGGCCGGCCAGCGCCGCCTTCACCGGACCCGCGTTCGTGCCGCACCCGAGGGCGATTGCCGCCACTCGATGCTCGGCGACGATCGCGTTCAAGCGGGCCGGCAGGCGGTCGAGAAGCTCGATGCCCGCGGTCACCACCGCGCCGCTGGGGTCGAGCAGCGCATATCCGGCCTTGCTGCGCCCGGGATCGACGCCGATGACCCCGGCAAGCGGTCTCACGGGCGCTGCGTTAGCACGATGACGATCGGAATGCCGCCGACGTGCGGATAGAAATCTTCGCCCGCAAAGGCCGTCAGCAAGTACGTGCCGGGTTTAGAGATGCGCTCCTGCATTTGCGCGGCGTCGGGAATCAGTTGGAGCGGCTGAAAGATGTCCGCGAGAAACGGCGGCAGCTGCAGACGGCGCGCCGTCACCGAAACGTAGTTTTCGAGCTGGATCAACGCGATGTTGATGCTCGCACCGCTCTTTCCCGGAATGACGAGCTGCGCGATGACCTGCCCCTTCTGAAAATATCGAATGTCGGGCGTGACGTTGATCGCAAAATGAATCTGGTCGCCTTCGAATAGATTCTGGTCGGAAGTGACCGTCAGCATGACGTTCGCCTGCGAAACCTCAGCGGCCGTGGTGAGATCGGTCGCCAAGCCGGTCAGTTTGCGCTCGGCATCGCCCGGGACCTCATAGGCCTTCAAACCAAGGCGAGGATAGGTCGCGTTGACGTACTTGACCGCGAAAAAGTAATAGTCCCGAATCGTCGCCAGGCGCTCCGGCGAGGTGGCGGATTGCGGGATGATGCGATAAAAGGGAACCATGAGCGTGTCGACCGGAAGCACGAGCCGGCCGGTGTTGACCTTCGTCTCGAGATCGCGCTGCTGCGCCTGAAGCTGGGTGATCTGTTGATTGATCGTGTTGAGCTTGAAAAAGGCCGTCTTGACTTGCTCCGAGGCGAAAATCGCCGCGAGACTCACGACGAGCGCGATGACGACGCCCGTTGCGATCGCGACGATCGTGGACGTATAGCGCGGGCGAATGCCGAAGAGGCTCAGGCGCCGCCGTCCGACTTGATGTCCCACCCGGTCGCCGACGTAGGCTACGGCGCCGGCCAACGCCATGACGGCCGCGAGATTTCCTATGCCTCGAACCAGTTCGACAAGGTTCATATGAGCGCCGCGCGGCGCAGACGGCTCAGGCCGATGACGGTAAAGAGAATGTTGGGCACCCACGCCCAGAGCGCCGCCAGCGCGTTGAGCGCGTCGGCTGCAAACGAGCAGATCGTCATTACGACGTAGTAAACGAAGACGATCGCCAGCGAAAGGCCGAAGCCCAGGCTGGTGCTGCCGCTCGTCCGGATCGAACGCAGACCGAATGGGATGGCGATGAGGATGAAAACGAAGCACGCGAAGGGCCGCGCCAGCTTCTCCTGATACGTCGTCACGTACTTGCGCTGCTCCGTTTCGGTGAGCTGTCCGGAGCGCACCAGCTCGGCGATTTCGGCGCGGCTCATGTTTTCAGGGTCGTCGTTACTCATGCGCTTCATTAATTCCGTTGGCCTCTCGCCGATTTCAACCTCCTGCTGCGCAATGCGGGGTTCGTCGATCGTGGTACCGTCGGGATCGAAGCGATAGACGCTCGAGTTTTGCAGCGTCCACTTATCGGCCGCGAACTCCGCACGGTCTGCAAAGATGATCTGACGCGGCTGGTGGTGATTATCGTACTGAATTAGCGTCACGTGCAACAGGGCCTGAGAATTCGGCTCGTACGCCGTTGCGATGGTGACTTGCCGCCCGCCCCCGGGAAGCGGCGCCGAGACGGTCAGGTCGCGGCTGAAAGCGCTGATGTGGTTGATGACGGTATCCTCGATCCCGGTGAGCTGATCGCTCGCGTACGGGACGACTCTTTCTTGCAAAAAATACGTCAAGAACGACATGACGATGCCGACCGCGAGCAGCGGCGCGACGATCCGCGCGAAGGTGATGCCGGCCGCCTTCATCGCGGTGATTTCGCTCTCGCCCGACAGGCGCTGCACCGCCAGGAGCGTCCCCAGCAACAACGCCATCGGAATCACCAGCACGACGTAGGCCGGCATCGACCACGCGAAGACCAGCAACGCAGCCCAGAGCGGCGCGTGTTCGCTGCTGACCAGCTTGCCGATATTGAGGATCTCCGTCGCCGCGAAAATCAGCATGAACGCCGCCAATCCGAAGACGAACGGCCCCGCCAGCTCCGTGAGCATGTACCGGTCGAGTATGGTGAATCGAACGGGGCCCGAGCGTTCTATAGACGGAATCCCTCGCCGAGATAGAACTGGCGGGCGATGGCCGAATCGAGAACCTCTTGCGCCGTGCCCGAGACTTCGATGCGTCCGTTATTCAAGATGTAGGCGCGATCGACGATCGCCAAGGTTTCGCGGACTTGGTGATCGGTGATGAGAATCCCAAGACCGCGGTCGCGGAGCTGACGTATCATCGCCTGAATGTCGGAGACGGCAATCGGATCGATTCCGGTAAACGGTTCGTCGAGCAGCAGGAACTCGGGGGCGATCGCGAGCGCTCGTGCGATTTCCACGCGCCGGCGCTCGCCGCCGGAGAGGCTGTCGCCGCGCGCGTCTACGAACGCCCGCAGGCCGAACTCTTCGAGCAGTGCGGGCAAACGGCGCTCGCGCTCGTCGTGCGAGACGCCGTTCTGCTCCCAAATGAGGCGGATGTTGTCGCCCACGGAGAGTTTACGGAAGATCGAGTTTTCCTGCGAAAGATACCCGATCCCGTTGCGTGCTCGCGCGTACATCGGGGCGCCGGTCAGATCGATCTCCCCGTGGCCGTTGGTCAGCACGACCGTGCCGCCGTCCGGCTTCACGAGCCCGACGACCATATAAAAGGTCGTCGTCTTCCCGGCCCCGTTGGGCCCGAGCAAGCCGACGATCTCACCGGTTCCCACTTCGGCGGTGACCCCGTTGACCACGGTTCGCTCGCCGTAGCGCTTGACTAGTCCGCGTAGTTTTATCGCTGATGTATCGCTCATTGCATCCGCATGTGAGTGAGAGAGATGTCCGAGTCGAAGCTCGAACCGGTCGCGCGAAAGCCCTTCGGGTCGGTGACGACGACGTTTCCGTTGCCGTGCAGCATGCCGGTGGCTCGCTGATAAACGAGCTGCGTGCACTCCAACGTCATTCCGGATGACGTTCGAGCGTGAACGCCGTTGAGCAACGTCACGGTGTCGGCCGACTGGTCGACGACGGCTTGCGGTGCGTTCGCTGCGAACGTGGCTCCTTTGCGGTCATGGAACGTCACCCGAGCGTTCTGAAAGACCGCGCGCTGGTCGCCCTGGGGCCCCTCGCTCTGGTACGAGCTTGCCAGGAGATCGTAATCCACGCGGTTGTGGGTTTGCTTAAAGAGATGGACGGGGCGTTGCGCCGTGCCCCGGCCGGTGATCTTCAGGACGAGCGGGGTAGCCGTCCCCTGCGCCTTGGCCGGCGAATTCGAGGAGGCAGGCGCCGTCTTCGGCGCCTGCGGATTGCAACCCGCGGCAACGAGCAGCCACGCCACCGAGGTCGCCGCCGCGGCGCGCACTTAGGGGCCCTCCGGTGACGTCGCTGCGATCGTCGGACTCGGCTCGCCGCTTCGCGCGGCGGCCAGCGCAAGACCCATCATCGGCATCCACAGTCCGAAAATCACCACGGTCACGGTGTCGATGAGCCCTTGCACGGCAACGCCGACCAGTCCCGCCGCAATGCTCAGCGAGAGAAACGCTTGCGGCGCCGGTGCGCTCGAAACGCGCTGCCGCAGCTCCGTTGCGAAACGCCGGAGGGTCCACAGGACCGCGACCAATCCGAGCATTCCGAACTCGACGAGAAAGGTGAGGTAGAGACTGTGCGCGTGAAAGGCGGTGGGATCGGCGTCGGGTGCGCGCACGATCGCATAGAGCCGCGCAAAGTTGAACGGTCCGACGCCGGTGAGCGGGAAGCGATCGGCGATTTGCAGCGCCGCCTGCCAGATCGAGAGGCGCGTGTAGTCGTCGCTGGGATCGTGGTGCGCGTTGAAGAGGAGCAGCACCGCGGCGACACCGCCCAGTGCGGCCGGCACCGCGCCCCATCCGCGTCGCGTGCGAACGGCAAGAAGAAACGCACAGGCCGCCGCAAGCCCCATCCAGCCGGCTCTCGAGAAGGTCAGCGCGAGCGTTGCCGCGCCCAGCGCGAGTGCAGCCGACGCGACCGCTCGCAGCGTCCGTCCTCGCGCCACGCGCCCCAACGCGTAGACGATCGGCAAGAAGACGATGAGATATCCGGCCAGCTCGCCCGGCAAAATGAACGTGCCCGTCGCGCGTCCGTGCGCGATCGCATACTGCGTCGCGGGAAAGCGCGTCGCCACCATCGCGACCGCGGCAATGCACGCAAGCGCCCCCGAAAGCACATAGCTCCAAAAAATCGCAAGCGCGGCATACGGATCGGAATAGAAGCGCATCACCGAACAATGCCACACGATGCCCAATCCGCCGATTGCCGTGAAGAGCAGGCCCGCGGCCGGGTCAAAGCCCACGGCACCGGCGAGCGCGCCGGCGCCGAATACCGCGAGCAACGGAAGCAATAACGGTTGCGAACCCGCTCGACGATGACATGCCAGCATCCATAGGGCGTACGCGGCGAGCAGTCCGCAGAGTCCGAGCAGCCCCATGACGATGCCGCGCGGAAGAAGCGATACGCCCGGAAACTCGACGCCCGTCAAAGCGATGAACGTTGGAAAGAGCGGTACGATGGCAACGATGAGTCCGAGTGCGACGGGCATGAGTCGCCGCATCATGCCGCACCCAGAAGCGATGCAACCCGCTCGGCGATGCGTCGCGCCCCGCCCGGCGGCCCCATCCGCAAGCGTCCAACCTCGCCCATGCGCGCGCGGCGCGGCGCGTCGTCAAGGATCGCGTTCACTCCGGCGACCGCTTCGTTCAGACCCCCGGGAAGAACGGCCAGCGCTTCGCCGAGCAATCCTTGCTGGCGTCGCCGATACCAGCGAGCCTTGCGATCGCGATCGCGTTCGAACGCAATGACCGGCACCGCCGCAGCCGCCGCCGCTTCGTTCGCCGTGCCGGCTTGCCCCAAGGCGAGCGTTGCACGCGCGAGCAGCGGGCCAAGCGCTCCGCGCCAGGCTCGGACGAGCTCGCGCCCGTCGCGGCTCAACACGAACGGAATCGATGCATGAACGGTCGCGTTCACCTCCCAACCGGCGCGCCGCGCGCCGGCCGCAAAGCGCTCCGCCCCCAGCCCGCGTGCGATCGAAAGCACCGCACCGAGACCGGGGCGCTGCGCCGCGAGCTCCAACGTCACGCGGCACAGAAACTCGGCGTCTTCGTACGCCGTATCGCGACTTCCGGGTAAGAGCGCGAGCACCGGAACGAAGTCCGCGACCGCCGCCTCGATCGCAGCGTCGGCGGACGTCGAAAAGAGATCGACGATCGCGTTGGCCGCTTCGGCGTCGACGCCGTACCGCCGCAGGTCGCGAGCGGTGGCTTCGTCGCGTACGAAACGAGCTGACGCGCGGGCGAGGATGCGCGCTTCGACGGCGCCATAACGGGCAACCGCGACGCTCTTGGCGCTTCCGACGAAGAGCGTGCGCGTTCGCGCACGAAACGCCATCGCGAGCGCGTAGACGTCGCCGACGGCCACCGCTGCATCGTACTTACCCCGCGCGCGACGGAGAAATCGCGCCTGCGCCCACGTCAGCCCGATCAACCCGGCCCGCAAATCGAGCAGCACGTTGCGCACGTTCCCCATCGCGATCAAACCGCCGCTCGGCATTACGCGCCGCGGCCCGACGTCGCGCATCGTCTCGGTCGCGCCGTCGCCGACCAGTGCGAGATGATCGAGTTCGGTCCCCGGCACCAGCGCCGCGACCTCGCGCGAGATGCGGTCGGCGATGGCCGCTTCGCCGTGACCGTTGGTGACGAAGAGCACGCGCTTCACGCGGCTGAAGAGTTCCCGCTCCTCAAGAGCGGAACGAGCGCGAAGTCGGCGATCGCGTAGCGCCGGCTCGACGGCGCGTACTCGAGCTCGGTGCGCGAAACGAAACGGCCGTACGGACCGGCGTGCACGATGGGAACCGGACCGGCATATTCGGGCGCGGCGAGCGTATCGTGGCTATGGCCTCCGAGAATCAAATCGATGCGCGGCACCGCGGCCGCGAGCTTTCGATCGAGCGAGAGACCGATGTGCGACAAGACGATCAGCAGATCGCCCTCGGGAATACGGCTGGCATACGGCGCGACGGCGCTCGACGGCTCGAGAAAGCGCCAGCCGAAAAGGCGCTCCCAAGCGCTGCCCGTCGGATACTGCATGATCAACAGGCCCAGCACGTGAACGCCGACCGGCGGTCCGTCGCTGGGAACGTCGAAACGCAGCGAAGCGACGAACGGCAGCGGCCTCCCCTTCGTGTCTTGCAGATTGGTGCAGACCAGCGGATGACGCATGCGCGACGCTCGCGCTCGCAGCGCAGAGAAGAGGTAATGGAACTCGCGGTTGCCGATTGCCTGCGCGTCGTAGCCCGCTTCGTCCATCTCCGCGACGATCGGCTCGTTGCGATGATAGACGCTCTGACTTCCGCGCAGCGAGTCCCCGCAATCGAAGAGCAGGCCGGGGCGCTCGCGACGCAGCTCACGCAACGGTGCCGCGATTCCCCGCCGGTCGTGCAGGTCGGAGGTATGATAAATCCTGATCACGCCGCTTCGCCGTGCGCCAGTCCGACCGCGTAGCGCGCGCATTGCTCGAGCGCGTCCGCCGGCCCGAGCGCCTCGCGCATCCGCAGGAACTCGGCATACTGCCCCGATGGGTCGTTCATCAGCGCCTCGAGCGCGTCGGCAAGTCCTTGCGGCGTTGCTCGTTCCTGCAGCAGCTCGGGCACGATCTCGCGTCCGAGCACGAGGTTCGGCAGCGTAATGTACCGGTGCTTGATCATTCGATGACCGTACCAGATCAAAACCGGCGGAATGACGTAGATTGCGACCGCCGGGACGCCGAGCAACGCCGTCTCCAACACCGCCGTGCCCGAGGCAACCCACGCTCCGTCGGCCTCGGAAACCGCTGCGGCGACGCCGCGAACGACCTCCACGTCCGCCAACTGCTCGCTCGAGAGCGCGCGACGAATGACCCGCCCGGCGCGCTCGCCGGCCGCACCGAAGATGCCCCGCAACCGCGGCCGGCGCGCCTTGAGCGCCCGGTACGCGCCCGCGAGCGCCGGCAAATGACGTCGCAACTCGCCGGCGCGGCTGCCGGGAAGCAACGCAACGACGCCGCCGTCACGCGGCGGCGCCTCGCGCGGCGGCCGTATCCGATACCGGCTCGTCAATGGATGTCCGAAGAAGTGAATGCGGCAGCCCAAGCCGCGATAGAATTCGCATTGATGCGCGAACGCCGTCACGGGCTCGGTCAACGAGGCCACGCGGCGCGCTTTCCGTTCGTCGTCGAGCCACGTCCCCGGCGGAAACAAGTCCACGATGGGCCTCGCATAGCCAAAGCGGCGCAGCGTCGAGGCTAAGCGAAGATTGAAGACACCGAAGTCGACGAGCACCACCAAATCAGGCTTCGACGCCATGAGGTGCGATGCCGTGCGCAGCATCGCATCGAGCAGCTTCGGAATTCGCGGAATCGCCGCGAGCGGTCCCATGCTCGCCCAGCCCTTATGGTTGCGCCACAGGTGAAATCCCGCAGCCCGCATCGCCTCTGCGCCAATTCCTTCGAACGTCGCGCCGGGATCGATTCGGCGGATCTCCTGCGCGAGGAGCACCGCGATCGCTTCGCCGCTCGGCTCTCCCGTCGAAAAGAAATACCTCATGCGCCCTATCTCGACGTGGTCGCGCGGCGAGAGCCGTTACGTGCCGTGGCGGGGCTTCCGGCGCGACCGCGCTTTCACTTCAGAACCCCTCGCTGCGACGGCGCTTCGAGAAACGCGACGATCTCTCGTCCCGGTTCCGTCGTTACCTGCTCCCTCATTGCCTCGATCGCTTGCGACACGTTGAGCTTCGGATCGTAGAGCAGCTTGTAGAAACGTTTGATTTCGTTGCGCTCCTCGATCGAGAAGCCGGCGCGGCGCAAACCGACGCTATTGAGCCCGTAAGGTTCGCACGGATTTCCTTCGACCAGGAAGAAGGGCGGCACGTCTTTCGCGCACTTGCTCATGCCGCCGACCATGGCGTGCCGGCCGATGCGCGTGAACTGATGTACGCCGGTGTGCCCCCCGATGGTAACGTAGTCGCCGATCTGGACGTGCCCGGCGACCTGCACCAGATTGCTCATCGTGACGCCCTTGCCGAGCACGCAATTGTGAGCAACGTGCGTGTAGGCCAGGAGCAGACAGTCGTCGCCGACCGACGTCGCTTCGTCGTGACCGGTCGCGCGCTGAATGCTGACGTATTCGCGCAAGGTCGTGCGGTTGCCGACGCGCGTGTACGCGCGCTCGCCGTCGTATTTACGATCTTGCGACGCCGCGCCGACCGTACAGAAAGGATAGAGCATGCAGTCTGCGCCGATCTCGGTCCAACCGTTGACGACCACGTGCGCCTGCAGAATCGTGCGCGCGCCGATCGCAACGTGCTCGCCGACGACGCAATACGGTCCGATTTCGACGTTCTTGCCGATCTCCGCATCCGGATGGACGATGGCCGTCGCGTGGAGCACTCAAAGGCCCCTAAACGTGGAGAACACTCGAGTCCGAACCGAACATCCGCGGATCCGACGAGATCGAAAACATCAGCTCGGCGGAGCACGCAAATTGGCCGGCGACGGTCGCCTCGGCGCGCACCCATCCGATGTTGCGCTTGTGCCGCAGCATCGCCACCTCCATGTCGAGCCGGTCGCCGGGAATGACCGGGCGCCGGAACTTCGCCTTGTCGATGCCGGCGAGGTAGGGCGTTTTTCGCGAAAACTCGCCCGGCTCCAGAATCATCGCACCTCCGAGCTGCGCGAGCGCCTCGATCATGTAGACGCCGGGAAGGACGGGGTTGTTCGGAAAATGCCCGGCAAAGATCTGCTCGTTGTAGGTGATGTTCTTGTAGCCTCGCACGCGCACCATGTGTTCGAACTCCAGGATCCGGTCGACGAGCAGCATCGGATAACGATGCGGCAAGACTTCGAAGATCATGCGAATGTCGATTTCGGCCAAGGTCGTCTCCTATGCAGACGGCACGCGCTGTCGCGTGCGCAGGGCGCGAGCGATCGCCGCATGCAGTTGGTGGCCGCTCTTGATCGCGATGACCTCGCAGTGCGGCCAGGCTCCGAGCAGAGCGAAATCTCCGATCAGATCGAGCACTTTGTGGCGAACCGCTTCGTCGGGCCAACGCAGCGGCTGCATCGGTCCGTCGGGCGTGAAGATCAACGCGTTCTCCAAGCTGCCGCCCCGTCCCAAACCCCGAGCCCACAATTCTTCGATCTCGTGCAGGTAGGCGAACGTTCTCGCGCCCGCGATCTCGGTTCGATAGCGTTCGGAGTCGATCTCTCCGTGGAAGTACTGCGTGCCGATCGGCGCGGGAAAATCCGCGACGAAGTGCACTCGAAAGTTCGCCGACGGAAGCGCCGCGATCATACGATCCCCCGATTCCACCCAGAACGGCGCTTCGGGTTCCAACACCTTGCGCGGTCGCGCCTGCGATTGGAGGCCGCACTCCGTAATGGCCGCCACAAACTCCGACGAGCTTCCGTCACGCGCGGGAATCTCGGGTCCGTCGACGTGGATTTCGGCATTGCTCACGCCCATGGCGAAGAGCGCCGAGAGCAGATGCTCGGTCGTGGAAATCGTTGCGCCGTCGCGGCCGAGCACGGTGGCGCGCGACGTGTCGATCACGTACTCCGGTT
>JASHOM010000021.1 GCA_030041115.1 Vulcanimicrobiota bacterium | reverse complement strand
TGATCGTCGCGGGATTCGAGTTGACGAGGACGACGCGCAGGCCTTCCTCGCGCAGCGCGCGGCACGCTTGCACGCCGGCGTAATCAAACTCCGCGGCCTGACCGATCACGATCGGTCCCGAGCCGATGACCATCACGCTGCGCCGCGGCACTAAAGGGCGTTGATTATCGGAGCGCGGTGCAACCCCCTTGGTGCCGCTGGATCCGGACGCGGCGGGCGGCCGAGCCGGGCGCTCGTCAGGGCTGCAGCCTCGACGTTGCCCAAGCCGCGCCGCAGCGCGCATAGAGGGAGCGCTCGTGCATGCGGTTTGGGCGGCCTTCCCAAAACTCAAGGGTAGCGGGGACCAACAGATACCCGCCCCATGAATGGGGGCGCGGAACCTCCCCTCCTTCGAAGCGCGCCTCGAAATGCGCGAAACGCGCCTCGAGCACGGCATAGGATTCCAGCGGCGCGCTCTGTTCCGAAGCCCAGGCGGCAATGCGGTGCCCTCGCGGGCGCGCGCCGAAGTACGCATCCGATTCGCTCTCGCTCACGCGCGCAACGTTGCCTTCGATCCGTACTTGGCGATGCAGTTGCGGCCAGTAGAGCACGGCGGCGGCTCGGGGGTTGGCCGCAAGCTCGCGACCTTTGCGGCTTTCGTACGACGTGTAAAAGCGCAGCCCGCGCTCGTCGAGACCGCGCAGCAGAACGATTCGCGCCGAGGGCCGGCCCGTCGCGTCCGCGGTTGCCAAACACATCGCGACGGCGTCGAGCGAGTCGAGTCCGCCGGCATCGTCGAGCCAACGCCCGAGCAGCGCGATCGGATCGGTCACGGATACCGGCCCAACCCGAAGCCTGCGAGGAACGCGACGAGCATTGCGAGCGCGCCGGCGAACGCAAACCCGAACGATGCGTCGACGGGCTTGCGCGCGAACGCGGTCACGTGCCCGAGCCGCGCGAGCGCGTCGCGCAGCTGTGCGGCGTTCTCGGCCCGCGCGTAGGCGCCGCCGCTGGCATCGGCGTAACCGCGCAGCGCCTCCTCGTCGATCGTAGCTTCCTCGTTCGTTCCGGGAATGAGACCGCCGTTGGGCGTTCCGATGCCGACGGTATAAACCGGAACGTGGTGCGCGCCCAGCCATTGCGCCATTTCCATCGGATCGGCGCCGGCATTATTGACGCCGTCGGTGATCAAGATAACCACCCGGTGCCCGGTATTGGGAAGTTGCTGCGCGGCCAGCTTCAGCGCGTCGCCGATCGCGGTGGCGCCGTCGGGAAGCGGCACCTCGTCGAGAGCCGCGATGACCGATTGGCGATCGGCACTCAGCGGCTCGACGACGCCCGCCGCGCCGGCAAAGGAAATGATCCCGATCTTCGTACCCGCCGGGCTCTCCCGGATGAAGGCGCGCGCCGCGGTTTTGGCCGCTTGCGCGCGCGTCGGAAAGACGTCCGTCGAGGCCATCGAGCCGGACGTGTCGATGCAAATGAAGACGTTGCCGTCGCGCACCGGAACGGGCATCGTCAAATGCGCGCCGGAGACTCCGAGCACGACGGCGGCCAGTGCCGCGATCCAGAGCGCCTGCAGGGCGCGAGGAATCCAGCGGCGCGGGCGCGCCGCCTCCGCAAAGAAGGCCACGTTCGAGTAGGCCAAGTCGTGGCTGGTCCGGCGCCGCTGCAGCGCGCCGTAGAGTACGGCGAAAAGACCGATCGCAATGACGCCGAGGACCAGGCGCAGCGGATGGTCGATGCTCATACGTGCAGGCCGAAGGCGCCGGCCAGCGATCCGGCACCGTCCTCCTCGCGAAGAATTCCCGTGCGCCAATTTACGCGTTCGAAACGCCGCAACAGTTGGGTTTCGCGGCGCGCGACGCTCGCGCGGAACGCCGCGCGCTCGCGCGCCCCGATGTAGGCTCGTAGCTCTCCGCCTTCGGCGCCGCGCATCCGAACGATGCCGGCCAACGGAAGGCGATCGTACCATGGATCGCGCGCGATCAGCGCCGTACAGTCAAAGCGCGTGCCGAGGTCGGCAAGATCCCGGTCGAGCGAATCGTCGAGTTCGTACCAATCGCCGACTGCCAACAAGGCCGCGCCGCGGGGAAGCGCGGCCCGGGCCGTGCGCAGGCTGCGCGCGAGGTCGAAGCCGGCGCCGTTCTCACAGCGTGCGAGCGCGCGAAATCCCTTGCGTTGGAGTGGCGGCGGGGTCACCTCGCCTGCTCGCACGCGGATGCAGCGATCTTCGCCGATCGCGGCGCCGAACCAACTTTCGAGCGCTTCGCGTCCGGCGTCGAGCAACGGGCGCCGTCGCCCGACCCGCATCGAGGGCGACTCATCGACGATTGCCGCCAACGTCAGGGCAACGTCCTCTAAAATAACTCGAGTCTGAAGCTCGCCGGAGCGCGCGGTGGCAGCCCAGTCGATGCGGCGCACGTCGTCGCCCGGAACGTACTCGCGCAGCTCGATGAACTCGTAACCGTCGCCTCGATAGATCGTCGGCGATCCGGCGCCCAGCCGGCGCGGTCGCCGCCGCGCCCGCAAGAGCGCTTCGCGCAGGGTCATGGCGCGGGAACGGCCTCGACGATCGCTTCGATGACCCGGTCGGCCGCAAGGCCTTCCGTGGCGAGACGAAAGTTGAAGCCTATGCGGTGGCGCAGCACATGCGGAGCGACCGAGCGAACGTCGTCGGGAAGCGCGAAGTCGCGACCGTCGAGCAGCGCGCGCCCGCGCGCCAGAAACGCGAGCGCAAGCGTCGCCCGTGGACTCGCGCCGTACTCGATGAGCTCGGCGGCCCGAAGCTCGGTGCCCGTACCGGCGGTGACGCGCACGTGCTGCGCTCGTCGAGTCGCCGCAACGAGCTCGACGATATAGCGCTTGAGCTTCTCTTCGATGTGAACGCCGTGTGCTTGCGCGCGCCACGCACGAACGTCGTCGAGCGTCGCGATCGCGCGCACGGGTTGGGTGTCGGCGACGGCAAAGCGATCGAGGATTCGAATCTCTTCGTCGCGCGACGGATAGCCGACGCTGACTTTCATGAGAAAGCGATCCATCTGCGCGATCGGCAGCGCGTAGGTGCCTTCGGAGTCGAGCGGATTCATCGTCGCCATGACGACGAACGGATCGGGCAAGCAATAGGATTGCGGGCCGATGGTCACTTGGCGCTCCTGCATTGCCTCGAGCAGGGCCGATTGCACCTTGGCCGGGGCGCGGTTGATCTCGTCGGCGAGCACCACGTTGGCAAAGATCGGTCCGAGCACCGTGGCAAAGGCACTTTCACGCTGGTCGAAGATGCGTGTACCCACGATGTCGCTGGGCAAGAGGTCGGGCGTAAACTGAATCCGTTTGAACTCGCCGTCGAGAGCCGCGGCGAGCGACCGGCAGGCAAGCGTCTTGGCGAGGCCCGGCGGTCCCTCGAGCAGCACGTGGCCGTTGCAGAGCAGCGCCAGCAGCAAGGCTTCGATCACTCCCTCTTGGCCAACGATCGTTGCACCGAGGGCGGCGCGCAAATCGGCGGGCGAGCGGGGAGCGATCATCGCGTCTCCTCGACATACCGCTCGAGCGCCGAGCACGCATCGACGATTGCCGCCGGTAAATCTTCGTCGTAGGTGAACGCGGCGCGTTCGAGCGCTATCAGGAGCCCGCGCGTGATCGGATCGCGCGAATCGGGTCGCCGCAACACGTCGCCGAGCGTTTCGCCGTCCGTCGCGCCGGCCATCCGCCAGATCGCCGTGCGGACCGTTACCGCGGCGACGCGCGTCCGCTCGGCCCGCAACACGGCCAGGGCGTCGCAGACGCGATCGCGCCGCGATCGCTCGACCGGCGGCGCGGGAACGCAGACCGGCATGGGCGCGGCGCGCGCCGGAGCAGGCTGCACGCGCCGGCGCCGTCGCACGAGCAGAAAGACCATGGCGGTTCCGAGGCCGATCATCACCAGCCCGAGGAGCAGCGCGCGGCCGCCGTCGTCCACCACCCGACCACCGGTGCCCGCGATGCGCAGGGTAAGGCCATTGGTATACCATTCTTTGGCTTTGCCGTCGCGCGAGTCAATCGCTTGCAGCGTTGCCGGTGCGACCCCCATCGGACCGGCGTCGTGCGCGATTACCGTGATGGTTTCACGATAGCGCGTCCCGCGCGGTCCGCTGACCGTCTCTCGTTCGTCGCCGAGGAGCTCGAGCTGCGCGAGCATCGGAAGGTCGAGGTTTTCGATCTGAGCGGCCCGTTCGCGCACGCGCAGCGTGACGATCAGATGAAACGGCACGCCCGCCTGCGGCGCGCCGGTATCCGCCGCGAGGTCGAACGAGAGGACCGTCAATCGCTGCAGCGACTGGCTTCGCGCAAGCGCGCAGGTCGCCCCGACGAGACAGAGGAGCGCCGCTAGTTGCGCGGCAGCTCGTCGAGCCATTGAGTAAAGAGCCGGCGCGCGTCGAAGGGTCCGGGCGAGGCTTCGGGATGGAACTGAACGGCGGCGACGGGCAGCGTCCGGTGCCGGAAACCCTCATTCGTGTTGTCGTTGAGGTTGGTCATGGTCGCTTCGAGCTCGTCGGGAAGCGAGGCCGCATCGACCGCGTAACCGTGGTTATGCGCGGTTACGAGCACCTCGCCGGCGATCAAATCCATCACCGGCTGATTCCCGCCGCGATGACCGTAAGGAAGTTTGTACGTCCGCGCACCGCAGGCCAGCGCCAGCAACTGATGGCCCAAGCAGATGCCGTAGAGCGGTTTGCGTCCCAACAATCCGCGCAGCAGCTCGATCGTGCCGGCCAAATCCGTCGGATCGCCCGGGCCGGGCGAAATGAAGATCGCCTCCGGATCGGGAGCGAGCACGTCTGCTTGCGTGGCGTCGTACGGAAGGACGAAGACTTCCGCGCCGAGCGCGTCGAGCTGGCGAAGGATCGCGCGCTTCACGCCGCAGTCGATCAACACGACGCGGCGGCCGCCGGGGCGTCCGACCGCGAACGCCTCCGATGTCGCGACACTGGGGACCAGCATCTTCGTGCCCGCCGCGCGTACGTACTCGCCGAGCGCGCGCTCCGCGTCGTTGAGCGCCGCTTGTCCCACCGCCAGCGCGGCCCAGATCGTACCGTGTTCGCGCAGCGCGATCGTGATTGCTCGCGTATCGGCACCGATCAAGGCCGGGACGCGTTGCTCGTCGAGCCACGAAGGCAAGCCGATCTTCGCCAGATGGTGCGACGGGTGATAGGCGATCTGCTTGATGACGGTGCCGGCAACGCAGGCGCGCCCGTACTGCGCCGCGCTGCCCGAGATGCCGTAGTTGCCGATCATCGGGTAGGTGAACGTGAGAATTTGCCCGGCGTACGACGGATCGGTGAGCGCTTCTTCGTAGCCGGTCATGCCGGTGTAAAAGACCGCCTCGCCCAACGCGATGCCTTCGACGCCGAGCCCGTGGCCGTCGAAACGGCTTCCGTCGGCGAGAAAGAGCGCGGCCGGCGGGTTCGGGCTCACGCCGCCCACTCCGGCGCGCGATAAGCGATGACTCCGCCGACGATCGTTGCGATCACCTTGCGTGGGAGCGTTCGTCCGGAAAACGGCGTGCACTTTCCCTTGGAAGCGAAGTTTGCGGGGTCGACGGTCCATGCACGCTCGGCAAAGATCGTGACGTCAGCCGGGTCGCCGGGTTGCAGGCTGCCGCCCCGGATGCCGAGGATACGCGCGGGATCCGTCGACAAAAGCCGCACGAAGCGCATGACCGGAAGATCCGGTACGGCGGCGGCGTACGCACCGACGGCTACCTCCAGACCCGAGAAGCCGGGCGCGGGCGGTCCGCCCGAGCCCAGTTTCTCCGGCGCGGTATGCGGCGCGTGATCGCTGGCGAACGCGTCGATCGTTCCGTCGCGCACGGCGTGCACGAGCGCTTGCCGATCGTCTTCGTCGCGCAGGGGCGGATGTACCGCGGCGGCGGCGCCGAGCTCGGCGGCAAGCGCGCGCGTAAAGGTGAGATGATGGGGCGTAACCTCGCAGGTGACCGGGACGCCGCGCGCCCGTGCGGCGCGTAGCCGGTCGAGCGCACCGCGCGTGCTCACGTGCGCGATATGCCACGCCTTGCGCGCTTCGCCGGCGATTGCGAGATCGCGGGCAACGATCGACTCTTCAGGCTCGCAGTGGGCAATGAACGGCTGCGCGAGATCGCGCGCGAGCCCGGCGGCTTCGCGCATCACGCGCTCGGCGCGCACCGTGTCGCCGTCATCGGAAAAGGCGACGGCGCCGCTCGCCGCCAGCGCGGGAAAATCGCACGCAACCGCACCTTCGCGCCCGCGCGTGATCGCGGCGACCGGATAGACGCGACAGCGCGCGTGACGCGCGATCTCCTCGGCGAGTGCCCGCAGCACGGCCGGATCGTCGAGCGCGGGCCTCGTGTTCGGCATGCACGCGACCGCCGTGAACCCGCCGCGAACCGCGGCCTCGGTTCCCGTTGCGATCGTCTCCTTCTCGGGGAATCCCGGGCTGCGCAGATGCACGTGCATGTCGATGAACCCGGGCGCGACCAGCGCGCCGGCCGCGCTGAGGACCTCCTCGCCGCGCGCCGCCGCCAATGCGGGGCCGACTTCGACGACCACGCCGTCGCGCAGGCGAACGTCGCACAGCGAATCGAGCGCGGCCGCCGGATCGACGAGCCTGCCGCCCCGGATCAGCAGCGGCGTCATCGCGGGTTAACGAGCAGATCGAGAACGGCCATGCGCACGGCGACGCCGTGTTGCACCTGACGCGCATACCGCCAGCCGGCAAACTCCAAGACCGAATCGTCGAGCTCGACGCCCCGGTTGTAAGGGCCCGGGTGCATGACGATTGCCTCTTTGCGCGCAAGCGCGAGCCGGCGATGGTCGAGACGGAAGCGGTCGACGTATTCGCGATCGGAGATCGGCGCTTCGACGAAGCGCTCTCGTTGGATGCGCAGCAAAATGATCGCGTCGACGTTGGGCACGACCGCGTCGAAGTCGCGCTCGACGCTGATCCGGTCGCCGGCGTAGCTGGCGGGCAGAAAGGCTTCGGGGCCGACCAGCACGACGGATGCGCCGAGGCGCGCGAGCCCGCGAACGGTCGAGTGCGCGACGCGACTGTGAAGAATATCGCCGACGATGGCGATCGTTCGGTTTTCGAGCTCGCCGAACTCTTCGATCAGCGTATAAATGTCGAGCAGCGCCTGCGTCGGATGGGCGTGGACGCCGTCCCCGGCATTGACGACGTGCCCGTCGAACGCAAGCGCCACGCGCTGCGGAAAGCCCGGCTCGTGATGGCGGACGACGACGACGCAGATGCCCAGCGCGCCGAGCGTGAGCGCGGTGTCTTCCAGCG
The DNA here is from genome assembly GCA_030041115.1 of Vulcanimicrobiota bacterium. Classification (GTDB taxonomy): domain Bacteria; phylum Vulcanimicrobiota; class Vulcanimicrobiia; order Vulcanimicrobiales; family Vulcanimicrobiaceae; genus Cybelea. The sequence continues at coordinate 6,583 of JASHOM010000021.1, read as the reverse complement.
TTTCGCCCTTGGTCGCAAGGCTCAAGCTTTTCGGTGCGAGGTTTACGACGTCGGCACCAAGGCGCAGCTCGGCGAGATTGAACGACGTAAACGTCCGAGTGCTCTCTTCGAAGAACATGTTGACGCAGGCCTTCCCGGCAAGCAGCGGTCCCGGCGGCGTCTGCTCGAAATCGGCGGTGCGATCGAAGACGCCGGCCAGCTCTTCGGCGGTCAGGTCGTCGAGGTCGATCAGGCTACGCCGTACTCGCATCGCCGCTTCCCGTAATCGTGATCTCGTCGCCGGCAGCCGGCTCGGGAGCGAGCGCAACCTTCACCCGCTCCTCCGTCGACGTCGCCGTAAACCGTCCGGCGTAATCGGGCTGAATCGGGAGCTCGCGCAGCCCGCGGTCGACCAGCACGCAGAGGCGGACCGCGGCCGGACGGCCCAAATCGGTGATCGCGTCAAGCGCGGAACGAATCGTGCGCCCGGTGTAGAGCACGTCGTCAACGATCACGACGACCCGTCCGGAAAGATCGAGGGGGATCTGCGACTCGGGCAGTGCGTGCGTCACTTGATCGTCGCGGTAGAGGTTGATGTTGAGAAATCCAAGCGCCGGCGCGGTGCCGCAGATCCGCTCGATCTCGACGGCCAGCCGCGAGGCCAGCGCTTCGCCGCCGCGCCGTACGCCGAGCAGGACCAACCCGTGCTCGGCCTCGTTGGGCTCGAGGATTTGATGGGCGAGGCGTGCGATGATGCGCCCGATCTCGGCGCTGCGCGCGAGCACCCGGCGCGAGGCAGTCGTCATGCAGGTTCCTTCAGTTCCACCAGTGCAGCCTCGATGCGAACGAGCTCGCCGCGGTAGGCTTCGAGTTTCTCTCTTTCCTTTGCAACGACGCCGGGCGCGGCCTTCGCTACGAAAGCTTCGTTGCCGAGTTTCTTTTCGCCGCGTTCGATCTCGGAGCGCACCTGCGCCGCCTGCTTGCGGTAGCGTTCGACCAGGAGGTCCCGCGAGGCGCGCACGCCCAGCGCCGCCAGCGCTTCTTCGGTATCGCGGCCCGCGGCCGGGCAGCGCTCGAGCGTCGCGGTCGCAAGCGGCGGCAAAAGCGCCGCAATGGCGTCCGGAACGTTCGCCGGAACGTCGAGCACGACTCGCTCGCGGGGATGAAGCCCCATGCCGGCCCGCAGATTACGAACCCGCTCCACCGCGCGCTGCAAGAGAACGAACTCGCGCGCATCGGCGGGGAAGGCCGGAACCTCGAGCGGATCGGGCCAGTTGGCGGTGACGATCGTTTCGCCGTCGTGCGGAAGAGAGAGCCAGACTTCCTCGCTGATGAACGGCGCAATCGGGTGGAGCAACCGCATCGCGGCGTTCCACACGTAGGAAAGGACCGGCGCTCGCGTCGCCGCATTCACGCCGGCTTTGGTCGCTTCGAGATACCAGTCGCAGAACTCGTACCAGACGAATCGCCAGATCGTTTCGGAGGCGTTGCCAAAATCGTAGCGCCCGAGGAGATCGCTCATTTGAACGATCGTCTCGTGCAGCCGCGTCAGGATCCACCGGTCGGCAAGCGTCAGCGCCGCTTCGCTCGGCAGCGTCATCGGCGGCGGCAGGCCCTCGGGCAGCGACAGAACGTAGCGCGTCGCATTCCAAATCTTGTTGTTGAAGTTGCGGGCCTCTTCGCAGCGAGACTCGTTGTAACGCAGTTCCTGGCTCTCCAGGCGCATCTGCCGCAAGACCGAGATGCGAAATGCGTCGGCGCCGTACCGGTCGACGAGCACCATGGGGTCGATGGCATTCCCTAACGACTTGGACATCTTGCGGCCTGCCGCGTCGAAGACGAGCGGCGTGATCACGACGTCGGGAAACGGGAGCCGGCCCATCACGTGCAGGCCGAGCATCACCATGCGCGCGACCCAGAGGAAGATGATCTCGCCGCCCGTGATGAGCGCCTGCGAGGGATACCAGCAGCGCAGCTCGGGCGTCTCGTCCGGCCAGCCGAGGATCGAGAATGGCCAGATGCCGCTGGAAAACCACGTGTCGAGCGTATCGCAGTCGCGCGTTAGTTCGCGCGTACCGTACGCGCGCTGCGCGATCTCGAGCGCTTCGTCCTCGGTTTCGGCGACGATTTCGCGTCCGTCGGGCGTATACCAAACCGGGAGCTGATGTCCCCACCAGATCTGCCGCGAGATGTTCCAATCGCGAATGTTTTCCAGCCAGTGCACGTAGGTGCGGCCGTAGCGCTCGGGGACGAAGCGCAGCTCCCCGCTGCGATATGCCTCGAGTGCCGGTGCGGCGAGCGGAGCAACCTTGACGAACCACTGCAACGACAGCAACGGCTCGACGATTTCACCGCTGCGCTCGCTCGTCGCCACTGCGTGGCGATGCGGCTGCGCGGCGACCAGCACGCCGAGCGCCCTCAGATCGTCGACGATCCGTTGACGCGCCACGAAGCGATCCAGTCCCGCGTAGGGACCCACCCCGACCTCGCCGCCGCTCATGCGTGCGTCGGTTGCGATCACCGAGGGCATGGCCAGCCCGTGGCGCTTTCCGATCTCGTAGTCGACGTGATCGTGCGCCGGGGTCACTTTGACCGCGCCGGTGCCGAACTCGGGGTCGACCGCCTCGTCCGCAATCACCGGAATCGCGCGGTCGAAGAGCGGCGGCAGCCAGACCATCCGGCCCACGGCGTCCGCGTAACGCCGATCGTTCGGGTGCACCGCGACGGCAACGTCCCCAAGCATCGTCTCGGGTCGCGTCGTCGCAACCTCGACGCCCTGCGTGAGATCCTCCTTGGCGAAGGGATAGCGGATTCGCCAGAGATGGCCCTCGCGCTCGAGATGCTCGAGCTCCGCGTCGGAGACGGTGGTCCGCGCGCTCGGATCCCAGTTGACCAGACGCGTGCCGCGGTAGATGAGACCTTCGCGGTAAAGGCGCACGAAGAGTCGCCGGACCGCCGCCGAGAGCGCATCGTCCATCGTAAAGCGCGAGCGCGCCCAGTCGGGCCCGAAACCGAGCCGGCGGAACTGCGCGTCGATCGCGCCCCCGTACGTGCGAGACCACTCCCAAGCTCGCGCGACGAAGCCCTCGCGTCCGAGCTCGTCGCGACGGCGGCCTTCGCGCGTTAGTTCGCGCACGAGCACGGCCTCGGTGGCGATCGCGGCGTGATCGGAGCCGGGAAGCCAGTCGGCGTTCTCGCCGAGCATGCGGTGGTAGCGAGTGAGCACGTCCATCGGCGTGTACGTCGAGCCGTGTCCCAGATGCGCCCGATCGGTGACGTTGGGCGGCGGCATGCAAATGATGAATGGAGGACGCGCCGGGTCGGGCTCCTCGTGAAAGTAACCGTTCCGTTCCCAGCGCTGGTAAAGGCGCGGCTCGATCGTCGCCGGATCGTAGTGCTTGGGGAGATCCATCAGGTGCGCAGGCGTTCAGCGCGGCGCGCAACGCCGCCTCTCACCGCGCCCGTCGTCCTCCTAGGCGGGCATGTCCTTTTTCTGCTCGTGATAAACGAGCGTCGGCGACTCCTTCTTCTCGATCACGTCCTTGTTGACGACGCACTTCTTGACGCCTTGCAGGGAAGGCAAGTCGTACATGACCTCGAGCATCGTCTCTTCGAGGATCGATCGCAGCCCGCGCGCGCCGGTCTTACGGCCTTGCGCTTTGCTCGCAATCGCGATCAGCGCTTCCTTGGTAAACTGCAAGTCGACGCCGTCCATGTTGAGAATCTTCTGGAACTGGCGGACGAGGGCGTTGCGCGGCTCCGTGAGGATCCGTCGCAGCGCGAGGTCGTCGAGCGCGTCGAGCGTCACCACGATCGGTAGCCGTCCGATGAACTCCGGGATCAGCCCGTAGCGCAAGAGATCCTCGGGCATCAGCTGCTGGAGCAACTTGCCGACGTGAACCTCGCGCTTGCCTTCCGGCTGCGCGCGGAAGCCCATGTTGTTGGCCGCGACGCGCGATTCGATGATGCGCTCGAGCCCGTCGAAGGCACCACCGCAGATGAACAGCACGTTAGTCGTGTCGATCTGGATGAATTCTTGGTGCGGATGCTTGCGGCCGCCTTGCGGCGGAACGTTGGCGGTCGTTCCTTCGAGAATCTTGAGCAGCGCCTGTTGGACGCCTTCGCCTGAAACGTCACGGGTGATCGAAGGATTCTCGCTCTTGCGCGCGATCTTGTCGATCTCGTCGATATAGACGATTCCTTTTTCTGCACGCTTGACGTCGTAGTCGGCGGCCTGTATGAGCTTGAGCAGAATGTTCTCGACGTCTTCGCCGACGTACCCGGCCTCCGTGAGGGAGGTGGCGTCGGCCATCGCGAGCGGAACGTCGAGGATCTTCGCGAGCGTCTGGGCGAGATACGTCTTGCCCGAACCCGTCGGCCCGACGAGCAGGATGTTCGACTTTTGCAGCTCGACGTCGTCGGCCGTGCCGCCGACGTTGATGCGTTTGTAGTGGTTATAGACCGCGACGGCGAGCGACTTCTTCGCGCGCTCTTGACCGATCACGTACTGGTTGAGGATGTGATTGATTTCTTTCGGTTTGGGAATGTTGCGAAGACGCAGGTTTTCGTCGACGTTCTTGTAGAGCTCTTCTTCGATGATCTCGTTGCAGAGCTCGATACACTCGTCGCAGATATAGACACCCGGCCCCGCGATCAATTTCCGCACCTGCTCCTGCGATTTTCCGCAGAAGCTGCACTTTAGCTGGCCTTTATCGTCCCCGAAGCGAAACATCGCGTGCCGGATTTTCCCTTTCCCGAGTTCATGCCGGTAACGGCAGACCTTGACGGTTTTCGATAATCTGGTCGATTATCCCGTATTCCTTGGCCTCCGCCGCCGTCATGTAATAATCCCGCTCGATGTCTCTCAGGACCTGTTCGAGGGGCTTCTTGGTGGTTTCTTGGTAGATTCGCGCCACCGTCTGGCGGGTGGCGATCAGGTCGCGGGCCGCGATCTCCACGTCCGTGGCCTGGCCGCCGATCTGCGAGACCCAGGGCTGGTGGATGACGATCTTGGCGTTGGGCAGGGCATACCGCTTGCCGGCGGCTCCCCCCGTTAACAAAATGGACCCCATCGACGCGGCAAAACCCATGCAAATGGTCGCCACGTCGGGCTTGATGAAACGCATGGCGTCGTACATGGCCAAGCCCGCGGTCACGCTGCCTCCCGGACTGTTGAGGTACATGTCGATGTCCTTTTCCGGGTCTTCTTTTTCGAGAAAGAGGAGCTGCGCGATCACGAGATTCGCAAGATAATCGTCGATCGCTCCGCCGACGAACACGATGCGATCCTTGAGCAGACGCGAATAGATGTCGTAAGCGCGTTCCCCACGCGCCGTCTGTTCCACGACCATCGGTACCAAATGTCCCATGCGGTCTTGTAACTACGACGTCCCGTGCGGAGTTTCTTGGTCGACTGCGATCACGGCGTTGTCGATGAGGAAGTCAAGCGTCTTGTTCCGTACGATTCCGTCCATCAACGAAAGAACGTTCCTCCCGAGAGCAGCGCGAATTCGAGCGACTGGTTGACCGTAGCGTCGGGCCAGCGCCTCGAGTTCGGCCGAAACGTCGGCGGCGGTGGCGGTAACGTTCTCGGCCTTGGCGATGGCTTGGATCAGCAGTGCGGCCTTCACCCGCGACTCCGCCTCGGCGCGCAGGCGATCGCGCAGATCCGTCTCGCTCGCCGAATCCGCCTGTGCGGCGTCCTCTGCGAGGCGGGCGAGCTCGCCTTCGACCAGCGACGGCGGAAGCGGGAAATCGTGGGCGGCCAGCAGCTTCGCCAGGATTGCGTCGCCCGCCGCTCGCCGCGACCGGCCCGCACCGACGGCTTCGAGGCGGCGGCGCACGTCGTCGCGTAGCGCCGCGACGGTCTGGTTCGCGGAGACGGCCTGGGCGAAGGCATCGTCGAGCGGCGGCAGCTCGGCTTCCTTGAGCTCGAGCAGGGTCAGGGCGAAGACCGCGGCCTTCCCGGCAAGGTCGGCGGCCGGATACTGCGAGGGAAACGTGACCTCAATCGCCTTGGACTGACCCGGAAGCATCCCCACGATACCCGCCACGAAGCCGGGTACGAATCGTCCTTCCGCCAGCTCGACGATCTCGCGGTCGCCACGCCCGCCCTCGAACGGCGTCCCGTCGATCGTCCCCTCGTAGGTGACGGTCGCGACGTCCCCCAGGCGCGCCGCGCGCTCGACCGGAACGAGCGTCGCCCGCTCGCGGGCCAGTGCCTCGACAGCGCGTTCGACATCCCCGTCGGTCACCGCGTACGCGGGACGTGAAACGGCGATGCTCCGGTAGTTGCCCAGGGCGATCTGCGGCTGAACCTCGACCGTCGCCTTGAGCCGCGTCGGGCGTCCGGCGGTCTCTTCGAGAATCTCGAATTTGGGCCGTTCGACCGGCTCGAGATCGTGCTCGCGAACCGCTCGCTGGTAGACCAGCGGAACGATCTCGTCGACCGCCTCGCTCGTCACCGCGTCGCTCCCGTAAGCTTGCTCGAAAATCTTGCGCGGGGCTCTGCCCTTGCGAAATCCCGGCAGCCGGACGTTCTTCGAGAGGCGGCGAAACACGCGCTCCTCCGCGGCGGCGAGCTCCGCTTCAGTCAGCGAGAATT
>JASHOM010000195.1 GCA_030041115.1 Vulcanimicrobiota bacterium | reverse complement strand
GCACGTGGCGTCCCGTCCGCTCGGCGAACTTGCGGCCGCAGTAGTCCTCGAGATCGATGCCGACCTCGACCGCTTCGTTTTCCGACAGGTCGTCGGGCTCCCATTCGCCGATCTTTTCCATATAGCACGCGTACGGAGTCTTGTAGGGATTTTCGCCGAGTACCGTCGCGATCTCGGACGATCCGATGGCGGTCCGGCGTACCGTCAGCCACGCTGAACGAGGCAGGTTGATGCGATGAATCTTGGTCGCCATGGCATCCACGCCGTCAGGCAACCTTGAGAGATCGACCCAATCCGGGCGCCGATCGAGCGCCGCGGTCATGTCCGGCACCGATGGTGGGCGCGCCAATAACCAGGAGCCACTGACGCGCCCACGTTCCCGTTGCTACTTCTCAGGAGCATTCGCGCGCCGTTCGGAGGTCTGCAGCGCCTCCTACTTGGCACGACTTCCCGTGCGGCAGAACGCTCGGGCCGCGATTGTCCCCCTGCCGCTTTCGTCCGCGCGCTGGTCGACTTCCGCGCGACGGCATCCTGGGCGTCCGGAGCTGGTCCTGCAGCAAGAATCCAAGGCGCTGACGTGCCAGCTCTGCGAACGATCGACCGAGATTCACACCTTACCATCGCGATCTCACCCAACTTTCGGGCATCGCGTTGTCGTCGATATGCATCGACGGAAAGATTGCTGCGATTGTATCGGCCTCGTCGCAGCGCGAGGGCTCAAGACAAGGAACGACGACAGGGGCATGGGCAGCGTCCTGGGCGTCGTCCCTCGCCGGTACAGTCGTGCTCGTCATGCCGCGCGCAGCCTCCGCCTTTCAAAAAGGCCGGTAAGGTCAGGCTCATTGGCTTCTATCAGCCGTGCAAATCTCGATGCGTACGTGTTGTTCAGTTTAAACTCGTCGCCGCGCGTCTGCAGCCACATATCCCAGCGCGCGCGTTCGAATAAAGCTTTCATGCCGATGCGCGTCTTGCCGACATTCTTGGCCTCGCGCGCCAGGCGCACGAGCGTCTGATACACGGCCGGATTGGCCTTATGAAATTCAATGAACCGCTGCTCGATCGTTGGGTCGAACAGGGACTGCTGCGGCCTCATGCGTTGAACTCCGCAGCCCTGGCTTTCAGATCGCCTAATAGCTTCTCGCTCTGCTTCTCCAGCCGCGCCAAGAGTGCATACGCCTTATCCGGCGTCCTCGCGTCGCGCGCGATCTTGCACAACTCGACCGGATCAATCGTTCCGATCGCCACGTTGATCTTCCCGACGAGCAGGGCGTAGAGCTTCGCGCAATCCTTCTCTTTCGCGATCGCTCCGGCGCGAACGCCATCGGCAAAGCCGCGGCGGTAGCCGTCCTGCTGCATCATCTGGCAGGCCACGAAGCCCAGGCCCGTGACGACGACGAGAAACAAAATCGCTAGCACTTTTCGACCGCCTCGATCGGCGCAGATTTGTAGTGGCCTCCCGAATCGTGGAACCATACGGTGCGCCCCACGACAGCAGCGACGACGCCGGTGCCACCAGCGCCGTATCGGATACGATCGCCGCGTCGCAGCGAGCTGAGCGTCATCATGCGACCATCCGCCGGCGCGCGAACAGGCACGAGGGGCACAGCAATTCCTGCGAATGCGTCCCGACCTTCGGCGCGATTTCGGCTGACCCACGAATGACCCACGTCCCGCTGACGCCGGCATCGAGCTGACATCCGTCGCACCGATTGCAACTCGCGCAGAGGGACGGCTTACTTGGCGACATGCACGCTTGATGAGTGATTAGGTTGCAGCCTTGGCATTGGGCCGCGCCGTTGCCCGGCACGCCGATGATGCGACCGCCGTAATAGGCCGGCTCCGGGTCGATATTCACCGACAGCGCGCAGACCGGACAGGAATCGTTGCGGTCGAAGCTCATGCGGCATCGCCCTCGCCAGGCCGCGCGCCGGACGTTCCCCGATTGTCAGACCGGCGGTCCCCATCCGGCGCACGATTGTGTAGCGAGTCCTCAGCGCGCAGCAGCACGGCCACGAGCCTGCGGCCGGCCTCCGTGTCACGAACGGGAATCGGGACCGTCCCGGCCTGGACCAGCGAGTCCGACATTACGGAGCCATTCCCGCGAAGCGATCGCGCTGCGCGAGCTCGGCGTCGAGTGTCGACACGATCTGCCGCTGCGGCGCAGCGAGCGCCTTCAGACGCTGCTCGCGCTCGATAATCTTGGCCAGAAGCTGCTCGGCGGCGCTGAAACACGCGCGCATTTCGCGATCTCGGTCGCGCGGGTTATCGCGCACGACCACCGCGTTCCAAATGCATCTCGCGAGGCCGAGCGTCGCGCGAAGATCGTCGGTCCAATCTTCGTCGAGGTGCGCGTCGTCTTCGCAAATGATCTCGCCTTCGAGCGAGCCCTCAAAGCCGAGGACCAGCGGGTCGGTCGGGCGACCGCCGTTAGGATTGGGCTGCACGCGACGGAACGGGACGACGTTGTCCCCGTTCATTGCATCGGCTCCGTAAATTTGCGAGCGCGGCACGTTCGCGAGATTGGCGGCGATAATCTCGCCCGTCTCGAGATCCGCCGTGACGCCTTGATAAGCGAGCGGCGACCCGCGAAGGACGGCATCCGGCACAATACGGCCGCTATTGATCTCGCGCACCGCGAACTGACACCGGGGCGACCACCAATTCGGCATTATTGTGCAGGCGTCCGATGGGTCGGCGTCGGGATTCGCCAGCAGCCCTGCAGCCTCGCTCGCGAGGTAGCCTTGGCGCACAACGAACCACGCATCGGGCGTATGCCAATGGAAGGCGTAGAGCCCATCGGTAATACGATGGCCCACGAAAACGTCCGTGCGCACGCATACCGCGTGAAGCGCGTCGATGGCCTGCGCCTGCCGCAGATCGTCCCGTGTCGTCATGCCGCGCGCCTCGCCGATGCGGCCGGGGGCGGCGTACGATCGGGGTCGCGCGGGAAAAGAGGAGTCACCTTTGGCCGAACGCCAATTCGCTTCGGGCGTAGGCGGGGGCGACGTGCTACGGTCGGACGCATGGCTAGGCGACCAGGAGCTTTCCGTCGAGGAGCTTCGCAAAGTCAGGCAATTCGCGCCGCAGGGTCTCACAGTCGGACGCCGTCATTTCGGTGGTGCCTTTGAGCCACGCGCGGGCGCTCTGCTCGCTCTTTCCGACGGTCGCGGCTACCTTCGTTGCTGACCATCCGTGGCGTTCGCAGGCGATTCTAAGGGCGTCGGCGACTGGCATGTGGGTTATAGTAGCATGCTGTCGCGAAATCCGCAATACCATGCAGTAAACAATCCTGGTTATTTTGCTGACATGAAGAATGCTGCGCGGTCCCCGGGGGACCTAGACGACCAAAGCTTCCGGGCGCGTCTTCGGGCCCGGCGAACCGAACTAGGGCTCAGCCCGGGAGCCGTGGCGCAACTTGTCGGCGTCACGGAGGGCGCCATCCGCCAGATGGAGTCGGGGCAGACCAAAAATGCGAGCTTCCGGGTCGGAGTGCTGCTCGCTTGGGCGCTCGGATTTACCCCTGCCGAGCTGGCGTTCGGCGGCGGGGAAAAGCTTCAGGAGAGCATCATCGCGCAGCGTCGTTGGCGCGCGGGCCTCATTCAGCTCGACGGCGCTCGCGTTGGTCAGCCAGATGCGGCGCCTTGGGCGACAAAGGACGATCTTCAGAAGCTGCAGGCTGAGATTCACGGCGTCGCTGCATCTCTTGCAAGATTACGGCAATCTCGGGCGGAGGGTCTTCAGGAAAGCGCGGTGACAAGAGCCATTCCACCTCCGCTCTCGCCGCAGCCGCCTCAGCAGCATCGCCCGAAAAAAGCTCGATGACTTCTCCCATGCGCCTTCCTCCGAATTTCAGATGCGAACACACGTTCGGTAAGCGAGGGCCTGCTCCTAGTGGAAAGTTCCCCGCGAATTGGAATTCGCGCCACCGCTCGGTGCGACGAGGAGGCTGACCGATTGTTGAGCCTGTGGAAACTGTGGATAGTTCTCGCTTGCGCGGCGGCGACGGTATCTTGCTCGCCCCCTTTTCCAGGCGAAGGTCTTTTTTATTCGCCGGTAGGCGAATATGCGGCGCCGCTTTCGCGGCTACCGAGCCAGACGATAATCGTCGCTCAGGGCGAAAAAGGAAACGATGTCCTTAGGTCAGCTCCTCCTTATTCGCATTGGGAGTGGTTTCCATGGCTAAAAGACGTTTGCGCTACAGTGCTATCGCCGTCAGATACCATGATCAGCGCTGAGTGCCAGAATAAATCTGACATCCTTGAAGTCCAGCCGCCGTATAACAAAACGCCAAAACTTCTGGCCCGGCTGTACGAGGCTGCCAATTTAGCGATAGGAGAAAACGATGACCTTTTTGTGGCTTATTGGAGCCGTCACGCGCCGGTCGTCCAGCGCTTTGTTGCCCCTTCCTACGAAAGAGCAGAAGCTTTCAGGATGCCCGGGAAAATAGTCAATGCGATAGCGGCGCTTGCAAACGGCGAAATAGCCATTGTCAACGTTACCTCCAGCAGACATGAAACGAAGCCGGGCGGTGCGTTCATCCTTAAGCTTAAAAGTGGCAAGTATCTCTCGCAGAAGATTCCTGGGTTCAGGTATCCGTGGGCTATTATAGCGGACCCAAAGAATGATCTCTTTATAGGCGAGTGCTCAGAATGCTACGGCGCCGGCGACGGCGACAACTTTATCGCCGAAGTTGAGCCGCCGTACGATAAGATCTCGAAGATGATCGCGAAGATACCAGGCATCGACGTCGCAGGGCTAAGCATCGACGCACAGCGGTCCCTTTACGCCAAGGAAGCACCACCCGGGGTTACGGAAATAGTTAGATTTCCGTATCCCTACGAGCGCGGCATCCCTGTGGCTCAGACCAGAAACGTCGAATCTTGGGCTGTGAGTCCGTCGGGAGAGATTGCCTTTAACACGCGCAAAGACCGAGACACGCTTTTTCTTCTCAAGGCGCCGCTTCGCGGAAAGCCGATCCCGATCGGGAATGTAAGTCCCTTTGCGATTTCGTTTTCTCCTTAAAGCCTGCGCGAAGGGACGCTGTGACCGTCATTGCTGGCGCCAAGCAGTCGAATCAGCTCTAGTATGACGCGCTCGGTGAGCTTCTCTGGGCTGATTAGTGTCGAGCGTGAGTCTTTAGGATCGACGTATGTAATCATTAGCATGTTTACCTCCTGGCAAAGCCCTGGCGTCGTAAAATGATCGCCCAAACCGTCGGCGTCCTTCTGTTGCCGTGGTTCTTTTGTGTGTGGATTTTCTGCGCGGTCGCGGCTCAATCGGCGGCAGAAGAGAAGGGGCGCAGCGGCTTCGCGTGGTTGGTCGCCGGTCTGCTCTTCGGTGTCCTCGCACTCGTTGCGATCGCAGCGTTTCCGCCAAAGCGGTTTATCGAGCGAGGTCCGTCGATGCTCTGCCCGCGCTGCCGATCGTATGTTCCGTGGAGGGCGAGCGCGTGCCGCTACTGCCAGGCGTCTCTCGTGCCGGAGCACGTCGGCAGTTGAGCGAGCCTCGCGTGCTCTACTCGCCGCTCGGCGTCTCGGTCATGATGCAGTATCGCGCGCGCATGGCGAAGCTCGTGAACGAGGGGATCCTCCAGCAGATCGAGGCAGACTTTCTCTGCACCCTCAAGATGCAAGGGATTCTCGATCGGCGCGTTCGGCAGCAAAAGGCGCCCGTCGAAAACGAGCGCCTCGGGATTCGTAATCAGGGTGACTGAGAGCCCTATCATATCACGGTCCGAGGCGGTAAGCCACCGTTTTCGGTGTGGAGAGGGCGGGAGTCGAACCCGCTTAGGAAGATTCTCAGTCAGCCCTGGTTACCGAACCCCTCCCCCTACACCCCTCATAACCCGTCGAGCGCCCGAAAGGTTGCAGCCCAACCCAAGGCGACGATAGCGTGGACCGGGCATGGCTCTACGCGGTCGTCTCGTCCACGCACCAAAAGGAAACGATCGCCGATCAAGAGGCGTGGGGTCGCGCGCACGCGGCCGCCAACGGCTGGGAGATCGCGCGCGTCCTGTCGGGCGTCGCCACCGGAAAAGCGGGCGTCCGAAAGCTGCTCGCTCGGCTCGTCGCTGAAGTCCGCCTCGCACCAAAAGCGGAGCGCCCGC
>JASHOM010000194.1 GCA_030041115.1 Vulcanimicrobiota bacterium | reverse complement strand
GCGGAGCCGCAACGGAACCCGGCTCGAAGGCAAGCCGGTGGTCGGCGAAGTGCCCCTCCCCTTTGGCAAGCCGTTCGTGGTCGGTCGCACCATTCTCCGGGTGACGCGCGCGTAGGCATTCAATGGATAGTGCGGTTACCGTCGAGCGGGCGCGCGCGCTCTTCGGCGCGTTGCCCCGGCCGCTGGGCTTCGTGCCGACCATGGGCGCGCTGCACGGCGGCCACCTCGAGCTGGTCCGGCGCGCGCGCGCGCGCTGCGCGACGGTCGGCGCGTCGATCTTCGTCAACCCGCTTCAGTTCGGCCCCAATGAGGATCTGGAAAGCTATCCGCGCGATCCGGAGCACGATCGCGAGAAACTGGCCGCCGCCGGCGTGGACGTGCTCTTCGCGCCGGAGGCTCGGGAGATGTATCCGCCCGGATTCGCCGCCGCCGTCGACCTCGGTGCGCTCGGCGAGCGCTTCGAGGGCGCCGTGCGCCCGGGACACTTTCGTGGAGTGGCGACCGTCGTCGCGAAGCTGCTGAACGTCGTGCGCCCGGACGTGCTCTTTTTGGGACAGAAGGACGCGCAGCAGGCCGTGCTCGTCGGCAAGATGATTCGCGACCTCGACTTTGCGGTCGAAGTTGCGATCGTTCCGACGGTGCGGGAAAGCGACGGTCTGGCGATGTCGAGCCGCAACAGCTATCTCGACCCAACGCAACGCGCGCAGGCGCCCTCGCTCCACAAGGCGCTGCTGCGCGTGCGCGACGCGCTCGAGGCCGGGCGCGGCAAGAACGACGCCATCGCCGAGGGAACGGCGGAGTTGAGCGCCGCGGCGAAGCTCGATTATCTCGATCTCGTGGACGCGCGCGAGTTCGCACCGCTCGAGCGGTTGCGCTTACCCGCGTACATCATCGGAGCGGCTCGTTTCGGCTCGACCCGCTTGATTGACAACCTATGGCTGACGTCGTAAGCGGCGCGCGAGTTTTTCTGGGCGTGAGCGGCGGCATTGCGGCTTACAAAGCCGCGGCGCTCACCAGCACGCTCGTGCAACGCGGCGCGAGCGTCGACGTGGTGATGACCGCCGAGGCGGAGCGATTCATTGCCCCGCTGACCTTCGCGTCGCTCTCGGCGCGCCCGGTCTACACTTCGCTTTGGGATTTCCCCGAGCGAATTCCGCACATCCGTCTCGTGCGCGAAGCCGACGTTGCGCTCGTCGTCCCGGCGACCGCGAATCTCATCGCCAAACTCGCCGCCGGGATCGCCGACGATCTGTTGACTGCGGCGCTGCTCGCGGCGCGCATTCCCCGCGTGCTCGCGCCGGCGATGAATGGCGCGATGTACGAAGACCCGGCCACGCAGGCGAATCTCGCGACGTTGCGCGAGCGTGGTTACGAGTTCGTCGATCCGGAGCGCGGCTTTCTGGCCGAACGCGAGACCGGCATCGGGCGTCTCGCCGCGGAAGACCGCATTCTCGAGGGCCTCGAACGCGCGCTCGCCCGCCGCCGTTCGCTCGAGGGCAAACGAGTCGCCATCACCGGCGGTCCGACCCGGGAACCCTTCGACCCGGTCCGCTTTCTCAGCAACGCGTCGACCGGTGCAACCGCGATTGCGCTGGCCCGCGAAGCGTCGTTGCGCGGTGCGCGCGTCACGCTGCTGCTCGGACCGACGCTGCTCGAGCCGCCGGCGGGCATCGAGGTGGTGCGCGTGACCACCGCGCAGCAGCTCTACGCCGCCGCGCTCGAACATGCGGTCGGAGCGGACCTGATCGTCGCTACCGCGGCGGTTGCCGATTGGCGGCCCGCGCTCGAGTCCGACTCGAAGCTGCACAAGAGCGGCGAAGGGATGACCGTCGAGCTATCGCCGAATCCCGATGTCCTCGCGACCCTCGGCGAGCGCAAAGGCTCGAGCTTCTTGGTCGGCTTCGCCGCCGAAACGCAAGCGCACGAAACCAATGCGCGCGCGAAGCTGCGGCGCAAGCACCTCGACGCGATCGCGGTCAACGACGTGCGCGGCGAGCGCGGCTTCGGCACCGGGGAGAATTCGCTCGTGCTGCTCTGGGGCGAGGACGGCCGCCGCGACCTCGGCCGCGCGGCGAAAAGCGCGTTAGCGGCCCGACTGCTCGACGCGGTCGAAGAGCTGATGCGGATCGGATCGCGATGCTCCTGACGATCGACGTCGGTAACACCGAAACGAAACTCGGCTGTTTCTCGGAGGGTACGCTCGGGCCGACCTGGCGCGTCACGACCGAGCTGCGGCGGACGCCCGACGAGTACGGCGTCTTCTTTACGCAACTGTTTGCGACGAGCGACATCGCGCCGGCCGCAATCGGCGCGGTCGCGATCGCCAGCGTCGTTCCGCAACTCGACCCGGTGCTCACGAGCGCCTGCGAGCGATTTTTCGGCGCCTCGCCGCGCTTCCTGAAACCGCAAGCGCAGCATCTCATGAACATTCTCACCGAGAATCCCTCGGAAGTCGGCGCCGACCTCGTCGCCGCCGCGATCGGGGGGCGCGAGCGCTTCGGCGCGCCGCTCATCGTGGTGAGCTTCGGAACCGCCACGGTCTTCATCGCGATCTCGGCGCAAGG
>JASHOM010000193.1 GCA_030041115.1 Vulcanimicrobiota bacterium | reverse complement strand
GTTCGAGTACGCGGCGCGCGCGCGCGGATTCACGCTCGTCGGCGGCGTCGACGAAGTCGGACGCGGACCGCTTGCCGGACCGGTCGTCGCCGCGTGCGTGGTCGCGACCGAGCCGCTCTTCATCAAAGGGCTGAACGACTCCAAACAGGTTCGGCCGGACGTGCGGAGGACGATCGCGGAGATCATCAAAGTGCGTGCGACCGCATGGGCGGTCGGCAGCGCCTGCGTGGCCGAGATCGATCGGCTGAACATCTATTGGGCGAGCATTCTGGCGATGGAACGCGCGTTGTCGGCATTGGCCGCGATACCGGAGTACTTGATCACCGACGCGGTGCGCATTCGCTCCTTTACCGGCCCGCAGGAGCCGCTCGTACACGGCGACGCGCGCTGCGCGCTGGTCGCAGCCGCCTCGATTCTGGCCAAGGTTCATCGCGACGCGCTCATGGTCGAGCTCGATAAGGAAGACCCGCGCTACGGCTACGCGCTTCACAAGGGCTACTCGACTCCGCTCCATCTGGAAGCGCTGCGAACGCACGGCCCGAGCATCCACCATCGCGCCAACTGGGCCCGCGTTCGCGACGCACAGCTCCGGCTGGGCTTGGATTCCTTGGAAGCCTTCGAAACAGTTGCCCAGTAACAGCGCAAAAGGGCGGCTGGGCGAGGACCGCGCCAGCAGCTTTCTCGACGCATGCGGATACCGCATCCTCGCGCGCAACGTGCGCGTTCCCGGCGGCGAGATCGATGCCGTTTGCTTGGACGGTACCACGCTCGTGATCGTCGAAGTCAAGCGGCGTGACTCACGAACGTTCGGCCCCGCACTACGCGCCGTCGACGCTCGTAAGCGCGCCACGCTGCGGCGCATTGCCGCCGATTACGCGCAGATCGTGGCGCCCTCGGCGAAGATTCGGTTCGACGTCGTCACGCTGGACGGGGAACGTCTGAGCCTGCACCGGAACGCGTTTTAGTGGCCCGCTCGACGAAGGGGTCGGGACCGGAGCTGCGCCGCACCGTAACGCCGTGGGGCTCCTTTGCGTGGGGCTACTCCGACGTCGGTGCGGACATCTTCGTCGGACTCGGGCTCGTGCTCGCGTGGGCCGCGGGCGCATCGAACGTCGCGTTTCTCTTCGCCGGCATCGTTTACGTTTGCATCGGCCTCGCCTATACCGAGCTGGCCGCGACGTATCCGGTCGCGGGAGGCGGCCAGTACTTCGTCATGCGCGGTCTGGGCGACATCTTCGGCTTTATCGCCGGCTGGGCCGTGCTGCTCGACTTCACGATCGACGTCACGCTTTTCGCGTGGAGCTCGGTCGACTACAGCAGCCAACTGCTGCCGGCGCTGGTGAATTCGATCCATCCGTGGCTGCACTTCACCGTGGTTTTGGCTCTGGTCGTGGGCCTGTGCATTCTCAACGTCATCGGCGTCCGCGAGAGCACCGCGTTCAACGGTTTCGTCTCCGCCCTCGACGTCATCAGCGAAACCTGTATCCTGTGCTTCGGCTTCCTCTTCGCCTTTCGGCCTCAGTTACTGATCCATGCGATGCACTTCAACTGGCCGTCCCCGTACGACCTGATGCTGGGAACGTCGCTGGCGATCGTCTCGTTCGTCGGACTGGAATCGATCTCGCAAGCGGCACAAGAGACGCAGCGCCCCGCCTCGATCATTCCGCGGACCTCGGTGTCGTTGATCCTGACGATCTTGATCTTCGCGCTCGCCTATTCGAATCTCGCCCTCGGTTTGGCGCCCTGGCATCCGATCGTCGACGCCGCGGGTCACGCGCAGCAGTTCTGGCAAATCTTCCCGCACAACGCCGACAATCAAGGTAAAGCCGTCGCGCTATTGGCCGCGCAGGTGCCGTATTACGGCGCCTTTGCGGCGCTCTACGTGCCGGTGCTCGGTGCGGTGCTGCTCCTGATCTCGTCGAACTCCGGCGTTTTCGGGAGCTCCCGGATTGCCTATGCGATGAGCAGCAGCAACCTGCTCCCCTCGATCTTCCAGCGCGTTCACGGGAAGTACCGGACGCCGACGATCTCGATCGTTTTCTTTTCGACGATCGCCATCGTCGAGTTGATCTTCGCGGCCGCGCCCGCCCTGCATCCGTCGGTCGGATCGCTCTACGCTCACTTCTTCCACGGCGAAAACGGCCTGGAGTTCCTGGCCGATCTCTATGCTTTCGGTGCGGCGACCAGCTATTCGTTCGTCTTCCTCGGCCTGATCGCGCTACGCCTTTCCGATCCGCTGAGCCCGCGTAAGTTCAAGATTCCTTTGAACCTGCCGCTGCACGTCCGCGGCGAGCGCGTCGAGTTTCCGGTCATCGCCGTCATCGGCTTCATCGGCATCTTCTCGATCCTGATGTTCACCTTGCGCACGCACGCGCTCGGACGAATCTTCGGGCCGAGCTGGCTGCTGCTCGGCCTCATCCTCTACCTCGTCTATCGCGCCTACCGGCGGCTGCCGCTCCTGCGCTCGCAGCAACGCAATTGGCGTGCCGCGCAGGTCGACATCTTGCGTCGCGCCGGCGAGTTGGAACTGATGGACGAGTACGTCGCGAACCTCAAGGCCAGCGACGCTCGCCGCGCGGCTCCGCGGACGTGACGATGTTGGCCGTGCGTGCAGTCCTGGCCGGCGCGATGATCCTCTGCGGAATTCTCATTCTCGCGCGCATGCTCGCATCGCTCAGCGCCGGGTTCGCCGTGCTCTCGGGGGTCGTGCTGGGGGCGGCATTGATCGCCCTGGGCGTTCACCGCCTCTCGCTGATCGCACGGGCGCGGAGAATGATGTGATCGCGCCGTCGAGCGAGGTCCACGTCACCGTCGCCGGCGCGCTTGCCGCAATCTTCATCGCGGGCACGGTGGGCTCGACGCTGTGGTGGATGCTGCATCCGCCGTCGTCGTACGTGCAGCTAATCGCGGAGCGCGCCGAGAGCGATCTGGAACGCATGGTCGGCAGCCTCATCGTGGTCTTCTCGCCCGAGATCGACTCGGCGCACATGATGGCGCTGGCCGCAAAGCTCGCGCGCGGCGAACGATCGGAGCTGCTCGCGCTCTACGTCATCGAAGTGCCGTACACGCTTCCGCCCGACGCCGAGATGGCGATCGAGGAGCGGGAGGCCCTCGATGCTCTCGGCGCGGCCGAAACGATCGCCAACAGCAACAACGTAACGATCCGCACCGAGACGTTGAAGACGCGGTCGACCAAACAAGCGGTCCTGGACGTCGCCAAACGCGAAAAGGCCGATCTCATCATTCTGGGATCGTTTCGCGAAGGGAAGTACAGCGGGGCCCCGCTCGGTCGGACCATCGAGGAGATCGCGGCCGACGCAAAATGCGATGTGCTCATCGGCGTCGAAGGCAAACACGGCACGCTGCTCATCGACGAGAGCGCGCAAGCCAGCTCGCAGCCGATCTGATCTTGGGAGATCCTACGTGAACGTTCGCCGCTCTTCGCCGCTCTTCGCCGCGCTGGCCGCGGCTTGCGCGCTAGGCGCTTCGCCATCGGGGCCGGTCGACGCGGCGAACGCCGCGCCGGCCATAACCGCGTTCGACGCAACGTTTGCCGGCGTGAACGATTATACGTGCGTGCTTCACGTCCACGAAGCGAAGGGTACGGCGACGCAAGATCGCGTCTATCAGTACTCGTTCATGAAGCCGCATTTCGTGAAAACGCTGATCATCGATGGCGACGGCAAAGGCTCGGGCGGCGTCTGGACCGGCGGCAACCAGGTCAGCGGACATCAAGGCGGCATCCTTTCGGGGATCCACATGAAAGTCGATCTCCACGACTCGCGCGCGGTGTCGCTGCGAGGCGTGACGATTCCCGAGGGACTGCTCCAGCATATCGTTGACGAATACGCGACGATTCCGGGCAAGCTCACGCAGCTAGCCGGCGGGAAGATCGGCGGCGTCGAGACCGATCGCCTCGAGCTGCGTCCCGACGACCCCGCCTCCAACGGCGGGGTGACCGATCAAATTCTCTATCTCTCCAAAGAGACGCACTGGCCGATTCGCCAGATCATGTACGCCGGCTCGCAAATCGTGCTCGACGAATCGGTCGCCGACCTGAAAACCAACGTCGGCCTGACGCAATCCGATTTTCCGTTCTAACCGGAGTTTTTTGTCGCCCTTCGACAGTCGAGCGACAGTCCTTCGACAAGTACACTAGCGCGCGAGGTAGCGTTTGCGAAGCTCGTCGAGGACGACAGCGAGTAGGATGACGGCGCCGAGCAGCACCTTCTGCAAATACGAATCGACGTTGAGCAGATTCATCGCGTTGTAGAGCACGCCGATCAGCAGCGCGCCAAAGAACGTGCCGATGACGCTGCCGCGCCCGCCCATCAGACTCGTGCCGCCGACGACGACGGCCGCAATCGACTCGAGCAGCTCGTCGCCGGTGCCGGTTTGCGGGGAACCGGACGAAAAAAGCGCCATGTAGAGGAAGCCGACGATCGCCGCGCAGGCACCGCTGATCACGTACACGGCGGTCTTGACGCGAGCGACGTCGATGCCGGCAAGGCGCGCCGCTTCTTCGTTTCCGCCGATCGCGAAGACGTAGCGCCCGAAGCGCGTACGCGTCAGGAGCACCGAGGCGGCGACGATGACGGCGAGCATCCAAATCACGGGCACCGGGACGTTCGGAAGATGCAGCGCCGCGGTGACGCCGCCCAGGAACGAGCCGATTCCGGTATTTTGAAAGTCGGGACTCCGCAAAGCGACCGGCCGGCCGTGGGAGAGGATGAATGCGGCGCCGACGGCCATCTCGAGCATCGCGAGCGTCGTGATGAAAGGCGGAAGGTTGAGCCGCACGACCGGCAACGCGTTGACCCAGCCCGCGATGCATCCTACGGCCACCGCAACGACGAGCGTCGCCGCGATCAGCGGAAAGCCGTTCAAGTGCACGGAGTTGGCAAAAAGCGCCGCGACGACGCCGCTCAACGCGACGAGCGATCCGACCGAGAGGTCGATGCCGGCCGTGATGATGACGAACGTCTGTCCCACTCCCAGGATGCAGTTGTACGTGATCTGGCGCAGCACGCGAACGATGTTGCTCGGCTCCAGGAACGAACCGCGCGAAGCCACGTCGACGATCGCAACGAGCAGGATCAAGAAAGCCGCGGCTCCCGCAATGCGCAGCCAGTAGGCCGGACGTTCGCGGTCCTTCAAGCGGCGGCGCCGGTTGCGACGGCGATGACGCGGTCGGGCGTTGCCTCGCTGCGCGCGAATTCGGCCGCGATCCGTCCGCCGCGCACGACCAGAATGCGGTGCGACATGCCCAGGACCTCGGGTAGATCGCTCGATACCATCACGATCGCCGCGTCGCGCTTCGCCAGCTCCAGCATCAGCCGGTAGATCTCGGCCTTCGCGCCGACGTCGATCCCGCGCGTCGGTTCGTCGAACAGAAAGACCGAGGCCTGGCCGAGCAGCCATTTTGCCAATACGACCTTCTGCTGCGTTCCCCCCGAGAGATTGCGGGCGAGCTGTTCGGTGCCCGGCGTTCGAATCTGCAGCTCGTCGATCATGTGCGTGGCGGCGGCGCGTTCCCGCGCGAGGTCGATCAGCAGATCGCGCCTGACGAACTCGTCGAGGTGTGCGAGCGTGACGTTTTCGCGCACGGTCATTCCGAGAACCAAACCTTGCGCTTTGCGGTCTTCGGTGATGAACGCGATGCCCGCGGCAATCGCCTCGCCGACGCGGCCGCTACGCACCGGCTTGCCGTCGATGCGAACGTCGCCGCCGTCCCGATGGTCGGCACCCGCGATTGCCCGCACGATGTCGGTCCGGCCGGCGCCGATCAACCCGGCGAGGCCGACGATCTCGCCCGCACGCACCGAGAAAGTCACGCCGTCGACGATTCCGTTGCGTTGGAGGTCACGCACTTGCAGCCGCACCGGCGCATCGGGTGCGACGCTTTCGAGCGTGGGAAAGTACGCCTCGAGCCGGCGTCCGACCATCGCCGCGATGATCTCGGCCGGCGAAAACTCGGCGGCTTCGCGCGCGGCCACGACCTTGCCGTCGCGCAGTACCGTCACGCGATCGGCGATGCGGGAGATCTCGTCCATGCGGTGCGAGATGTAAATTACGCCCACGCCGGCTTCCCGAAGACGCCGCACGATCGCAAAGAGCCGCTCGATCTCGCGACCGGAAAGCGCCGCCGTCGGTTCGTCCATCACGATGATCCGCGCCGATTTCGCTAGGGCCTTGGCGATTTCGACGAGCTGCTGCTGGCCGACGGAGAGCCTCGAAACGGGTACGTCGATCGGCAGCTCGAGGCCGAGCTCGTCGAAAACGGCGCGCGCGCGCGCCCGGACGGCGCGCGAGTCGATCAGCCCGCGGCGGGTCGGCTCGGCGCCCAGACTGATGTTGGCCTGCGCCGTCAGCTGCGGAACGAGCGTGAACTCCTGGTAGATCATGCCGATGCCGAGGCGCTGCCCCTCCTGAGGCGTCGCGATTCGGACGCGCGCACCGTCGATGAGAATATCACCCTCGTCGGCCTGCAGCGCGCCGGCGAGAATCTTC
>JASHOM010000192.1 GCA_030041115.1 Vulcanimicrobiota bacterium | reverse complement strand
TGCGTCATCGAACCCGGTAAGATTCCCAACCACTTTGGCGGTCGGATATGCGTAGATGAGGACCTTCGTAAGTTTTGAGACGTAAAGCAAATCCTCGCCCTTCGCCTCCGGCAGCATCCACGATGCGCCGCGCTCGGCGTGCGCGGGGATCGCGCGGCTTTGCGACGTTGCGCCGGGCGCGCCGATCGGCGGCTGCGATCCGCCGCATCCCGCGAGCACCGCAGCAACGCCGATACTAAACAGGCGTCGCGTTTGGCGAAACATCTCTACTTCCAACTGAACACGACGAGCCCGTTTCCGGTTTTGCTTTTCCATCCGCTCCAGGTACGAAAGCTTTTCGCGCTCGGCTCGACATATGACGAGCCGCCGCCACCGCCGCCACCGCCACCGGCCTTAATCCCACGGCCAAAACCACCAGCGCCCCCTCCTCCGCCGCCGTAATATCCGCCTCCGCCGCCGCCGCCTCCGCCGCCATAACAGTCAGGCGAGCTATAGCAGCCGTACCCGCCATCACCACCGCTGCCGCTCGTTCCGTTTACACCGTGCTCGCCGTTGCCTTCAGACCCCGGGCCACCGTTGCCGCCGTCACCGCCGCTGTTCTGCGTGCCGCCCGACCCGCCATCACCTCCGGTACGGTAGCTTCCGCCACCGCCTGTATGGCCGTCGCCGCCAACGCTTCCACCGCCATTGCCACCTCGGCCGCCTAGCCACCAGCCTGCTCCTCCGCTGCCGCCGCCGCCACCGACGACGATGACACGATCTGAGAGTGCGTCGCCGCCTTCACGCACGTCAGAAGCACCGCCCCCGCCATAACCACAGAAGTAATCCGACGAGTAACCGCAATCGTAGGACGCGTCACCGCCGCCGGGAGCACCGCCGTTGAAGCCACCCCCACCGTAATTGGCACCGCCGCCTACGTACACCGCGAGCCGTTCTCTCGGCTTTACCGGAATGACTGCACGGACGCGGCCGCCGTATCGGCCGAATCGCTGGAAAAGTTCGCCGCCGCCCCTTCCGCCAAGAGCGATGACCGTTAGCCACGACACGCCCTTAGGGACGGTGAAAACCTGCTCGCCGCCCGTGTAGGAAAACGTTTTGCCTCCGGCGGTACGTGGCGCGACGCCGCGAGAGTCGGACACAGGCGCAACAAACGTCTGCGAACCCCCGCATCCAACAAGTAGTGCTACCGCTGCGCCGATGCTAGGCGCGAACCGATAAGAGTGCCTCATGCGATGCCTCCCGGAAGCGAACGGACTAGCGGCGTTGGTTCGACGGTTCGGCTCTGAGTTCCAGCGCGACTTCGGCCAACAGGTGCCGGAAAGACGTGGCGCCTGTCGAAGCATGCGCATGATACGGGACAAGCGCACATTCATCGCCGTCAACGCTCTCGGCGCGGCCTGTGGGCTATATTTAGCCCGTTCTCGCTCTATCGGTACCGGCCCGACCTAATTTTTGCTCTCGATAACACATGCTACTACGGTGCGCACGCGATTCCCGAAACTAAGCTGAAAGAACCGCCTGACGTCTTGATCGCTCCGGGCGACGAGCTCGATGCTGACTTTTGGATCCGATCCGCCGCCGCGCAGATTATGTCGAGATTGCAGATCGGGTCGCCCTTCAGAATGATGGAAGGTCCTCATCCTGTCGCCGACGGTATCGTGACTCGCATTTACCGAACTGACGTAGCAGGCTAAGCCGGATGCGATCGCGGCGCCGGCGGTGTGGCTTAGGGAGTATTACGGAGTCTCCGCAGGTTTAAACGCCACGCCTGCGGCCGTTTTTGATGCGTGTATCGATCTCCGCGAAAGACTGCTTGCTACCGTCCTTATACAAGTACACGTTACCGGAATACCAATCCGGTACGAAGATGTATGTTTGAGACTTCACTTGTCCATTTGCCATGTAATATCCGGCGACGTGGCCCTTCAAGTGATAGATTGGCCTACCATTACCGAGCAGATACACTATTCCCGTATAGACTTCGTTCCTGTTTGGATCGTAATTATCCACATATAGATGACTTGATAGAGCTAGGGTAGCGGCAGCACACGAATTATGATAGCGGAGGCCTTGCAAATGTAGGGAGACGGGGCGCTTCGTGCCGCTTGGAATCTTCGAGACGCCAGTGTCCGCGTCACAAAAATACGCATTTCCTTGCTGGTCAAAGAAGTCCTCAAGCGGATATCGAATTAGGTTCGAAGTGATGTAAACGGATGGAGTAGTTTTACCCGATGGGAAGACCGCAATACCAGGCTTCTCCGAACTCGTTCCCCGATTCGTGACCCAAACGTCGCCGCCGTTGTCTACCGCCACACTATCCGGGAACGCCAGGTCCCCAGATAGCGACAGGCTAGGAGTTGTTTGCCCCGGGGGATAGATCGCTACGCTTCCTTGGGCGACCCTATTAACGACATAGAGGTTCCCCGCGTTGTCCACCGTCGCGCCGAAGGGTGAACTTAGTCCATTTGTTATTTCGCCGATTTGCGTAGCGTGAGACCCATTCAGCGCGTAGATGTAGACCGCGTCTCCCGTGAGATCGACAACGTAGAGCCACGGTTCGTGGGAGTAGCTCATCGCTTCCGGCAGCATCCACGACCCGCCACGACCGACATGCGCGGCGATCGTGCGGCTTTGCGTTATCGCGCCCGGCGCGCTGATCGGCGGCTGCGAACCGCCGCAGCCTGCAAGCAGCGCGGCGGCCACGCTGATGGTAAACTTGCCTCTAAGCGTTGCCGTCATTCGCTAATCGCCAGGCCATAGAACGCGTCCGAATGGTACGAGTTAATGCCTTTATACGGCTTTCCGCCCTTAGGGGACAAATCTCCCGTCGCTTCGCCCGCGCGGTCGGCCGGGACCGTTCATGGTGCCGTCGAGGGAACTGGCGGCGCGCGCAGGCTGGCGATCAGCCGCAAGATGTCAGCGAACAGATGGCGCGGGATGGCAACCTCGGCCATTTGGAAGGCGACGTAGCGTCCGTGACTAACGACCTTCGCGCCGATCTTGATCAGCTTCTCGCGCAGGCTGGTGAGCGACCAGTCCTGGATCGGCTTAGGCGTTACGAGCGTGCGAAGGAAGTTCCCAAGGTTGTACGCCAGCGCATGCAAT
This sequence comes from Vulcanimicrobiota bacterium, assembly GCA_030041115.1. Classification (GTDB taxonomy): domain Bacteria; phylum Vulcanimicrobiota; class Vulcanimicrobiia; order Vulcanimicrobiales; family Vulcanimicrobiaceae; genus Cybelea. The sequence goes on along the minus strand of JASHOM010000192.1, from coordinate 2,274 downwards.
TGAAGCCGGACCGCGTTGGCGTTGAATGTGCGACACGAAAGCCTCGTCCACTTGATCGCCCCCTTGCCTTCCTTGATCCACTGTTCGCAGGTGCCCCGCTGGTTGTAGAAGCCGTCAGCTCGCGCTTGCTGGGCGTGTAGGTCCAGCTCAGCGTCTCCGTGTTGCTCAACCAGTTCACGTGCTGGTTTGCCAACATGCCGTCGTTGCGATAGGCATAGCTGAACAGGTTGGGCTGGCTGATGCCATTCACTGCAAAATCGCCACCTGCCGCCGACACCGAGAACGGCATGCGCGAAGTACAGCCTACTTAGGAGGCGTGCAGACGGTGAGCCGCGCCTTCCCTGGGGCGCACATGGTCTTTTGATGCGCCAACCACTCCAGTTTTTGCGTTATCTCGTTAAGCGAGATGTCTCGGACTAAGGTCAGCCTCCCCGCCGATTGATCAATTCGACCAGCGTCGAAATCTAGCCACTTGTTATGGCCTTCGTTATAAATACGGACTGTCGCCTCGCCATCTGGCAACCCCGTTGCGTAGTATGCGGTCCCTTCAACCAAAGCGGATAGCTGCAGATAACCGTCCGGACTCGACGAGCGGCCGTCTAGCGCGCGCCGATCTCGGTAGATCACCGCAACCTGAGCTCCGGAGAACGGGATCGTTCCCGAAAGCATTCCCCGGTTCGTTCGCAGGGGCGCCGAGTTCCAGCCTATCGCGAGTATATGTCGCGGACGGGCTTGTAAAAGGGTTATCAATAGCTCATCACCACAGTCACCCTTGGCGACGACCCCGGTGTAGCCGCCTGGCCGCAAGGAAATCTCGATGTCCTGCACTCCAGCTGTGGCGGCAGTTGCATAGTGTCGACTAAGGACGGTCGCGCCCTTTTCATCGAAGATTACGACGCGTATATCACCATTGGCGCCCAGGTTCTTTGGGCAGTCAACGTATTCGATCGTCAGGAAAACGTTAGCGGGTTCGGCTGAAATCCTCACTGCGCTCGCACCCGCAAGCGTTACGAGCGGCACAATGACGATAGAACGAAAATTCTTAACTAACATGCCCAAGTCCCTATGGTGATGCCGAAAGTGGTACTGGTGGTACGTTCGAGCCCGGGTCCGTAGGCACCGGTCGTGCCCTTATAATGCTGTAAAAGGAATGTGGCAGCCCTCTGCGGTCGTCGCTTCGCAGCGGTCTGTGGGCGCCGTACACGGCTCGACGATAGCGTCGTGGGCCGACGCCGACGCAAATGAGGGAAGCCACCGCTTCGGTTCGGAAGATTGATTCTTTGCACAAACTTCTCAACCGAAAGGACGAAACGGTGGCCGATTACGATGTTACCCTACCCGAAGCAATTTTTCCAGCCCTTCTCGCCGGGAAGGAGGGCTTAGCCAAGGTGATCGAGAGCGCACTCAATCAGGTGTTAGAGGCGCAGATGACCGAGCATCTGGGGGCTGAGCGCTACGAGCGCACGCCCGACCGCGATGGCCGCTATCGCAACGGATATCGCGAGCGCCAGCTCTTCACGCGCGTCGGCCCGATTACGCTGCGCGTCCCGCAGACCCGCGACGGGAGCTTTTTCGACGGAGATCTTCGAACGGTACCAGCGCAGCGAACGCGCCTTCGTCCTGGGGCTGATGGAGATGTACGTCACGGGAACGTCGTCGCGCAAGGTCACCAAGATTACCGAGGAGCTGCGCGGTGTGAACGTTCTTCAAGCGCGACCTTGAGGCGTACTACCCCTTCATCGTGGTTGACGCGATGTTCACCAAGTCGCGCAACCATGGTCGCGTTGTCAGCACAGCGCTGCTGATCGCCAGCGCGGTACGAGCTGACGGCAATCGTGAACCGATTGGTTTCGCCGTTGGCGATGCCGAGAGTTCTGCGGCCTGGGAAGCATTGTTTGCGAATCTGAAGGATCGCGGACTCAGGCGGGTGGACTTTGTGACGTCGGACAACCACGGCGGGCTCAAGAAGGCGATCGCCAAACAGTTTGCCGGCGCAAGCTGGCAGCGCTGCCAAGTGCATCTCCTGCGCAATATCGGCGACCACAGTCCGCGCAAGGAGCGCGAGGCCGTCGACGCCGGCGCCAAGCTGGTTTTGTACGCGCGTGATCGCGAGGAGGCCAAACGTCGCATGGGTGAGTTCATCGAGCGCTTCTCAACGATCGCGCCCAAGGCGGTGGCTTGCCTCGAGGAAGCCTTCGAAGACGCGATCGCCGTGCTCTGCCTGCCGGAGAAGTACCGTCGCCGGTTCCGATCGACGCACATGCAAGAACGCCT
>JASHOM010000191.1 GCA_030041115.1 Vulcanimicrobiota bacterium | reverse complement strand
CCCCTCTCCAGGACGTACTCGCGCCCGTCGAAGCGTCGCGTCTCCTTCTTCGGCGACGCGACCGCAACGCTGCCGTCGGGATTGTAACGCCAAGGCAATCCGCCGTCGGCCACGAGCGTTCCGTCTCCCGCGGGCGTATAGAAACCCGGAATTCCGCAGCCGCCGGCGCGCAGCCGCTCGGCGAGAGTCCCCTGCGGGACGAGCTCGACCTCGAGCTCGCCGCAGAGATATTGGCGCTCGAACTCACGGTTTTCGCCGACGTACGAGCCGGTCGTGCGCCCGATTCGCTTGTGGTCGAGCAGCACGCCCAAGCCCCACCCGTCGACGCCGCAGTTGTTCGAGACGGTGACGAGGTTCGAGGCGCCTTGCTCGAGCAGCGCCTCGATCAAGTTGTGCGGAATGCCGCTCAGGCCGAAGCCGCCTACTGCGATCGACGCGCCATCGGGAATATCGGCAATCGCCTCGGAGCAGGAGGCATAGACCTTCTCCATGCGGTTCTAATGCGCCGACGGAACGGACGCCGCCTCCGTGGAAGGTGCGCCTCCATGACGACCGCACAGACGCAAATTGCAAGCCACGACGAAGAGGCGATGATGCTCGCGATGGTTCGCGAGCTGGTCGCGGAAAAGGTCGCGCCGCGCGCGGCCGAGATCGACGCGACCGGCGAGTTCCCATGGGACGTAAAGGAACTCTTCGCGCAAAACGATCTGCTCGGCATTCCCATTGCGGCCGAGTACGGCGGCTTGGGAGGCACGTTCCTTACCTACGTCAAGGTCGTCGAAGAGATCGCCAAGGCGTGCGCTTCGAGCGCGCTGATCGTTGCCGTGCAAGAGCTCGGGATGCTCCCGATCGTGATCGGCGGCAGCGAGGAACAGAAGCGCCGCTTCCTGCCGAAGATCGCGTCAGGCGAACACCTGGTCGCTTACGCGCTGACCGAAGTCTCGAGCGGCTCCGACGCGCTCGGCTCGATGCGCACCCGCGCCGAAAAGCGCGGCGGCGTCTACGTCCTCAACGGGCAAAAAATCTGGATCACCAACGGCAGCGTCGCCAACGTGATCTGCGTGTTTGCCGTCACCGATCCCGCCGCCGGTTCGCGCGGCGTCAGCGCCTTCGTGGTTGAAAAGGGCATGCCCGGCTTTTCGGTCGGTAAGACCGAGAAAAAGATGGGCATCCGCGGCTCCCCAACGGTCGAGCTCGTCTTTGCCGATTGCGAAGTGCCGGCCGCAAATCTTCTCGGCGAGGAAGGCCAGGGCTTCAAGATCGCAATGAAGGTCCTCGACAAGTCGAGGCCCGGCATCGCCGCCCAGGCGCTCGGGATCGCGGCCGGTGCGCTCGATTACGCGACCGGTTACGCCAAAGAGCGCGTCGCGTTCGGCAAACCGATCGGACAGCATCAGGGGGTCGGCTTCATGCTCGCCGACATGAAGGCCGACGTCGAGTCGGCTCGGTTGCTTCTCTACGAGGCGGCGCGCCGCTGCGACGCGGGGACGCCCGACGTCACCCTCTGGGCCGCGATGGCGAAACTGAAGTGCGGGGACGTGGCGATGTCCGTTACCACCGATGCGGTGCAGGTTCTCGGCGGCTTCGGCTACTCCGCCGATTATCCGGTCGAGCGCATGATGCGCGACGCAAAAATCACGCAGATCTACGAGGGAACGCAGCAAATTCAGCGACTTGTAATCTCGCGCTCGCTCGTCGGACGGGGATAGTCCGCGGCGGCACGAAAACAGTCGGCGTCGATGAAGAGGATTCATCTGCTGTTCGGCGCGCTGGCCCTGGCGGCGTATGGATGCGCTCAGCAACCGGCCGGGCAAAGCGGCTCGCAGGGGCTCACGCCGGCCGTACCGCAGAATGCGGCCGCTCCGCTGGACCTGGGGTTCCACAAGATCCGGCACATCATCGTGATCGTTCAGGAAAATCGAACGGTCGACAATCTCTTCAACGGCTTACCCGGCGCGAACACGGTTCGCTACGGCGAGAATACCGACGGTCAAAGGGTCGAGCTTCGGGCGGTTTCGATGACGGCTCCGTACGACATCTCGCATAAGCACCGGGCCTGGCTTCTCGATTACGACAACGGCACGTTGGACGGGTTCAATACCGAGCTCGAAAACTGTTTCGCGAAAAAGCGAGTGGGGTGTCCGGCGCCGGACGTGGCGGCGTACGGCTACGTGCCCGAAGACGAGACGAAGCCCTATTGGGACATGGCCGAGCGATACACGTTTGCCGACGACATGTTCGAGAGCAACGAAGGCCCGAGCTTCCCGGCGCATCAGTACATCATCAGCGGCACCTCGACCATCGCCAACGGTTCGGACCTCAAGGCGTCGGAGAACCCGAGCGATCCGCGCAACGTACCGCATCAAGGGGGCTGCAGTTCGATTCCGGAGGCCACCGTCGTAACCATCAACGCTCAAGGCACGGAAGGGAATCCCGTCTATCCCTGCTTCGTCCGCAAGTCGATCATGGACCTGCTCAACCGCCATCACGTGAGCTGGAACTACTATCAGGAGCGCCGCGGCGCCGGCGAGTGGCACGCCGTCGACGCCATCAAGCAGATCTGGAACAGTCCCAGTTACGCGAACGTAAAGTGGCCGGCAGCGCGAGTCCTATTCGACATCGAGAAGGGAAAGCTGGCGCAGGTCGTCTTCGTCACGCCCAGCGCGAAGGAATCGGACCACGCTGCCCACAACAACGGCAGCGGCCCCGATTGGGTTGCATCGATCGTCAACGCCGTGGGCGAAAGCCGGTATTGGGACACGAGTGCAATCTTCGTCACGTGGGACGATTGGGGCGGATGGTTCGATCACGTCAAACCGGCGCGGTATAACTCGTACGAGTTAGGCTTCCGCGTGCCGCTCATCGTCATCAGTCCGTATGCCAGGCCGAGCTTCGTATCGCACCGCCAGCACGAGTTCGGCAGCATTCTAAAGTTCATCGAGAAAGTCTACAACCTGGGTTCGCTGGGTACGACCGACGTGCGAGCGGACGATCTCTCCGATTGCTTTCAGTTCTTGCAGAAGCCGCGATCCTTCAAGCAGATTCCGACGACGAGGGATGCAGCGTACTTCCTACGCCAGCCGCTGGATGACGAAGACCCCGACGACGACTACTAGCGGCCTAGACCGTCTTTTCAAAATGGCTTGAAAGAAGAGGAGGGTTCGGTACGACGATCCGTTTGCGCACTGGTCGTCAGGGCGCAGCCTGCTCTTGCGACCCGCCTGCGATCTCAGCAGGAATTTACAGCAAAAACTCAGCGTCTCGGTAGCAACGGGGGCGAATGGGCAGTTCCAACGGGCTCAAAGAGGCCATCGCTGACTTCCCGTTTCGACGGCATGATCGAGCCTGGAGCAAACTCGACGACTACGTCGTTTCCCTCGCTCGTAACGTAAAGGTAGCCGTTCCGATCGACTGTCACCGCAATCGGATCGTTCATTTCGGCCGTTATGGTCTGATAAGGCTGACTTTGCCCTGGCCGATACTCCTGCACGTTGTTCTCAGTAAGGTTGGTTACGTACAGCGTCCCGGCCGCATCCACGGTGATCCCCACCGGTGAAACCACACCGTCTGTAATGGTCCGGCTGGGTGACTTGCTACCGGACGCATAGACGACAACGTTTCCAGGCCCGTAGCTATCGCTACCTTCCGTGACACGGTTGGCGACGTACATGTTTCCAGATTGGTCGATAGCAATGCCGTCCGGATAGAACAAACCATTGGTGATGACCGCGTGCGGCTTTGTCGAACCTTTGTCGTACTCGGTGACGTTCTGCCCACCGATGTTCGTCACCCAAAGATTTCCATCGCCGTCAATCGCGCAGAATGCCGGAGTGTTGATGCCCCTTTTAATAATCTTAGACGCCGTTGTCTTACCGGCCGGGAACTCCGTAACCCAGCCCGAGCCGACTGGTTCGTTGACGACGTAAAGCGTACCAGCCCCATCGAGGCAGTCGCCCCAGGGGGTGTCGAGGTCGTCGGAAATGACTTCTATTGGACTGGGGTCCTTAGCGTTCGCGTGGTAGACCTTAACGTCATGGTCGGCGTTCGTATTAACGACATACAGCAGCGCGTCCGAATGTATACCATGCCCGCTCTGCGCGGCAGTTACTTTTGGCCTTTGCGTCGCGGCGGCTGGCACGACCATCGGGCGTGCCGATCCGCCACAGGCAGTGAGCACCGTTGCGGCAAGGCTAATGCTCAAGGAGCCGCGGCAAAGCGCGAACGCTTTTATCTGCGGCATGTTTCTTCCGGGTAGCGTAATGGTGCGCAAAAAATCGTTCGTCACCTACAGGCCTAGTGCTAGCGCTGTAACCGCGCGATGATGCGCGGCGTCGGGCAGCACCCGTTTAACGGGCAGCGCGGACATTGCGGCGTCGGAGCCTTGCAGATCTGCCGTCCGTGCATGATCAACCAGTGAGTGGCATCGCCCCACTTCGGCGGCGGCACGAGCGCGGTGAGGTCTTCCTCCACTTGACGCGGCGTCGTGCCGGTCGTCAGGCCCAGGCGGTGGGCGACGCGAAAAACATGGGTGTCGACGGCCAGCGCCTGGGCGTGAAATGCGGCCGCCATTACGACGCTGGCAGTCTTGCGGCCGACGCCGGCGAGCGATTCGAGATCCTCGCGACCGCTCGGTACGCGTCCGCCGAATCGTTGCGCGACGTCGCGCGCACAGGCAATGATGTTCTTCGCTTTCATGCGGAAAAAGCCGCAGGACTTGATGATCTTCTCGACGTCGGTTTGACGCGCCCGTGCTAGCTTCTCCGCCGTCGGATACTTTGCGAAGAGTGCCGGGGTCGTCATGTTGACGCGCGCATCGGTGCATTGCGCCGAGAGAATCACGGCGACGAGCAGTTGGAACTCGCTGTGGTACTCGAGCGCCGTCACCGCGTGCGGATACGCATGCTCGAGCACGGCCAGCATCTCGAGCGCGATGCGACGAGGTACCTTCCTCTTCGGAAAAGGAATGCGCGGCATGGCGCGTTATTCGCGCAGCGTCACGTGGGTTCCGTCGTGCGTCACCAGGCCCTCGCGTTCGAGCGCCCCGACGAACTCGCGAATCCGGTCGAGGCTGCGCCCCAAGATCGCCGGACCGACGTCGCGATGAAGATCCAGTAACGAGATTCGTTCACCGGGAGGAAGGTCGCGCAAGCGGTCGACGATGCGCCCGCGCGCGTAGCGGGACGTCCGCT
>JASHOM010000190.1 GCA_030041115.1 Vulcanimicrobiota bacterium | reverse complement strand
GATTCGTGAACGATTGCCGCCAAGCGGCGGCGGACCTTGTTGCGGGTCACGGCCTTTCCGATCGATTTGCTTACCGTGATGCCGACGAGCGTCGTCGCATCTCCGGGAAGTGAGCTACTGCGGTAGATGACGAGAGTTTTCGTTGAAACGCGCCGCCCTTGCCGTTGCAAGCGGGCAAAGTCCGCCTGACGGTTGAGCGTAGCGAACCGGCGCATCAGACGGTGAGGCGATGACGCCCCTTCTTCCGGCGGCGCGCGAGCACCTTACGGCCATGCTTGGTCCACATCCGCTCCAAAAAGCCATGCACCCGTTTTCGGCGGCGATTGTGCGGCTGATACGTCCGCTTCATAACGTCCCTTCGGCCCTTCGAGTCCACGCCCGCGGCGCTTCGCTCAGGATAACAAGTAGATGCCCCACACCCTGGTGGCAGACAGCCCCTGATTATAGCCAGCCACCTGCCGCGGGCGCAAGGACCCCCGCCGACCCCGCCGTAACTTGCTCAAGTTTTGAGCGTTTCGAGTATCCAGCCGCCCGGCCGTCGACGCGTCGTCGTCACGGGGCTGGGAGCCGTCACCCCGGTGGGCAATACCCGCGACGAGTTCTGGAGACGCCTCATCGCGGGAGAATCCGGAATCGCTCCGATCACGGCCTTCGACGCGAGCGATTTCGACGCGCGCATCGCCGGGGAAGTCAAGGAGTTCAATCCCGAACAGTTGCTCGGACGCAAGGAAGCGCGGCGAATGGACCGCTTCACTCAGTTTGCCGTCGTTGCCGCGCGCGAAGCGATCGAGGACGCCAAGCTGCCCGTCGACGCGGAGTTCAAGCAGCGTGTCGGCGGCGTAATCGGTACGGGAATCGGCGGCATCATCACGTTCTGGTTGAACTCCGACAAGGCCAACGAGAACGGAACCTGGTCGAAGGTCACGCCCTTCTTCATTCCGATGCTGATGGCCAACGCGGCGCCGGCCCACATCTCGATGGTCTACGGCTACCAAGGGCCCTTCTTTGCCGCAGCGAGCGCTTGCGCGAGCGCCAACGACGCGATCTGCACCGCCTACAATACGATCGTCCACGGCGATGCAATTGCAATGATCACGGGTGGAAGCGAGGCGACGGTTTCGCCGCTGGCGATCGGCGGCTTCTGCTCGATGCGGGCTCTCTCCACGCGAAACGACGACCCGGCGCGCGCCAGCCGGCCGTTCGACCGCGAGCGCGACGGGTTCGTCTTGGGCGAGGGTGCGGGGATTCTCGTACTCGAGGAGTACGAGCACGCACGCTCGCGCGGGGCATCGATCTACTGCGAGCTGCTCGGTTACGGACAGTCCTCCGATGCCTACGATCTCGTTGCGCCCGACCCCGACGGCAACGGCGTCCGGCTCGCCTTTGCGCGCGCCTTTGCCAGCGCGGGCATCGAGCCCCGCGACGTGGATTACATCAACGCGCACGGAACGTCGACGCCGGTGGGCGATCCTGCCGAGTCGAAGGCGATCGAAAAGAGCTTCGGCGAGCACGCCTTCGAAATCGGCGTCAGCTCGACGAAGTCCATGCACGGACACGCGCTGGGCGCGGCGGGCGGTATCGAGGGCGTCGCGACGGCGCTAGCGGTCGCGCACGATACGATGCCGCCGACGACGAATTACGAGTTTCCCGATCCCGAGTGCAGGCTCGACTACGTCCCGAACGTCGCGCGCCGCGCCCCGGTCCGCGTCGCGCTCTCCAATTCGTTCGGCTTCGGCGGTCATAACAGCGTGATCGTTTTCGGGAAGGTTCGCTAGCGATTTCCACACGACGATGAGCGGAGAAAACTATCGCCGGCGCCTCCGTGCCTTGCTTCGCCTTGCGGGCGTTCGCAGGGGCGTGGACTTGCACGACGTTGAGCAAGCCTTCGTTCATCAAAGCCATGCCAAAGAACACGGCGGCAAGTCAAACGACCGGTTGGAGTTTTTGGGCGACTCCGTGCTCGGGTGCATTACTGCCGGCTGGCTCTTCGATCGCTTCCCCGACGAGCCCGAGGGGCAGTTGACCCTGCGCAAAGCGGCAATCGTCAACGATCCGCAACTCGCGCAGACCGCGCGCCGGCTGAACTTCGGCGCGCTGACGCAACTGGGTGCCGGGATGCGCGCGGCCGGCGGCGCCGACAACACGTCCGTCCTGGCCGACGCGTTCGAAGCCTTCGTGGGAGCGCTCTACGTTCGCTTTGGGCTCGACAAAGCGGCCCGCTTCGTCATCGCCGAGCACGTGGAACGGCTCGATCTCTCGACCGGTGCCTTGCTCGATGCCAAGACGCGCTTGCAGCACTACGCGCAGGAACATCTCGCTGCCACCCCGGTGTATCGTGAGGCGAGTCGCGGAACTCCGCAGCGTCCCGCCTTTACGTCTCGCGTCAGCGTCAAAGGGAAGGTCCTCGGCAAGGGCGAGGGTTCGTCAAAGAAAGCCGCGCAGCAGGCTGCGGCTGCGGCCGCGCTGCATGCGATCACCGCCACGCACCACCCCGCCGGGACGGTCGCCCAATGAAACTGCGGCGCATACGCAGCTTCGGTTTCAAGACGTTTGCCGATCCGATCACGCTCGATTTCGGCGACGGCGTCACGGCGGTCGTCGGCCCCAACGGATCGGGCAAATCGAACCTGGTCGACGCGTTTCGCTGGGCGCTGGGCGAAACGTCGAGCAAGAATCTGCGCGGGCGGGCGCTCGAAGACGTCATCTTCTCCGGTAACGAGTCTCGCAAACCCCTGGGGATGGCCGAAGTCTCGGTCCTCTTCGATAACGCCGATCGAACGTTGCCGGTCGAGTTCGCCGAAGTCGAGATCACGCGGCGAGCCTATCGCGCCGGTGAGAGCGAGTACTTCATCAATCGCGCGCAGGTCCGGTTGCGCGACGTTTTGGATCTCCTGATGGGTTCGGGTCTCGGGCCCGGCTCCTACGCAATCGTGTCGCAGGGGCAGATCGACGCAATTCTCACCAGCAAGCCGGCCGAACGGCGCTCCCTCTTCGAGGAGACCGCGGGCATCGGAAAGTTTCTCACGCGCAAGCATGAGTCGTTGCGCCGGCTCGAGCGTACCGAGCAGAATGCGATTCGAATCAACGACCTCATCGCCGAGCTCGAGCGGCGCATTCCGGAGCTGGAAACGCAGATGCGCCGCGCCCGGCGGTTTCGGCGGGTCAGCACGCGCGTACGCGATCTCGAGATTCTCGGCTATTTGCGCGCCGGCACGAGCCGCCGGAGCGAATGCCTGACCCTGCGCGACGAGATCGCCAAAAACGAAGGGCTGCGCGACGCCGCCGCGGCGAAGGCGACGGCACTGGGCGGCGAGCTGACGCACGTGCGCGCGCAGCTCTACCGCTGCGATCTGCAACTCGAGGAGCAGCGTTCGCAGGCGCAGAGCAAGCGCAGCGACCTGGCGCGTCTGGAAGTGCAGTACGCGACGGCGCTGGCCCGGCGTGAAGCGCTCGAACGGCAATCGACGCAGACCGGTCAAGACGCCGAGCGCGCGGGTCAAGAGCGGGCATCGTTGGTGCGCGTGACCGACGAGCTGGAAGAACGGCTGGGGCCTTTCGCCGGCGACCTGGAGACGGCGCGCGAGCAAGAACTCGCGGCCGCAACGGCGCTCTCGGAGCATCGCGCCGCTCTCGAAGCGATTTTTACGCAGCTGCGCGCCGTCGAAGCCGCCGCGGCCGACTTTGCCGCGCGCCGGGCCGAACGTCGCGCGCACGCCGACGGCGAGCGCGCGCAAGCGGAG
>JASHOM010000189.1 GCA_030041115.1 Vulcanimicrobiota bacterium | reverse complement strand
GGTCAGTACATCGGGGCGCTGCATTCGCCGCGTCCGGGCTCGCCGCCCTCGCCGCCGGTGGACGTGACGGCGCAGTTTGCGCAACCGTTCAACCCGCAGTTCGGGCTGTTTCCCAACGAGCACCTCGACTCGATCGTCGGCGCGCTGGTGGCCGATCCGTACCGGTACAGCTTTTACGCCCTGGAGACCGGTGACGGAAGTCTGGACGAATACGGATTGCCGATGGCATCAAAAGCACAGCCCAAGCTCTCCTTGCCGTGTCTGGCCGGGCCGAGCAACTGCAGCGACAAGTTAGAGCATCTCTTTCTCGCGCCGTAAACGGGAGCCGGCCGGCGGCAGGGCGTAAGGCGCCGGCGGATGCGCGCGATCGTATTTGAAAGGCCGGCGCCGATCGAGACGAGCCCCCTGCGCGTCATCGAGAAGCCCAAGCCGCTTCCGGCAGCCGGCGAAATCTCGGTGCGCGTTCGCGCGTGCGGCGTCTGCCGCACGGACCTGCACCTGGTTGAAGGCGATCTTCCACCCAAGCATCGCGAGATCGTTCCCGGGCACGAAGCCGTGGGTGTCGTCGAAGCGGTCGGTCGCGAGAGCACCCGCTTTGCCGTCGGCGACCGCGTCGGAATCGCTTGGCTGCGTCAAACCTGCGGCATCTGTCGCTTCTGCACGAGCGGACGCGAGAATCTCTGCCCGAACGCACGCTTCACCGGTTGGGATCACGACGGCGGTTACGCCGAGTACGCCGTGATACGCGAAGATTTCGCGTATGCGCTGCCCGGACGCATCGACGACGAGCACGTTGCGCCGCTGCTTTGCGCGGGCATCATCGGCTTTCGGGCGATTCGCCGCGCGGCGATCGTTCCCGGAGCGACGGTCGGTCTCTACGGATTCGGCGGATCGGCCCATCTCGCGCTTCAAGTGCTCAAACATTGGGGCTGCCGGGTCTTCGTGATGAGCCGAGGCGGCATCCATCGCGAGTTTGCGCGCAAGCTCGGGGCCGATTGGATCGGCGATGCCTTGGCGCCTCCGCCGGCCCCGCTCGACGCGGCGATTCTCTTCGCGCCGGCGGGCGATCTCGTGCCGCACGTCCTGCGATCGCTCGATCGCGGCGGGATTCTTTCGATCGCGGGCATTTATCTCTCCGCGATTCCCTCGCTCGAATACGACCGCGACCTGTTCGACGAGCGCGAGCTGCGCAGCGTTACCGCGAACACGCGGGCCGATGGCGAGGAGTTCCTGCGCATCGCCGCGGAGATCCCGATCGAGAGCGCGACGGTCGGCATGCGGTTCGACGAAGCGAATCGCGCGCTGGCGATGCTCAAGCACGACGAGCTGCGCGGCGCGGCAGTTCTGCACGTGGACCAAGCGTAATGGGAGGGAATGACCGCGCCGGGGGCGGAGAAGCGCCGCCGATGATTTCTGCACGAAGCGCTCGGCGCAGCGCCATCCTTGCGCTGGTCGCGCTCTCGAGCGCCGGCGGTTGCAGCGGCGAGTTCGGCGATCGCGTGCGCGAGCAAGTCCATCGTGCGATCGCCGCCGGGCCGTCTCCGCTCGTGCGCGTCGAGAACGTCGCCGGTACGGTTCGAGTGGAGGGCTGGTCGCGACCGATCGTCGACGTCGACGCGACGAAATACGGTCACGACGCGGCGGAGCTGCGCGACTTCACGGTTGACGTACGTCGTGAAGCGGGCGGCGTTTCGGTCGTGACGAGGTATTCGGGGGGCATGCGCGGCGGCGGCGTGCGCTACCGGATTTCCGTGCCCGCCGATGCTTCCGTGCGAATCTCGAACATCGCCGGCACGGTCGATCTCGCGGGCGTCGGCGGTGACGTGGCCGTCGCGACGCAGGCGGGCGCCATCACCGCGGATCTTGGCCGAGTGACGGGAAATCGCTCGATCGATTTGCGTGCCACGACCGGCGCGGTGACGCTCTCGATTTCGCCGCAGAGCGACGCGCGGGTGACCGCTTCGAGCACGGTCGGCGCATTCGGCAGCGACCTGCCCGGCATCTCGCAACAGCGCGAGAACATCGTCGGCGTACGAGGCGGCGGCACGATCGGCGCGGGGAGCGCCCGGATCAGACTCACCACGACGACCGGTGCAATCGCGCTGCATCAATTGTAAAGCCTGACAACGAAAGAAGAGCTTCTATGGAATTCCGCATCGTCAGCCATGCCTGCCTCGACGTTACGGCAGGCGGCAAGCGGTTGGTCGTCGATCCGTGGCTCAACGAACCGACCTACTGGTCGTCGTGGTGGCATTGTCCGCCGCCGCTCTTCGGCCCCGACATCTTCGACGCCGACTACATCTACATAACCCACTGGCATTTCGACCACTTCGACCCCAAGACGTTGCGGCAATTTGCGAAAAGTACGACGGTCATCGTTCCGAAATTTCCGATCTCCGGGCTAAAGCCGCAGCTCGAGCAACTCGGATTCGAACGCGTCGTCGAGCTGCGCCATGGCGACCGGATGAAGCTCGGCGACGACTTCACGCTCACGAGCTATCAAGTCAGCTTCCAAGACGACAGCGTCGCGGTGATCGAGGCCGGCGGCGTGGTGCTCTTCGATTTGAACGATGCGAAGCCGCTGCCGTCGCTCTGGCGGAAGTTTCGCGCGAAATATCCGCGCGTCGATTTCATGCTTCGCAGCCACTCGCCGGCATGGTCCTATCCGACGCGCTATACGTTCGAAGATCCATCCGACCGGCTTCCGGTCGACTCGCATACGTACATGGAGGCGTTTGTCGCGGCGGCGCAGCAGCTTCGTCCGCGCTACGCCGTCCCGTTTGCCAGCGGCGTCTGCCATCTGCACCGTGAGGTGCGCGACGAAAACAGGTTTTTGGTCTCCGCCCCGGAGATGCGCGCCTACTTCGAGGCAAACGTCGCGCGCCTGCCGGAGAGCTCGCTCGTCGTGATGCCGGTCGGAAGTCGCTGGTCCTCCGAAGGCGGTTTCACGTTGACCGACAACGTCGTCGACGACGTTGTCGCGTATGCCGAGCAGCGTGCGGCGGCCGTCAACGACCGGCTGGAGAAGACCTACGGCTCCGAAGCGACAAAGGAGATTTCGTTCGACGATTTCTCGAAATATTTCGAGAAGTTTTTCCGGGCGACTCGGCTGCTGCGGCCGCTTATTCGCAAGACCCGCTGGGTCTTCCCGATCGAGAAGGCCCAGCCGGAGTATTGGTGCGTCGACTTCGGCGGCGCGGCGATCGAGCGCACGGCCGAGATGCCGCAACTTTACGACAGCGTCATTTCGGTGAGCCCCGCGGTTCTTTCCGGATCGCTGCGCAACGACGTCTTCACGAACGTCGACATCTCGAAGCGCTGGCGCGTCCACATCAGGCGCGGGAGCGCGATGCGTCACTTCGTTCTGACCAACCTGCTGCTGCTCTACGAAGCGGAGTACCTTTCTCCGAAGCGGCTCTTCTCGTGGCGCTTCCTCAGCGGCTACGCCCGGCGCTTTCCCGAGGTTGTAGATTACGCGCGAATGGCGTTTCTCACGGCGACCAAAGGCAAGGACTCGCTGGTGACGGCCGTTACGAGCATCGCGGAAGGCTAGAAGCCTGTAGGGCTCCTAGGAGCCTGCTTGAGTGCGCCCGCTTGCAGGACGACCAAAGCGAGGTCTTACCTGCAGGGGAACCCTAGCGTCGGGTCGCAGTATACCGGCCCGGCATGCGCCGGGACTCCCGTGGTCCAGCCTATTTTAGGCGCTTTCATGAAAGAAAAAAAGGAGCATACGAATGAGTATCTCGAGGTCGGTCACATACGCCCTTGGCGTAGTGACTGCCGCCGCATTAATCGCCGGCTGTAGCGGCGGCTCGCAATCTTCCGGCCTTGGCGGCGTTTCCGGACTGACACCGGCGGCGTCGCACGGCGCAGGTGACTTAGCCCGCCACTCGCGTAATCCCGGCGATTTATTCGTCGGCGTGAAGTGGACCGGCAACGTTCACCCGGACCATCACAAATCGTGGCTGGCGCCCGACATCGCAGGAGCGCCGCGACTCTACTTCGCATCGGATTCAGGAACCGACGACGTCTACATCTTCACGCTTCCCGGCATGACGTTGAAGGGAACGCTCACGGGCTTTGACGAGCCGCAGGGCGAGTGCTCCGATACCAAGGGCAACATCTACATCGCGAATACCGGAGAAGAGCAAGTGCTCGAATATTCGCGCACGGGCACGCTGCTCAATACGTACAGCGACAGCTACGGCTATCCGGTGGGCTGCGCGGTCGACCCGGCAACGGGAAACCTCGCGGTGACCGACATCTTCGGCTTCAGCGGCGCGGGGCAGGTTCTCGTCTTCACGAGCCCGTCATCGAGCCCGACGGTATTGAGCAATCCGAGCCAGTACTACTACTACTTCGCCGGATACGGCCCGGGGAGCGATCTCTGGGTGAGCGGCAAAGATGACAGCGGCGCCTACATGGTTTCGGCGTGCGGGTCATCGAGCTGCAGCACGGTCAGTCTGAGCGGTGGAACGATCTACTTCCCGGGCGGCGTTCAGTGGGACGGCACGCGAAGCGAGTGGGTCCTCTTTGATCAGCTCTGCGACGATACCACCGAGGCTTGCAGCTACCCGGTTTCGGGAAGCGGTAAGCTCGGAACGGCAACCGTCTACGAGACCTACAACGGCGAGCCGGTCTGCGACTTGGTTCAAGGCATGATTGCCGCGAACGGCAAGCGCTACGTCGCCGGCGGCGATTACGAGTACTGCGGTACCGCAGACACCTCGGCCAATCGCTGGGGGTACACGGGCGGCGGCGAGCCGACGAACTACACGACGTCGAGCGTCGACGAACCGATCGGCGCGGCGGTAAGTACGAAGTAGGCCTATCGCCTCAATCCGGCTAAAGAAGAACGGGCTCGCTTCGGCGAGCCCGTATCGTATGAGATCGCGCGTTGAACGTACTATCAAGTCCGCGAGTTTCGGCGCCGCCGCGGCGCTCGCCGCGTGCAGCGTATGGCCGCAGGGCGAACCAAGCGCGAGCTTCGCACGCGCGCCGATTGCGGCGGTCATCGAACCGGGGATCGGCGGCGAACCCGACCGCACCGCGTCGTGGCTGCCGGAGGGGGCGACGACCGCAAAAGAGCTGCTCTACGTTTCGGACCTAGGAACCTACGACGTCGACGTCTACAATTTTCCCGCGCTGTCGTTGGCCGGAAAACTGACGGGTTTCAACGAGCCGCAGGGCGACTGCGTCGACTCAAAGAGCAACGTCTGGATTACCAATACCGGGGTCAGCCAGATCTGGGAGTTCGCCCACGGCGGAACCAAGCCCATCGCGAAACTGCGCGACCCATTGGGATATCCGGTCGGCTGCGCAATCGATCCGACGAACGGGAATCTCGCCGTGACCAATCTCTACGGCTTCAGCGGCGCCGGCGGCGTCGCGATCTACCAGCAGGCCGCCGGTACGCCCAAATCCTATTCGAACTCGAGCCAATACTACTATTACTTCGACGGCTACGACTCCAGCGGCAACCTTTACGTCAGCGGCATGACCTCGAAGAAGCGGTATTTGCTGGCCGTTCTTCCGCATGGCGGCACCAAAATGTCGCTGGTCGCGGTCAAAGGCGCCACCCTGTATCTTCCCGGCACGGTTGCGTGGAACTCGTCAACGCTGGTGCTCGGCGATCAGCGTTGCAAGAATCGTTCGAGCTCGTGTCTCTACGAGCTTAGCGTCGCGCGAAAGACCGCCCAGGTCACGGGCACTATCCAACTGAGCCAAGCGTGCGACGTCGCGCAAGCCTGGATCGGGACGAGCCAAGTTGCGGGTGGCGACTATGAGTATTGCCGCGACCGCGCGAGCAGCGTGGATATCTGGCCGTATCCCGCCGGGGGCAAGCCGACCGCGCGCGTGACCGGCCTGCGCGAGCCCGTCGGCGCGGTCGTCAGCAGCGGCGAAAGTCGCAGCTAGGTTCAGCGCACGAGAATGCGAGCGATCGACCGGCGCGACGAGAACTCACAATGGCTTCTTGACGCAGCGGCCAATAATTTCGATGCTATGCGCAAGAATGTCATGCTACCGGCGCTGCTTGCCGCGGCGCTCGCGCTCGGAGGCTGCTTCGCGCACGCGCAGCCCTCGCTTCCGGCCGTTCCGAGCGATGCGCTTGGAGCTCTCGCGACGGGTGCCGGAAAGATCACGCACATCGTCTTCATCGTCCAGGAAAATCGCAGCTTCAACAATCTCTTCGAAGGCTATCCGGGAGCATATACCGTCTCCACCGGCAAAGACTCCAAAGGTAACACGATCGTGTTGCAGCCGGTAGGTTTGCGTCGCAAGTACACGGTCGACCACTCGTCCACGGCGATGTTTAACGCCTGCGACGGCACCGGGAAGCTGCCCGGCACGAAGTGCCGCATGGACGGGTTCAACAACGAAGCGATCTGCTGCGCACACGGCATACCGCATCCGCAGTACGTTTACGTGCCGTATTCCGATTCGAAGCCCTACTTCGACATGGCGCACGAATGGGTGCTCGCCGATCGCATGTTCCAATCGCAGCTCGATGAGAGCTTTGTCGCGCACCAATACGTGATCGCCGCGCAGGCCGAGTCGAGCGTGGACATCCCCAACGGTCCGTGGGGATGTCCGCCGGGACCAAGCGATACCGTCGCGACGATCACCAGCAACCGCACCTATGGAAACGACGAGCTGCCGTGTTTCGACTACCAGACGCTGGGCGATGAGCTCGACAACGCGGGTCTGTCGTGGCGCTTCTATTCGAGCAAATACGACACGCCCGGAAGCGGCTTCGGAGGAGTCTGGTCGAGCTATCAGGCGGTCAAGCACATCTACGACGGCCCCGATTGGCACAAAGACGTGATCACTCCGCAGAAGCGATTTCTGACCGACGTTCCGGCCGGCAAGTTAGCGAACTTTACCTGGATCACGCCGATCTGCGCGAACTCCGACCACGTGAACTGTGGCGGCGGCTACGGCCCGTCGTGGGTCTCCGCCATCGTCAACACGGTCGGCAAGAGCAAGTTTTGGAGCTCGACCGCGATCTTCGTTCAGTGGGACGACTGGGGTGGTCTTTACGATCCCGTTCCCCCACCGTTCGAAGGCTACGACGGTCTCGGCTTTCGCGTACCACTCCTCGTGATCTCGCCGTACGCGAAGAAGAACTACGTTTCGCACGTACAGTACGAAACCGCGAGCGTGTTGCGTTTCGCGGAGGACCTCTTCCGGCTCGGCCGGCTCGCTGTCGCGGACCGGCGCGCCGCGTCACCCGCCGCGGACTGCTTCGACTTTGCGCAGAAGCCCCGAGCGTTCGTCCCCATTCACGCGCCCGAGGGCGTGAACTTCTTCCTGCACCGCCAGGGCCCCGATTACCGCATTCCGGATTACGAATAGCAAGAGGCGGGCGCTTGGGCGCCCGCCTCTCGTTTTCCGATCGAATGGGGCCTTACTTGTAGGCCTTGATTCCGTCGGGGGTTCCCCAGCCGCCGGGGCCGGAGTACGTCCCGAACTGGTTCGTACCGGCCGTGCAGAGGTATTCCCCGCCGCACGAACCGTCATCGCCCGTGCTGATGTACCACTCGTCTTTCTTTTGCTTCTTGACCTTCTGCTTCCAGAAGTACTCAGCGGCGTTGAGCTTCGTCTCCTTACCCGCGAGGGCAACGACGGCCGCGCTCAGCGGCGTTGCGACGCTCGTTCCGCCGACCGTGAACCAACCGCCTTCACCGTACGTGTCATACTCGGCTACATTCCACGCAAGGGCCGAGATGTCGGCATCGGTGCGCGAGCTGCAGTCGGGATCTTTTTGCCACGACGGCTTGGTGATTCCGGTCGCGCAGCCGGCACCTGCGTCGTCCCAAATAGACTCGGTGTACTTCGAGCCGCTCTCCGACAGAGTTGTGCCGCCGACTGCGATGACGCTGGCGAGCGTCGAGGGGTTGCCGATTTCGTTGTAGCCGTCGTCGCCGGAGGCGGCGAGATACGTGACTCCCTTGGTGTCGAAATCCGATGAGTTGACGCAGCTGTTCGAGCCGTAGCAGATCCAGCTGTTGCTGACGATGTGCGCGCCGAGTTTCACGGCTTCGACTTCAGCGGCCTCGAGGTCGCTGCTGTCCGAGCTGTTCGCCTCGATCAAGTAGATCGTGCAGTTCGGACAGAGAGCCGAAACCATCTCGACGTCGAGGTCGATCTCGACGCCCCAGCCCTCGCTACCCGACGGATAGTCGCCTTCGTCGCCGTCTTGATTGTACTTCGTGAAGTTGGCCGTCCCGAGGCCGAACTCCGAGCGATACTCCGAGAGATCGCTCGCGACGTCGGGATTGTCATACGCGTCGACGATCGCAACGATCGTCCCGGTGCCCTTCGAAGAGGAGGGCGTGTTGTAACGCGCTTGGAGGTTGCTCGGCGCCCAGCCGGCGACGGCCGGGCTGATGCCGTGCGGTTTGTTCTCGATGAGCGCCAAGCACGTCGGCTTGCCGATGACTTCGGGACAAGCCGCGCGCGCAAGGTTCTTCATCTTCCATTGCGGCACACCGACGTGCGTCTGCATGGAGGAGAGGCCGGATGACGCCGGCACGTTTGAAGAGCCGCCCGCATTACAGGCGGCGATTGCCAGCGCTGCAATAAGCGGCGCCGCAAGCTTAAAGGGTCCGTTCACAAAAGAGCTCCTTTTATCGTGGTTGGCCTGGAAGGAAGGTAGGATTAGTTTTCGGTGAGCGCCGCACCTTGCAGAGCCGGAAAATAGGGCCGGGCCGGCTCTCGCGAGTGCCGTTTGGGCAGGCGCCTGCCCGCGCCGGCCGCCTATAACGGAAGGAACCGCGGTGCGCTTGGGGCATTTGCGAGCCATGGTGAAGCGGCTTTTCTGCCTCGCGGCGCTTTCGGCCGTCATCTGCCTTGCCGCCTGTTCGGGCGAGCGCGGCGTCGCGCCCCTGCCGCTCAGCCCCGGCGGCGAGGCGGCGCAGGCGCTCCTAGGCAGCGGGGCCGGGAAGATCCGGCACGTCGTCTACGTCGTCCAGGAGAACCGCGCTTTCAACGACATGTTTCAGGGCTATCCGGGGGCGGATACCGTTTCAAGCGGTAAAAACTCAATGGGCGACACGATCAAGCTCCAGCCGATCTCGCTGCAGTTGAGCTATGAGATCGATCACTCGGCGCAAGCGATGTTCGAGGCCTGCGACGGCACCGGCCGGCTTCCGGGCACCGATTGCCGGATGGATGGCTTCAACCGAGAGAACCAATACGGCGGCCCTTCCAACGGCCAGTACGCTTACGTTCCGCATTCCGAATCGAAGCCGTACTTCGACATGGCGCACGAGTGGGTGCTCGCCGATCGCATGTTCCAGTCGCAGCTCGACGAAAGCTTCGTCGCACATCAGTACATCATCGCCGCCCAAGCGGAATCGAGCGTCGACGTTCCCGACTCGTTCTGGGGCTGCGGCGGCGGGCAGAGCGACGTCGTCTCGACGGTCACGCACTCGCGCACCATAGGCTCGGCGCAGCGTCCCTGTTTCGACTACGAAACGCTCGGCGACGAGTTGGACCACGCCGGTCTACCGTGGCGATTCTACACGAGCAAGTACCGCCGGCCGTTCAGCGGTCTTTGGTCGGGTTATCAAGCGGTTCGGCACATTTTCAACGGACCCGATTGGAAAACGGACATCATCACGCCGCAGCGCCGGTTCCTGACCGACGTCAAGGCCGGAACGCTCGCGAGCTTCACCTGGATCACGCCGCAATGCCCCGATTCCGACCATCCCGCCTGCGGCGGTGGTTTAGGGCCGTCCTGGGTGACTTCGGTCGTCAACGCGGTGGGCGAGAGCAAGTTCTGGGACTCGACCGTGATCTTCGTGCAGTGGGACGACTGGGGCGGTCTTTACGATCCCGTGAAGCCTCCGTTCCAGAACTACGACGGCTTGGGCTTCCGCGTGCCGCTGCTCGTGATCTCGCCTTACGCAAAGAAAGACTACGTTTCACACGTGCAGTACGAGACCGTGAGCGTGCTGCGTTACGCCGAAGATCTTTACAATTTACCGCGGCTCTCGGCCGCCGACACGCGCGCGACCTCGCCCGCTCCCGACTGTCTCGATTTCTCGCAACTGCCGCGCAAGTTCGTGCCGATCAAAGCGCCGAAGGATGCTGCCTTCTTCCTGCGTCAGCCCAACGACGATCGCATTCCGGACGAGGAGTGACCGCCTCGACTCCGGCCCAGCGCCGGTTCCAGCGAACGTAACGCCATTCATGGTTCGGCACACTAGAAGCCTGTAGGGCTCCTAGTCCGTGTCGAGCGGCATGCCCGACGGCTTCTGGCGAAGGAAAAACGACGTGGAATATTGGGCGCCGATCTTGCGGAACTTGCGCGGCGAAGCCTTGAAGTCGAACATGTTCGCCATGCTCGTGCAAGTGCCGTCGGTCGTTCCGAGTCTGCCGAGCTGCCAGGTGTCTTCGATGAAGCGCACGATGCTGCCGAACCCATAGACCGTGTGCGAAATGTAGCCGCCCTGGCTACCCTTACCCTGTTTCACGTACGGTGAGATCACCAACATCGGCACACGAAAGCCCGGGCCGCCTTGATTGTCGCGCGGCAGCGGCGGAGCGACGGGATCGTAAAAACCGCCCCAGTCGTCCCAGACCACGATAACGGCCGTCGAGTCCCAATAGCGGCTTTCGCCGATCGCGTTGACCACGTCGGCGATCCACGCCGGGCCGGTGTCCTCGGTGGAATAACCCGGATGATCGGAGTTCTGCGCGTCGGGAATCACCCACGACATCGCCGGCAGCGTGCCGTGATCGATGTCGGCGAAAATCTTCGTCGCCGGTGAAATGACGTTGGTCCGCCATTCCGAGCCGTAGCGCACCGGAGAGATGACGTCGAAGGCGTTCCAGAGCGCGCTCGGCGTGTCGCTCTTCCAAACCGGCGTGTAGTATTTCCAGGAGATCGATTTCGCATCGAACAGGTCGCGCAGTGTCGTGTACCCGCTCGATCCGTAGTCGGGGAAATCGCGCGAGCACGGGAACGGACCGCCTCGGTAGTCGACCTGGAGCTTGCCGTCGATCGTCGTCGTCTCGGCGCCTTTGTTCGAGTCGCAACCCCAGGCCGCCGACGTGGTCGGTGGATCGATCAGGCTCTTGGTCTGCGGGCTTTGGTCTTTGCATGACGATGCCGTCGTGATGCACGTACCGCCGCGGATCAAGTCCTGGTGAGCGGTAAAGCTGTCGCTGCCCTGCGTCTGAAACATCTCGTCGGCCAAGCCCCATTGCGACGCGATGTCCCAGTACGGCTTGATTTGATTGGGATCGACGTATTGGTAGGGCGCCTTACCTTCCGGCTGACCGTCCGTTACGTATTTGATGAGGTTGAAGCCGTCCATGCCGCCCTGATGGTAGGCTGTAAGAAAGGCCTTGTAGAGATGCGTCACGTCGCCGTGGTCGGTAAGGTTCGCTTCGGTGAGCGCGATCGGCGTCCGCACGTATTTCCCCGTCTTTTTCACGAGTCCGTATCCCGTGGTCGCGCCGACCGCGCCGGGAAACGTCGCAAAGAGATTGTTGAACGTTCGATTCTCTTGGATCATCAGCACGACGTGCCGGATCGGCGTGCTTGCGGTGTCCGCTTGGCGACCGAGCGAAACGCTCGACGGCAGCACGGCGGTCTGCGCACCGCGGCAGCCGGGCGCCGCGGCGAGCGCCGCGACGAGCGCGAGCCAGAGCTTCGTTCCACGCAAAGCTCGCATCAGTTCATGCGGACGTCGCTTTCGAAGACGCGGCGCCGACGCGCAGCGCAATCGCGTCGACGTCGTATTCGAATCGCTTGGCAACGTCGCGTGTTGCGCTCGCAATCGCAGCAAGCGTGTCCGCGTCGAATGAAGGCTTGTAGTAGTCGGGGAAGGAGAGCTTCTCGGCGTACTTCGCGCGCGACGCCGCGAATTTTGCCGGATCAAGCGCCGTGTGGGTCAGAATTCGATCGATCGTCGCCGGTGAGTCCGTGCAAAGATCCTCGTATCGAACGATGCAAACCTGCTGCGCCAGCGCGGGATCCTCATCGAGCTGCTTGACGACGAAGCCGTAAACGTACGCCCAATAGCGCGCACGCGACTCCGCCCAGCGGCCGTCGTCAAAGAGGCGGCGGATTTCGCGCAACTCGTCCGGACTCCCGACGTTTGCCATCACTTGATGAGGCCCGAACTCGTGATGGCCCGTCAGTTCGATGATTTCGATCTGGCGGGGATCGGAGGTCTCCAACTCGGCCCAGATGCGATCCTGTTTGATCAGCGAGGCGACGTGGTCGAATGGATTGCGGACGTAAAGCAGAAAGCGCGCGTCAGGAAAGATTCGCCGCAGATACTGCATGCGTACGA
>JASHOM010000188.1 GCA_030041115.1 Vulcanimicrobiota bacterium | reverse complement strand
ACGCCCGCCTGGCATCGGCGTCAAAACTCACGACCGCTCGCGCGCCGCTTTTACTCGGCCCGGCGGCGCTACGTACGTCCTCCTCCGATCTCTGCGTTTGACCGCGCGTAATCGCGCCCGCTAACGCACCCTCTTCTTCCGATCGGAGGCACCCATGTCTCGCTTCATTGCGGCGCTCGTCGCCGCGCTCTTGGCATTAAGCATCATTACGCCCGCGCTCGCGGCGACGACCGGACTCGTTCGCGGTAAGATCACCGTCGACGGAAAGCCGGCGCCCGGTGCTACGATAACGCTCGAAGGCGAAGGCTCGCTCTTCAAGGCCACCGCCGATGCAAACGGCGACTACGTCTTTTCGCAGGTACCGTACGGCGAGTATCGTCTCATCGCGCAAGCGAAAGGCGTTCATGAAATTCAGGTGCTCATCAACGTCGCAAGCGGCCGAGTTTACAACGTGGACGTCCCCCTCTCCACGAAGCTCAAGCAGATCGCGCAAACGACGGTCATGGCTCATGCCGGTGCCGAAGGCAACCCGCCCTCGGTGAATCAGCTAAGTCGAACGGACCTTCAGACCTCCCCCGTCAACAACAGCCTCGACCGTCTGCTGGAAACGTTACCCGGCGTCGTGCAATTCTCGTATAACGAGCCGGTCATCAACGGCTTCCACGGCGTTACCTACAACATCGACGGCGCGCCGCTGCCGCTGGCAACGACGTCGAACTTCGCCGAGATCATCGATCCGAAGGTCATCGACTCGATCGAGCTGTTGACCGGAGCGATTCCCGCCGAGTACGGCGGCGACCGCATGGGCGGCGTCGTCAACATCATCAGCAATCGCCCCACCGACATTCCGGAAGGGACCTACGGTACGATCACCGGCGGCGCCGGCAATCAGGGACAAGGCATCGGCGAGTTCGATTTGGAGTCCCGCGAAGGATCCAGCGAGTTTTTCTTGAGCGCAAACGCTCAGACCACCGATCGCGGCCTCGACGCTCCGACGTACGTCCCGATCAACGACGCCGCCTCGAACAGCGACCAGTTCTTTCGCTTCATCACGCAGCTCTCGCCGCGCAGTACGCTGGCGTTCGACTATTCAAACCAGTTTTCGCAGTTTCAAATTCCCATCAACACCGAGGCGAACAACTCTCTCGATCCCGTGGTGAGCGCCCCGGGCACGCTCGACACGCAACTCGAGTACGAGCGCTTCTCGAACCTCAACTTCACTCAAGTATCGCAGGACGGAAACGGCATCTTCCAAGTCATTCCGTGGTGGCGCTCGACGCGCATCGACTACAACGGCGACCTGCCGTTGGACGTTCTCGCGGTCGAACCAAACTTCGACGAATGCCCCCCGAGTTGCGACAAGACCGTCCACTTGGTCGGGCTCGATCAAGGCACGTACGCGAACTACCTCGGCTTACGCGCCTCGGACTTTCGAGCCACCAAAAATCATGCTTGGAAAATCGGCTTTGACGTCAATCGCGAGAACGCCACCGCATATCAGGAGTTCGCCTGTTACTACGTCGACTGTAAATCGAGCGGCCCCGTCGCGACGCCCTATTTTCCGGCGTATACGACGCCTCAAGGTCAGGCCGGCTCTCAAATCGGCATCTATGGCGAAGACCGCTGGCAGGAGACGCCAAACCTCCTGTGGAGTTACGGTTTGCGCTACGATGCTTCGACGGGTTACGTCGGCGGCAATCAAATCAGCCCGCGCATAGGTCTCAACTTGTGGGACGGCGGCAAAAACGTCGCGCACGTCTATTACGGCCGGTTTTATGCCGCGCCGCTGCTCGAAGACGTGCGCCAGGCGTGCGTTCTGCTCCAGGCCCAGGATGCGTGCTCGACGACACATCCCGTTTACGATCTGAAGCCCGAGAGCGATTCGTATTTCGAAATGGGCGACGTCTATTCGTTCAACCCGCACTTTACGCTGTCCGCGAATCTCTTCGAGAAGAGCGTCGTCAACGTCTTAGACACCACTCAACTCTTCAACACGCCGATTTTTGCCGTGTACAACAATTCGATCGGCATCGATCACGGCTTCGAGCTACGCCTTCTCAATCAGGAGCCGTACGGCGGCGACTATTGGTTCCTAACCACGACGATATCCGAATCCTATGCGGCATGCATCTCGGGCTCGGAGTTCCTCTTCCCGCCGAACACCAACCTTCCCGGAGTCCCCTGCGTGGCGCAGCTTTCCTTGGAGGACCACAGTCAGACCGTCGATTCGACCGCCGCCTACACGCACCGTTTCGGCGCGCACAAGCTCTGGTACACCACGCTGCAGGCAAACTACGGCAGCGGTTTCCCGGTACAATTCGAAGACGCCAACGTCAACCTCAGCGGCACGCTGCCGGCGCACACGACCTTCGATTATTCGCTGGGCCGGAATCTGACGCCGGGCCGCTCGGGTGAGGACCAGGGACTGGGAGTTTCGCTGCAAGTCCTCAACCTGCTCAATCATCAGTACGTCATCAAGGTGGCCAACGGGTTCAACACGACGCAGATTGCCAACGGGCGAAACTTCCTGCTTCGTCTCACGGCGCCGTTCTGACGTCGCGATCGTTAGGGCCGGAATCGCATCCCGATGCTCAACTCGCGACCCGGCCCGAAATGATTGCCCTGCGCATTGAGCAGCGTGACGTAGTACCGATCGTTGAGTAGATTCCCGACGTCGAGCGTCAGCGCGATCGTGGGCGTCAGCGCGATCCCCCGTTCCACGTCGAAAATCGTGTGCGGCGTTTCCTTGCAGTAGCCCGGCGTGTCGAGGGGGCAGAAATCCGAAGAGAGACCGCTGCCGTAGTAGGCGTCGGCCGAGACCCAGCCGCCGCGCCGGTCGTTGACCAGCACGCCGCTCGTGATCGTATAGCGTTGCTCGTGGTCGGCCGGCGTAAAACCCGTCGGTTGCCCGAAGCACGGCGCCAGAAGCTGCGTTTCACAACCGGCATTGAGCGAGATCACATGGGCAAACGAAAAATACGCGCGCCCGTTGAGGGGCAACGGCTGCGCATACGTCAACGCTTCCTGCGAGAGCCGGCCCAAGGCATAGTTGATGTCCTGGTGCAGCAGCGTCACGCCGACCTGCGTGTCGTCGATGAGGTCGTTCGCGTTCTTCTGCCAAACTCGAAAGCCCAGATCGCCGCGACCGAGCGGAACGTGCCCGCCGAGCTCGAGCTGCGTGTCGCGTTCGGGCTCGAGGTCGAACTGAGCCAAGGTCGGCTGTAGCGGCAGATTGAGTAGATGCGCCGCCTCGGGGCTAACGTTTTCCAGCGAGAACGGCTCGAAGAACCGCCCGACGTACGCATAGAGGCTCGCGCGATTCCCGAAGAACCGCGTCAGCTTGAGCCGCGGGCTGAAGGCGCCGAACCCTTGATCGAAACCGGTCGACTTGACGGTGAAGAAGTCGTAGCGAAGTCCGTAATCCGCCGCCCAGAGCTTGCCCATGCGCCAACTGTCCTGAACGTAGGATTGATAAGTATTCCCCAGATTCGGCGAGTCGTCGATGACGGTCGCCGGTGCGTCGGGAGCGTTCGGCGTCAGGATCGGCGACAGGAAGTTGTCGGGCTGCAATGCGATCGCATAGTATTTCAACACGCGCGTCAGATCGTAGGAAACGCCCGCGGCGATCGTATGCGCCCCGAACGTCTGATTGTAATCGCTCTGCACGACGTAATCGATCTCGGTGCGAGTATCCGCGAGCGAAACTCCGCACATCGTCGGAAACGCGGTGGGGTTTTGCGGCGCGACGACGAACGCGTCGGCGCAGTCCGTCGAGCTGCCGCCGTTTCCGAACGGTGCAGGCGTCTCGTTGAGCGCCTCGCCGTACGCCCAGTCGTTGACCGGGTCGCCGAAATCCTGGATCCGCGAAACGTTGTACGCCGGACCGAACGTGATCGCGCCGGTGCCGTCGAGTGCGCGGTGAAACTGCACCGCCAAAAACGTATCCGCCTGCGTTTCGTTGTCGTCGGTGTCGCCCGGCTCGCCGTATGCGACGTCGTTGGGAATCTGAAAGGTGCTGTGGCTGTTGACGAATGTAACGTTCGTGAAGTTATTGCCGCCGGCCGGCAATGTGAACCGCGCGAATTGACCGATCGAGCTCGCGTCGTTGTGCGGAGAGTTCCAATCGGGCGGATCGAGCCCGCGACCGGTCGTCAAGCCGCTGAGAGCGACGTCGAAACCGCCTCCTCCGGCGATCGGCGCGTGATACCCGAGCGTGGACTGCGCGTCGGCGTAGGAGCCGTAGGACCAGTAGCCGTCGAACCCCGGCGGACCGGTGCCGGCGCGGGTCGCCATGTTGAAGACCGCGCCGAAGCGCAAGCCGTACTGCGCCGGGTATGCGCCTTCGATGAGATCGACGAAAGAGAGATCGTTGATGTTGATCTCGCTGCCGATGTCGCGATTGAGCTCCTGAGGCAGCGGCACGCCATCGAGCACGTAATTGATGACGCCGTGATCCCCATTGATGTGAACGACGCCGTTGGCACCCTGCGCCGCTCCCGGCATCTGCGTTTCCATTTGAGTGAAGCTGTTGTCGAACGGCAGGCGCGTCAAGGCGGTGCCGTTGAGGACGACGTCGCTCCCGCTTCCGTGGATCGGGACCGACGACTGGCTCACCACGGCATGGGCGATCTGCGCGAGCCTCTCCAGCGCAATCTCGACGCTGGCGCCCCCGCTGCCCAAATCCACGCGGACGAGTCCGCGCAGGTCCCCCGCTCGCGCTTCGACGTCGTACGTCCCCACGCTGAGAGGAGGGAAGCGAAAGCTCCCGCGGGCGTCCGTCGTGGTCTTGGCGACGAGATTGTTACCCGACGCGGTCACGGCGACGTGAGGCGCAGGGTGCCCGTTGCTCGTGACCGTGCCCGTGATGAAAGCGCCGGCATTTGCCGCGCCGGCCGGCTCCGCCCGGCACCAAAGAGCGCTCAGCATCGCCGCAAGGGTACAGGAGAGGCAGAGCGCCCGTCCGTGGCGCACATATGCAAACGATTCGCAAGTCGTCATTTGCGAATGATTCGCAAATCCTGGCGGGAGGACCTTTGGGCGCCGCACGCGATTAGGGTTTTTTGGAGCGATGCACGACCTCAGTCATGGAAAGATCCTGGTCACGGGAGGCGCGGGCCTTATCGGCAGCGCGGTTCTTTGGGCCCTCAACCGGCGCGGGCTGCAAGACATCCTAGTGGTTGACCGCTTGGACG
>JASHOM010000187.1 GCA_030041115.1 Vulcanimicrobiota bacterium | reverse complement strand
TCGCGGAGAACTCGAGTTCCTCGAGGAGATCGGGCGGCGCGCCTCGCTCGCGCTCGAGCACGCGGAAAGCTTCGCACGCGAGCGGCGCCTCATTCAAACGCTCCAGCGTGCCACGCTTCCCACCCGCTTGGCGACCGTCGAGGGGGCCTCGTTGAGCGCCGTGTATCTTCCCGCCGCCATGGAAGTGAAGGTCGGCGGCGATTGGTACGACGCATTCGACATCGACGAGCATCGCGTTTTGCTCACCGTCGGCGACGTCACCGGTCACGGCCTCGAAGCTTCGATCGTGATGGGCAAACTTCGGCACGCGATCAACGTCGTCGCGATGTACGAGCGCGATCCGGTGCGGATTCTCGATGCGGCCGAACGCGTTTTGCTGCGCCGTTACCCAGGCTCGGTTGCGACCGCGTTCGTCGGCATCTTCGACACTCGCGATCGCACGCTCACCTGCGCGAATGCCGGTCATCCCTACCCGCTCTTGCGCTTCAACGACGGCTCCATCGCGGAGATCCAAGCGGAGGGCCTTCCGATCGGTCTTCGTTCGGCGGCCGCGCCCGCTCCGTTCGTTACCAAACGACTCGACGACGCTTCGCTGCTCGCGTTCTACACCGACGGCCTGACGGAGGCCACGCGCGATATGCTCCAAGGAGAAGCCATTCTGCGCGAGGCGCTGCGCACCGATGCCATCGCTTACGTCGACAGTCCGGCCGAGTTCATCGAAAAGTTTTGCCTGCGCGAACCGTCGCCCGACGACGTCGCGATTCTGCTCTTGAACTTCGTCGCGTCACGCCGCTGGACGTACGATTCGACCGACCGGCGCGCCGCTCGAGCCGTCCGTCGTGAATTTCTCGCCGCGCTCGCGGCGTTACCCGAGCCGCGCAGCGACCTCACATCCGCGGAGCTGATCTTCGGCGAGTTGGCGGCTAACGTCGCGCAACACGCGGGCGGCCGAATAGAGATGGCCCTCGAGTGCCCCGGGGGCAATGCCGTTCTTCACGTCATCGACCGGGACGCCGGTGAGGCCGTTTCCGAACGTCGACAAGCCGACCTCATGAAGGAGCACGGTCGTGGTCTTTGGCTGGTCCAGCGTCTCGGCGCAAAGCTCGCGCTCGAAGCGCTCCCCGGCTACGGCGTCCACGTTCGCGTCGTGCTGCCGGTTAGGGGTGCGATGAATCCATGAAACCGGCATGGCGCCACGACGGCGTGGATCTTTCCGGACCGGTGGCGGGACCCTACCAGTCGAACACGACGAGCCCGTCGGCTCTCTTGATTTTCCAGCCGCGCCAGCTATGAAATGAGTACGCCTTAGGCTCGACGTACGACGACCCGCCGCCGCCGCCCCCGGCACCGCCGCCCTGGTCGAAGTAGCCGCCGCCGCCACCACCACCGCCCCCGCCGTAATAGCCGCCGCCGCCACCGCCGCCCGCGCCGCCGTAGTAGTTCGCACCGCCACCGCCGCCGCCGTCGCCGCCGTTGCCGCGAGATCCGGAACGCCCCGGTTTGCGGCCGGATGAACCGTTACCGCCTGCGCCGCCGGCGCCGCCCGCCTTTTGCGTACCGCCTCCGCCGCCCTGACCGCCGCCCGAGGCGCAGCAACCCGCTTTGCCCGGACCGCCCGTGCCGCCGCCACCTTCACCACCGTTGCCCGCGTGACTGTCGCGAGCGTTGCTATGTCCGCCGGCGCCGCCGCCCCCGCCGACCACGACGATGCGATCGAACAATCCCTCGCCGCCGCGTCGCACGTCGGAGGCGCCGCCTCCGCCGTAGCCGGAGCAGCGCGAGCACTGCCGCATGATCCCGCCGTCGGCGCCGCCGTTGAAGCCGCCGAGCGATCGTGAGGGAGCACCCCCGACGAAGACCGCCAGCCTCTCTCCCGGCGTTACCGGGACGACTGCGTAAACGCGCCCGCCCAGCGCGCCGTCGGGGCCGCCCCCGCGCGCGCCCACGGCAACGATCGTGAGCTTCGTCACGCTGCCGGGCACGTCGAAGAACTGCTCTTTGCCGGTGTAAAAGTACGTCTTGTGGCGTGGAACTTTTGCAAAGCCGTTCGCGCGCGGCACGGCGCCGCCGCTCAGGCCGCCGCAGGCAGACAAAGACGCCGCCGCTACGGCAACGAGGGTCGCGATCGCCACCGCGGAGGCCGGACGCAGTGCTCTCATGGGATCCGCTCCTTTTCCCCGACGATTCGACGCGGTAGGCATTCGGCCTCGCTACGCGCGCGCGGGGCCCATGCGTTTCAGCTCGATCAAGCTGAAGCCCGATGCCTCCAAGTCGATCGCAAATCCTTGCTCGAGTCGACGGCCCTCGACGTCCTCGCGTACGACCCATTCGTCGAGCAAGCTCGTAAAGTAACGAACGTGGTAGCGGCCCCGCAGCGGACGCGCGAAGCGCAGCGGCGTCGTGACCGTGCGCGTCGCGGTGCTGCCCATGAGGATCGCGATGTCCCCGTTGCGCCGCCGCAACGCGATCTCGACCACATCGTCGCCGAGCTGGAGCATCGGCGTCACGTCGGAATCGTAGGCCTCGAAGCGCAGGTCGGTCTCGCAGCCGAAATTCGCGTACAAAACCGACTCGCCCGCGCGTGCGACGAACCAAGTCAGTTGCGATCCGCGAAACGGGACGTTGCGCGCGCCGAGCCACTTCCATTGCGGGGCGAGCCGCGGCTTGCAGATAGCCCGGCGGCCGCGCACCTCGAGACCGCAGGCTCCCTGAATGGCCGCCCAGACGTAGCGCGGCGGATACCACGGCGAAAGCATCATGCCTTGATTCGCGAGCGTCTCGCCGTGCAGCCATTCGGAAAACTGCCCCGGAACCGTGTTGTTCCGCCCCGGGTCGCGCGAATAGTGCGCAAAGCTCGTACCGAGTGCGTACGCCATGAAGCCCGGATTGAATCGCGCGCACGCCATCGCGTACAAGAAGGTCATTCCAACCCAGACGCCGCCGAGCAGACCCCAGTTTTGGTTCGGACTATACTCTACGTCGTCGCGCGCGACCGTTCGGATGCCGGCCTCGGTCCAGAACTCGGGCACGCTCAAACGGCTGATGATCCGCGCCGCGGTATCGTGATCGGCCACGCCGAACACGACTGGAAAGAGCAGATCGCCGGTTACGTTCGTGCGCGCGCGCCCGTCGACGTCGACGTTGAGATAGTACAGACCGGTTTCGGGGTCGAGCAAATGGCGATTGATCGCTTCCCGCAGCGCGATGGCTTCCCGTTCGAAACGCCGCCGGTCGCTCTCGTTGCCTAAAGCGGCGGCCATCAACGCCATCGCCTCCAGGGCTGCAAAGGACTCGGAATTGATCTCGGTTGATGCGCCGGAGATCCGGTAATCCTCGATGATGTTGCGCCAGCCCACGATCCCTTGCATCCCCGTTCCGGTCGCCGTGCACCAGATCAACCCGCGCTCATCGCGCTGACTCAGCAAATAGGCGACGGCGCGTTTGGCCGCCGGGTAGCACTCGCGTAAAAACTCGAGATCGCCCGTCACGAAATAGTGATGACCGAGCGCGAGGACGATCAGCGGCGTATCATCGTTGACGTTGAGCCCGTAGTCGTCGGGCTTGCCGTTGCGGACATCGTAGTACTCGACGATTTTGCCGCTGCGCTGTGCGTTGCGAAGATACCAGCGCAGCGATTCGCGAGAGAACTCGGGCGTGACGTAATCGGAGCCGAAGGCGAACGCGGCGGTGTCGCGCGCGACGCTGTTGTTCGAGCGCGTCGGATCGTTGACGAAGCACCATCCCGTCGGCGCGTAGAGCTCGGTGCGCAGCATGTTCGCCTTGGCCCAGAGCACGCCGCGGTTGACCGTAGCATCGGGCGTAACGACGATCGACCGGTTCAGCACCGCTTCGTAGTGGCGGCGCGTCTGAGCCAGTGCGGCCGCCGCCGCCGGAGCCTCGGCGTAGGTGCGGCGGGCGCCTCGAGCACCCTTCGTGGACCCTGCCAGCGTAAACCAAAAGCGGCTGCGGCGCCCCGGCGCAAGGCGATGGCGGTGGTGAAACAGCGCGATTGGATCGGCGACCGCTCGGGCGACGGCGTTGGAAAGTCCACCGCCGAAATGCGCGCGAGAAATCCTCCCGTGATCGCCGCTCACTTCGAAGCCGTCCGGCCGTCGCGACGAGCCGATCGCGCGCCCTTGCTCGACCGCGCTTTCGTTCCACGCGATGACGGCGTGGAGCGCCGGATCGTAGCGCGCTCGAACGTCGCGCGCGGTGTTGCCGCGCAGTGACGCACCCGCGAGCGTTTCGAACTCCCGCGTTTCACGCGAGTCGTTGCGGATTTCGACCATCAGATACGCGGTCAAGGGATCGACCGCACCGTCACGCGGCGTTCCGTTGAGCAGCACGAGCGTTTCGACGACGCTCACCCGGTCGTCGATCTCGTACGTGTACTCTTGAAAGTACGGATGAATT
>JASHOM010000186.1 GCA_030041115.1 Vulcanimicrobiota bacterium | reverse complement strand
GCCACAACCTCGAAGCGTTCTTGCGCGAGGTGCTCGCGCGCATCGGCGATCATCCGATCAACCGCATCGCCGAACTGCTGCCCTGGAACCTCAAGCCGGCAAACCCGACGCTCACGGTCGTCGCCGACACGGCGCAACTGCCGGCGCAGATCTGATCATCGTACTACCCCCACCAACCCTCCGTCAAGACGGCCTTGAGCGGACGCTTACGGTAAAAGAAAAAGCCCCGCGCGAACGATGTCGCATCGGGACCTTTTGAGTTACATCCGCATTATTATGCGGGCGTAAATCGAGTACGTTCTCTTAGGCCAAGTATACCACGAACGCAACTTTCCCGCTATACTTTCTCATGCCGTCGTCGTGCCAGCGCGTTGATCTCGATTGCCCATCTTCCAAAACGCAAGCCGGTGGTTGTGCGTACAAACGCACGACCAGGTCGGCGAGTCGCGGCATAGCCCTCCCTAAGCTCGCCACATTCGACAACCGGCAAAGAGTAGACCCGTCACACTCGATGGCTATGAAGAACCAGTGGCCTAAATGCGAGCTAGGCTTCCCGGCACTCATGAGGGCCAGCCTGGCAACAGGAGACAAACAGCTGAGCTAGGTTATGTTGGCGAGCCTAAAAACCGAGTTGTCCAGCTCGGCAAGAGCGGAGGAATCCGAAGCTAATGCAGTTGCAAGCGGACGTTTCGACCTCGACGAGCCATGTTTATCGTTGGCTTCCAAGATTGTACAAAGTGGAGCTCGACTCGAGGCGCTTAGGGCAGCCACGTCTTTGTTGCCGGGCTAAGGGCGGTGCCCCAGGGCTCCGACCAATCCGTATGGATGACGTGAATCGGCTGACCGCCGCGTGGATAGCGCCACGAGAGTACATCGGTCGTGTGCCCGTTACGGTAGCTATCAGGTCCGATGATCGCATTACCTGAAATCCAGAACTGCTCCGACGGGGTACCAACGCGCTTGTCGATCGGATTCTTGAGCGCCGTTTCTCCAACAACAGCACCCGATGAGCCTGAAACACTCACTCGGTAGACCTCAATTGGTCCGCGCCGAGCATCGGGAGCCGTGCCTCGTGCGTTCCTGGCGGCTCCATGCGACAATTTGTCGTCGACTGAACCCACAATCGATACGTACGAGCCGTCCCACTGCATACTCAGGGTCGCGATTTCTTTGCTCAATGTAATCGTCTGCAGTTCGCTAGCGCCGCTGGGAAGCTCGGTAATCATTCCGACGCTATCCGCGCTGTCGGCAAACAAATCGCCCGCGTTGTCATAAGTGCAGGACAAATAGGTCGGAAAGGCGGAGTCCGAATAAGCCGTTGGCGTGCCCTGTGCGTTTAAGTACACTTCCACGGTCGCCGGATAATAATTGGCAACCGCGAGGTTCCCCGTAGCGCCATCCACCGAACAACCGACTGGATTTCCGGGATCGCTCAGCGTCGCGATCGGCTGTGTTCCTCCGTGGGCGTATTCAGCGAGTTCCTTAGACAGATACTCGGTTATCCAGACGTCGCCCGCGGAGTCGATGCACTCCCCCTGCGGCGTATTTAGACCGGTCAGCGTACCGACGAGCTGACCACTTGGATACGAGTAAGCGTAGACTTTGGACGAGGTATCCGATAGATACAGCAGCGCTTCGCTTTTCGCCGCAGACACCATCCATGAATTCGGGCTTTTGGAAACGCTGCCCACAGACCCGCGCTCACTCGGCGTTGGGAGGGCCACGCACCCGGTAAGCAAAGCCGCGATCATGCTCAATCTTAGACGTCGCAGCCACCACGTGCAAGATCGAGTCATCGCTCCCCCTTTGATGAAAGGCCGTAACTCGTTAGCGCCGTTCCGTGTCGTTCAACCACGACCTCCCGCGGGCGGCATTAAGCCTACCAAGCTAACGCCCGAGCGCTTATTTATAGACCTAAGACTACAGCACCTGCTATGTTTTGTCTCGCATTTAACTCCACTTCGCGACTTGCCGTTTGAACGCAGAACAAGGAAAAATAAATGAGCGATTACACAGAGCCTGGCATTTATAGCGCGCTCGATAGCACATACGGTGGCGGCATGCACATCGGGGACTTTCCCGTGCCTAATCAGCAGGCGCTTCAGGACGCGGTAAATGCCGCTGTGGCCGCCGGCGGAGGAGTCGTTCTTATCCCTGCTACCGATGCGAGCGACGCTTCGGGCGCTTACCAGATCGAGTGCCCCTCCGATAGCTCGGCCGCAATTGTGATTCCGTCAGGAGACATGATGCAGCCTCTTCTGATCTGCGGAACCGGGAACGGCACAGCGCTACAGATGATCAATAGCGGCGGCCTTTTTCAAATGGCCCTTCCGGCTTTTGGGTGGGCTAGGCTGTCAGCATGAGAGATTTGATGGTGCAGCGAATCGCGCGCGTCGTCTTCTCTCTACGGTTAGGAGCAGCAGCAGCGCGATGGCGAGGGTAAGTAAGCCCCGTGACCTGCCGTTGCCAACGTAAGTGAAACGTACTCGCGCTTTCAACCGCTATTCGCCCAAGCAGTTCGATCCCGTGGCATCAAGCAGCAATTATCGCGACTGTCGGCGTATCTTTTCATTCATGCGCGATCGTGAATTTCAAGAGAAGCTGCTCGGTATCGAACGCCCATGGTTTGTCGACGCGGTGGCGGTTGACCGGGAAGGAAAGACCGTCGAGACCTTTGTTGGCGGCTGCGCCATGGATGCGAACGCCAATTGGGGATGCGGTGGCGGATTGTTTGGCAACGCCTCTGCAACGCCTTTACCTAACGGACCCACACCGGTCCCAACAACCTACCCATCGCCGTATGGAGGTCCGGTCGTCATTGCGCAGGCGACGTCAGCGCCTACCGCGCAGCCTGGGAATGTTTTAGTCGCCGGTACCTCCGCGGCGGTCACCCACAATGCCTGCTCCGCGTCCTCGGGCATACCGTGCGAATTCACGTGGTCAATCTCTTCATTCTCTAGCGGCGTCGGTACGACGACCGTAACGGTTCCCGCGTCGAGCGTCTGCGTGGTCACCGCCACTCAGAGCCCAGTCGTCGCGTCGGGCGACGTAATGACAACGTGGGTGACGATCGGGCCCTTCACTCCCTTGACAGTTCACGCGCAGGACCTACTGGGCACGTACTCCGGATCGTACGGCGGAAATGGGAATTGCGACTGATGAGATACTCCGCTTCCCCCATCATACGGCTTGTCAATTCTTCAAAAGCCATCTTGCTGTACGCGCTTTGCAGTACGCTGCTCGCTGCTTGCACAGGCGGTGTTTCGCCGATGTCCGGCGAGGGAGCTGGCGTCGCTGTTACGCTTTCGAGGGCGGGTGCGGTTGCACCTGCCGGAAAGCACAGTCAAACGTTTCAGTACACCGGCACGAAGCAGACATTCAAAGTGCCGCCCGGCGTCAAACGAATAACCGTTGCTGCCATGGGAGCAGGTACGTCGTCTGCTCATGGCGGCTTCGTCGAAGCCAGGCTCGCCGTGCAACCGGGAGAGACTTTGGCCATCTTCGTAGGTGGCGCGCCCAACGAGATGGAGGGCGGTTATAACGGCGGTGGCACCGGCGGTTATTGCGACGCCGGGCCGTCCTGCCCGCTGGTGGGAGAAGGGGGTGCCGGAGCATCTGATGTGCGGCAAGGAGGCACCTCAACGAACGATCGTGTGCTCGTCGCGGGCGGTGGCGGCGGAGCAGGCGGACAAGGTCAACATGACGGCGGTCGGGGAGGCGCTGGCGGCGGTCTCACGGGTATGCGAGGGCATGCCGGGATCCGCGGTGTGATCGCCAGCATTGACGCCACTGCAGGCGGTGGTGGCGGCGGTAAGGGTGGTACGCAGCGCGACGGCGGTATGGGCGGCACAGGCGGAACCGGCAATCATCAATGGATTGTGCAAGGTCTGCCTGGAGCAGACGGGATGCTCGCTAGCGGCGGAACAGGCGGAAGCACTGAGCAGGGTTACAATTTGGCCGGTGGTGCCGGCGGCGGTGGTGGCGGCGGTTATTACGGTGGTGGCGGCGGCGGCAGCGGCGCCAACGCCACTGCTGGCGGTTATTCCGAGGGTGTGGGATCTGGAGGCGGCGGGGGCGGCGGTTCTTCTTTCGTTGAAAAATCCGCGACTCATGTCACGATCGAAAGAGGAGAAGGTAGCGACGGTGCAGGGCAAATCGTGATCTCCTGGCAAGGCCCGCCTTGAGTTCCCCGCTGACTGCTTGCTATGGGCGCGATGGATTTTTGAAATTCGCTAGACTGAGATGAGTAGCTCTAAGCTACGGGGGGAGAGGTTTTCCGGTGCACCAACGAGCGATAACCGCCGCAGCAACCATCGCAATTCTTTTCCTCGCAGCCCTTACGTTGCTATCGCGGAGGGACCTGGTTCAAGCACAAACTCCCAATCTATCAGTCGCAGGAGCCATTTATGGCGGCACGAGCTCGACTAATGCAACGCCTGGGCCCGTGCCGCCATGCTACACCTCAACGGGAGCTGCGTGCGACGGGAAGTATCACTCAGTGTCGGATCACACGAGCCAATCGCTTTTCGCAAATTGCAGTGTCAATCAAACTTGTGATTTTACTCTCAACAACGTGTACATCACGATTACTCTTTCTGGCGCAGCAGCTTTTTCGAACACCCACTACACCTGCTCAGCGGCAATTTGGACGTCGTCGGCTGGATATATTGGATATTGCCAGCCCGCGAGCGGATCCGCCGTAAATATCTACATGTACAATCCCACGAGTTCCACGGTCACGAGCGGCACCACGGTTAATATCAACTATAGCGCCTCGGGAGACTAACCGTTCGCGCCGCGGCGATCGTCGCCCGACACCTCAAGAGTCGTGTTACCGCGAAAACTCCTGAGGCTGTCTGTTTGGACGAATCGGAAAGGCTACCCAATTTTTGAGCTTGGCCGAGCGACGCCGGTCACGCGACATGGTATGCTGCTCGGGTCCCTACGTTAGCAAATTCCCGATTTGCCAACAATCTGCTAGCGGAATAGGTCCCGATAGGTACTGGGAGGTCACGCTAGGTCGAACTACCGTGCTTTGATCGACGCGAGCGGTGACTTGTCGGGACGGCCTTAGTGATTTTCAAGACCGCCGCATTCAACCGCTCTGCCACCTCTCCAAGTGCCCGCTAAGTGCCTTTGTTTACGGGTGCTTTCGGCGAACGGCTTTGCTCACGGAGCGGTGGCCGTACGCCATTTGCTCACGCACCGTCCGTACCTGTCCGACGGCGGGTCAAGCTGTTAGCCAGCACGTTGACCGCCTCACGCCCTCGACTCCAAGCCGATCTCCGTGATGCCGGAATTGACGTCAGCGACAAGCGCGTGGCACGGATTATCCGCGACCGTGGTATCCAAGGTGCGAGCCGTCGCAAAGGCTATCTCACGACGGTCCGCGCTCGCGATGCCCGGCCAGCTCCCGATCTTGTCGATCGGAAGTTGACCGCAGAGGCTCCGGATCAGCTCTGGGTTGCCGACATAACGTACGTTCCCACGCTCGCGGGGTTTCTGTTCGTCGCAATCGTGCTCGATGTTTTCAGCCGCCGAGTCGTGGGATGGGCGATGGCAACACATTTGCGGACGCAGCTCGTGCTCGACGCCCTGGACATGGCGGTCAGCCAGCGGCGGCCGACCAATGTGATTCATCATTCCGATCAAGGTTGCCAATACACGTCGATTGCTTTTGGCAACCGCTGTCGCGAAGGTGGTGTCCGACCTTCCATGGGCTCCGTTGGCGACTGCTACGACAATGCGATGTGCGAGAGCTTCAACGCAATCCTCGAGTGCGAGCTGCTCGTTCGGCATCGGTTCTCGACGGCACGCGAGGCAGCTCTCAGCGTGTTCGACTGTATCGGGTGGTACAACACGCAGCGGCGGCACACAGCGCTGGAGATGCTGTCACCGGCTGACTACGAAAAGCGGAAGACCGCTGCATGATCTCTCATCAAAAACCGTCCACAGAAGCGGGCCAGCTTCACAACGCCACATTGCTTCAGAGGGCTCAACGCTTAAGGGTCAAGTCCGGCCAGTCGGCGTAGCGTTTCCGTTTGTGAGCTTTGCCGACGGCGTGATATAAGCTGACTACGCTACGCCGCTTCGCGGCGTCTCCCGGAAATCGGGACGACCTCTGATTAATGAGCCTTTAGTGCTTTGAGGCTACGCTAACCGTGAGCCCTTTGATAATTGACGCTTTATAACCGCCGCCGCGCTCGATGACGCGCATGGGCTGCCCACCTTCTGGGTATTTCCACAAGCCAATCTCCCTACCGTCACGCCCTGTTGGCTCAGCGACAACGTTCCCTTGTATCCAGAACTGGGCTAGAGGTGCTGTCGTCCGTGGGCTATCCAGCAGAGTGGTTCCCACGATAGTACCAGTCGAGGCGGACACTTGCACCTGATCAATTGTCGCGTGATGGCCGTCTTGTGAAGCCTGAACCGCAAGGTATTGGCCGTCCCATTGGACAGCCCCGGTACCTCCTATGCTCTGATTGAGCGCAATGCTTTCGACCTTGGTGCTACCCTTTGGAAGCTCAACAAGCTCGCCCTGATTGCTGTCGTTCACGCCGTCAGCAAATAGATTGCCCTTATCGTCATAAGCGCAAAAGTACCCGGTCGCTAAGTTCGTGGAATAGGCTGTTCCAGACCCACTTGCGTTGGCGAATACGACGAGCCCACCGTACTCCTGCATAGTCGCAAGATTCCCCGTGTTGGGGTCAACGGAGCATCCCCACGGAGTACCAAAGCCATCTGGAAGCTCTTTCTCTAAATTGCCGTTATGCTTGTACTCGATGAGGTTAGTGAAGGCGACATCCGCGACCCAGACGTTACCAGACGTGTCCGAGCACATGCCTACGCCTGTCCCATCCAATTTTCTAATGAACTTACCTCGCGGATATGACCACACTAAGACATAATAGCCGCTGATGTCATCCGCTGTAGCAAAAAGCACGTCGCCACTCGACCCCGATTCCCGATGCGCTCGGCTTTGCGCTGCGCCTTGAGTCAACGGGGTGTTAAGGCTTTGACCGCACCCAGCCAGGACCGCTACAAAGGCGAAGGTCGCTAAGGTTCTCAAGACAGGTCCTCTACTTTTCGCTCGGGGCGACGGAAACGGCGAATCCTCCAGTAAAATTCTTATATGCTTGAAACGGCTTCTCAGGCCGTCGGGTGAAGCTGTTCCGGTTTGCTGGACGGTTTGTTCATTGGACATCAGGCGGCTTGATTCCGCCGTTCAAACGCTGCCGGTGACAGCATCCCGAGGGCGGCATGCCGCCGGTGCGAATTGTACCAGCCATCGATGAACGCGAAGACCGCAAGCGCAGCCTCGCGCCGGTCCGTGAAGCGCTACCTGACGAGCAACGTGCATCTGGACCGGCAAAGGCTGGCTCTACCCGGCCATCGTGTCGGACCTGCTCTCGCGCGTGGCGGTAGGTGGGGCAATGAACCACTACATGAAGAGGCGGCTCGTGCTGGACGCCCTGCACACGGCGACGTGTCGGCCGACGTGCTTGCCGCTGGGACATTCTGTGGCGGTTGTTCCGCTGATCCCCGCGGCGGTACCGGCGTCATAGAAGAATGGCGTCTAGGAGGTACCCCGAGGGCTCAAACATGTGGGGCTCTCGGGGCGTGCTGGGTAGATGTGCCTGGGCTAAAGACCGCCTAGCTCTTTAGCCCGCTGTCAGCGTAACGCTCCACGGTCGCCCTGATCCTTAAGGCGACCTACGACGCTCTGTAGGTTCTCGCCGCTCGCCCAGCGTACGTACGCTTGCCGGCAGCCCGGGCATACTTCCGGGCACTCCGGCGTGCAGGAGGTTGCCATGCGCTTCAAACGGTCGCGCCTGTCTCAATGGGGATTTCTGCTTTCCGCAGTGGCGATCGGCGTACTCGCCGGCTGTGCGGCCCGGTCAACGCTCTCGCCGCTGCCGGCGAGTTTCGGAGCCGCCGATACGCTCGAGCGTCTGGGAGCCGGTGAACCCGGCGCCGCCGCGCCTCGCAAGTGCCAAGGTCAAAAGAACACCAAAGAATACGCAGAGGTCGAGAAAGAGACGCTGAAAGCGAAGGGCGGCTCCTTGTGCGTTCCCGCTTTCGCCGGTTGGGGCGGCGCGCTGCAATATCCGCAGACGTACGGCACCGCCGCCAACACCGTCAGACTCATCAGCAGCACGACGGCATACAAAGGCGGAACCTTTCCTCCGGGCGGCTCGAAAAAGCCGATTTTCTATCTCCAACTCGGATTCGACAACTTTCCCGGCTTCTATCCGACGCTGCCCAAAGGAGCGCCGATCGTGAGCTCGCACCTCACTGCCAAAAAGAGCTACACGGTCGAGTTGTTCGAGTACTTTTACGCCCTCGGCTGGTCTAAAGAAGGCGAGTGCTACCAGGTAGCGGCGAAGTCAAAACATGGCGGCTCGCTTGCGGACGCCGGCGCTCTTTTCGAACGATTCACGTTCGACGAGCACAACGGCGTTATCGAGATTTTCGATGGGGCGCTGGTAACGAATAGGTGCTAATCGTCTGAAAAATAATCGTGGTGATGCGCGCGACAGCCGGGATTGAAGGCTGCGCCGCAGGCGGGGCAGCGCTCTGAGCTCGCCAGGTACTGCGCGATCGTAAGTTCCGATCTGCAGGTCCCGCAGAGTACGGCGCGTTCCGACCGCTGCTCGCGAGGCCACGGCCGGACCGAATGATCCGCCAGCGCATCGTGGCAGTCTTTGCAGGCGAAGTACGTGGCACAACAGCTCATCTTGATCGCGACGACGTCGAGCGCCGAAGCGTAATGAGCGCATCGGGTCGCGGCGTCAACGCCGATGCCGCGCACGTCGGGCGCCGTCATCTGAGCTGGGGGCCGGATCGCGATCCGCGCCTATTATTGCAAGGTCGCAACGAATCCGTCGGTATTGCCGTTTTCGTCGATATACCATCCGCTGATGGCGTGATGGCTGTTGATCGACGTGACGACCGTCGTACCCGCGGCATCCGGCTCGTCGATGGTCTGCCAATAGCGCTGGCTCGGACTCACCGGGTCGGTCAGGATGAAGCCGTGCGTGCCCTTAGCGTCCACGTACGATCCGACGACCTGATTTTGGTAGTCGAGCGCAAACGCTTGCGTGCTGGACGCACCCGGATACGCGAGCTGCGTGTAGCCGCGGTTTTGTAAGAGCCATCCCTCCACCGTACCGCTAGCGAGCGTTTCGCATCCGACGATCGTCCCGCGCAGGTTGATGCCGTTGGCCGTTGCGCTCACCGCACCCGGCGGATCGAGCGGATGGAAGTGATTGCTCGCCAACTCGTACGCCTGGTCGCTGCCGTAGCTGTTGACGTAAAAACCCACCACTTCGGAAGCGTCATTGACGCCGAGAAACTCGTTGATGCTGCCGGGCCCCTTGGGCGTTTTCGGATCTTTGTATTGGGTCCAGACGCCTTTATTCCGAATGAAGCCCCACGTATGATGGCCGGACGAATCGTCCAGGAAATACCCAACGAAGATTTCGTTGCTGCTCATCGCGGTGGCAACGGTGTCCGGCGCCGAGGGATAATCCAAATTCCGGAACTTGGTGTATGGAACCTCGCTGCTGAAGCCGTGGCTCGGGTCGGATGCGGTTCCGCTCCCGTACGTTCCCACCACTTGAGCGAGTTCGTCGATTCCCATGATGCGAGTGTATGAAGCACTACCGGGGTCGTCGAGGGTCGTGAAATTGAATTGATACGGCGTCGGACTCGGCTTCGCGGTGCGTTTCGCAATGCTGCTCGCCGGTAACGCGCCGGAGCTTGGCACCGTTGCGCCCGGTCCGTTGCAGGCTGCGATCGCGAAGGCGGTAAGCGCAACGGTGAGTGCCGCCGCGCCTTGCTGCTTTAGCCGTGAATTGGTTGATGTGTTCAAGATGCTGGCCTCCGCGTAAAAGGCGGTCACATCCAATGCTAGCTCATCGCATGGAAAAGTCAATGCAAAACACGCGCTGTACGCGCGTGTTTATTTTCGTTAACGCGTTACGTTACGGGCGCGCCGTCCGGAACGTGCCCGGAACGGGTGGACGAGCGCTTATTGCTCGGGCGTCGAGCCGGCAGGCTGGAGCTGCAGGTCGTATTGTTGCGTTTGGTCGGCATAGACGCTTTCGCCGGACCACGATTGCGCATCGTATCCGGCCTTCACCGCCGTCACCGTGTAACTGTCGGGTTGGAGCGAAAGGACGATGTAGTGGCCCTTGGCATCGGTCGTAGCGTTGACGCTCTGCGAGGGCGAGGTGATTTGCAGGTGCACGCCGGCAACCGGCGCTCCGGTCTTGGCGTCGGTGATGGTCCCGGCGATTCCGCCCAGGGTGCCCGCCGATGCGGAGCTCGCCTGCAGCGCGACGGCGCCGGCGAAGGCGAGTACCGGCAGCAAGCGCGCGAAAGAGTGTGAGTTTTTCATGCTTCAACCTTGGGACCGGGGCCGACGGCAGCGCAATAGAAAAAGTATCAAAAATTCTCAAAGTATCGGCGTGAACTTCGCCGAATCTCCGGTCATCAAGCAAGTGAGCGCGCAGCAGACGTTCGAAAACGACGATCCCGCAAAGCGGGCGGCCGGATTTGCGGCCGTCGATCGCTACGTGCGCGATGGCATGTGCGTCGGCTTGGGAACCGGCACGACGGCGTATTGGGCGATCGTCCGCGTCGGCGAGCTCGTCGCGAGCGGCCGGCGGATCGCGGCGGTCGCAACGTCGAGCGAGACCGAATCGCTCTGCCGCCGCCTTCACATTCCGCTCGCCGGACTTTTGAGCCGTCCGATGCCGGTCGCGATCGACGGTGCCGACGAAGTCGCGCCCGATTGGTCGCTCACGAAGGGCGGCGGCGGCGCGCTTTTTCGCGAAAAAGCCGTCGCGCTCTCGAGCGAGCGCTACGTCGTCATCATCACCGAGT
Organism: Vulcanimicrobiota bacterium; assembly: GCA_030041115.1. Lineage (GTDB taxonomy): Bacteria > Vulcanimicrobiota > Vulcanimicrobiia > Vulcanimicrobiales > Vulcanimicrobiaceae > Cybelea. Next base: position 6,492 of record JASHOM010000186.1, on the reverse strand, counting down.
GCAAACTCGTTCCGATTCTCGGCGCGTTTCCGTTGCCGGTCGAGATCGTCCCGTACGCCGCTCCCTACGTGCGTCGCGAAATCGAGCGGCGTTGCGGCGATATCGAGGTCGTTCGGCGCGGAACCGGCGGCGAGCCGTTCGTCACCGACAATGCCAACTGGATCTTCGACTGCCGCTTCGGTCGCATCCCCGATCCACGTGCGCTCGACGAACTCCTGCGCGGCATCCACGGGGTCGTCGCAACCGGCATTTTTCATCGAGTGGCCTGCGACGTGCTCGTCGGTTATGAGACCGGTCAGGTGCGCTCGCTTCCCCGGCCCGGCCGAACCGAGCCGGCATGACCCTCAAGCATGCGTCGATTCTCGCAGTGCTGGCCGCCGGACTCGCCGCCGGCGCGGTCAAGCCGCCGAGTTACACGACCAAGTACGTGCAGCTCGTCATCTTCGAAAATGAGTCGCACCACGACATCATCGGCAACCCGAACGCTCCGTACATGAACCGCTTGGCCTCCCGATGGGCGAACATGACCCACAGCTATGCCGTTGCGCATCCCAGTCAGCCGAATTACTTGGCGCTCTTTAGCGGGTCGACGCAGGGCGTTACTTCCGACGGCTGTCCGGTATCGTTGGCCTCGCCGAGCCTGGGCAGCGAGCTGCTCGAAGCGGGGATCACGTTTCGAGGCTATGCCGAGACGATGCCGCGCAACGGATTCGTAGGGTGCCACGCGCACCCGGACCACCTTCGCAGCGGCTGGCTCTACGCGCGCAAGCACGTACCGTGGCCGAACTTTACCACGGTTCCGCGATCCGACAGTTGGGTCTATCGCACGCCGCTCGTTGCTCCTCCCGCCAGGTTCATTTGGATCACGCCGAACATGTGCAACGACATGCACGACTGCTCGATCGCCACGGGCGACAAATGGGCGTCAAAGAATCTGCCCAACCTGATCGCTTGGGACGCGGCCCACGACGGCGTCCTGATCCTGACGTTCGACGAGAACGACGGAAGCCCGGGAAACCAAATCCCGACGATTCTCGCCGGCAACGTCAATCCCGGATCGTATGCTCAGAGGATCGACCATTACAGCGTCTTGAGAACGATCGAAGACGTCTTCCGCGTCAAACCGCTCGGCGAAGCGCGCTTCGCGACGCCGCTCGAAGGCGTCGTTAAGTAAACGACGCGATTTCGTTGTCGTCGCGCAGGCACGTCCACCAGCGCGAGCCGTCGTAGACCAGCGAGCGCGCTTCGTCCGGTAAGGCGCCGATGCTCTCGAATCGCGGCGCGCTCGGCGCGAGATCGAGCGTGCCGAATCTCAAGTGTTCGAGCTCCTCGTCGCCCGAAATCATGTAGAGACGCCCGTCGGGTCCAAAGCCGATTCCGGCGCAGCGCGACGGCAACGCGAACTCACGCTCGATCGTCGCGTCCGGATTCAACCGAACGATCCGCCGGAGCGTCATCTGACCGAGATAGATCGTCGAGCCGGCCACGGCGAGGTACGAACCGGTGAAGTCGGGGCATGCCGTCTTGCTCGTCGCATCGAACCTGCCGTCTGCCGACAGCCGATAGAGATACCGGTCGTCATCCTCGCCGATGCCGACCACGACGCGCAGCTCGTCGCCCACGGCCGCAAGCCCATACGGCTTGCCCGGCGCTTCGACTTCGCTTCGCACGGTCCACGACTGCGGATCGATGGCGTAAACCCGATCGGTATCCCAGGAGCCCATCCAGAGAAGACCGCCGAGGTAGGCGAGCGGGTGAGGGCGAGTAGCCGGCGAGGGCCGGCGAACGAGGTCGTCGGTGCGTTGCATGTTCGCAGAAAGGCACTCGGGCGGCGTTAGGTTGCGGCCGCAAATGATGAGGCCGGCGGAACTGCCGGCCTCATCGCTCTACGCCGATGACTCGGAAGCGCTATTTTTTCTTCTTCTTTGCGACGCTGATCGTCGTGCCGAAGGGTTGGGTCGAGCCGGTGATCGTTTTGGTCGCCTTACCGCCCGCGGGGTACTTGTAAACCAAGACATCGGCTCCGCCCTGCTGCGGCGCAACCACGTACTTGCCGCTGATCCACGAGCCATCGACCTCGCTCGATCCGTCGAGCGTCGTCGCGGAAACCTCGGTTCCCTCGGTTCCGCTGAACGTGTACCGGTAGACCGTTCCGTTCGATTGATCGTCGAAGGTGACGTATTTCCCGTCCCACTCGACGGTTCCGCAATCGACGGGACCCTTGTTGAGCGACACGTTCTCGGTCGAGCTCGAGTTGTTTGCAAGCTCGCCCGCGCAGAACGAACTGTTGCAACTCCCGGCAAAGTAGATGTTGCTCTTGTCGTCGTAGCCGACGGTGTTGACCGAGAACCAATCGCCCGAGCTGGGAGGAGCGTAGAGCGTTCCCGAGCCCGATGCGTTCTTGAAAACCATCAACGTGCCTTGACCGAACGAGTCGCTCACGATGTTTGCGACCGCAAGATCGCCGGTGGAGGGGTCGACGGAACATGCGCCGGGTTCGTAGCTCGAGTCGTTCAGCGTCTTGATCGGAGTCGTGCCGCCATGCGCGTATTCGACGATGTGGCCGCCGCCGTAGAGCTGGGTGACGTAAACGTCGCCCTTCGAATCGGAGCACATGCCGGCGGGATTATTCTCGTTCGTCAGCGTGCCGACGAGCTTCCCTTTCGGGAACGAGTAGACGTACACGTCGTAGGTGCTCGAATCGGTGACGTAGAGCAGATCGGACTTCTTGGCATCGGGCGACATCCAGGAGCGCCCGCGATCGGGATGCACGCCCGGCGGTCCGGCGTGCAGAGCCTGCTGGTTGGGGAGCGACGGACCCAATGCCGTCGACGAGCCGGCGCCGCACCCGGCAACGATGGCCGCGGACGCGCAAGCCGCCAGCGCGTAGCCGGCGGACCTCGAGATTTTCATACTGTTTTGTAACCTCCAATGAAGCGGTGCCATTTCATGCTAGCACGCACCCGCCGGCGAACGCGAGGTATGGCAAAAAGTTGACAAAAACTCCGGCTACTCGTAGTCGGGGATGCGGTCGTCGCTCCTTTGATGGAGGAAGAACTTTGGCCCCTTGGGGGCCTTGACGGGAACGAACGCGCGGGGAGACCGTGCGAAATCGAAACAGTCCGCGGCCGGCGAAGTTGCCCGGCGGTCGGCGGCGGCGAGGTGCCCTAGTCCGTAAAGGTCTTCGGCAAAGCGCAACACGCTCGCGGTCTCGTACGGCGTGTGCGAAACGTAGCCTTTTTTGGCGTAGGGTGAGACGATGATCAGCGGCACGCGAAAGCCCAGGCTGTCGTAGTTCTCGTACGGCGGCGGAACGTGGTCGTACATGCCGCCCCAGTCGTCCCACTGAATGAAGATCACCGTCGTCTTCCAGAACGCGCTCTCCCCGACCGCGTTGACGAGTGCCGAAACCCACGAGGGTCCGTAACCTCCGCCGCACGAGACGTGATCGGAGTTCTCGCACAGCGGCGTGATCCAGGTGAACGACGCCAGCTTCCCCGCGGCGACGTCGGTCAGGAAGCGCTTTTGCGGCGTGATGACGTCCTTCTTCCAGTCGGGGCCGTCGTAGATATGCTTGACTGCTTGATAGCCCGACCAGAAGCCGCTGGTCGGGACCGTATACCGGCTCGTGTAGAATCGCCAAGAAAGGCCGGCCTTGTCGAGCTCGTCGCCCAGGGTCTCGTAGTTGAAGCACGCGCTCTGCGCCGGCCCGATGGTCCGCTCGTGCGTAATCGTCGAAACCGTATCGGACATGCCTCCCGGACAGCCCCACGGCCCGTTGGGGATGTCCACGCTCGATTGCGCCTCTGCAGCGATGATGTATTGGTGTGCGACGAAGCTCTCATCGAGCTGCGACTGAAACATCCGGTCGGCCAGCGCCCCCTCGCGGGCCATCTCGAAGTACGGCTTCGATTCACCGTGCGGTACGTAGACGTACTGCGGATTCGGCGGAGCGCCGTACGAACTCAGCTCGTTGTTAAAGCCGTCCATCCTGCAGTGCGTTCCGGGAAGCCGGCCCGTCCCGTTGCAGGCAGCGAACATCGCGGCCGCGGAGTGGTCGATCGTATACTGCGTCGCAAGGCTCACCGGCTGCAGCTCGATGGTCTTGCCTTTCGAGTTCTTTCCGCTCGAGACGGTATCGGCTCCGGGATAGCCCTCGAACACGGCGTCGAAGCTGCGATTCTCTTGAATGATGTAGACGACGTGCGAGATCTTTCCGGCGCCCGTCGCCGTTAGCGCGCGCAATGCTTCGCCGGTCTGCATCGCCGGCAACGCGTTCCGCGAGCCGATCGAACAACCCGCAAGGCTCACGGCAACCGCTAGCGCGACGACGGCACGCATCTCATTTATGATTCGCTAAGCTAACCGTCGAACCGAAGGGCTCGGTCAGACCCGTGATGGTCTTGGTCGCATTTCCGCCGCGCGGATATTTGTAAAGGAAGACCTCCTTTGCATTTTGCTGCGGGGCGACGATCGCGCTTCCCTGAATCCAGCCCTGATCGTCTTGACTCGAGCCGTTGAGGATCGTCGAACCGACGACCTTGCCCACCGCGCCCTTGATCTTGAAGCGGTACGTCGAGCCCGAGATCGACGAAAACGTGATGTCCTTGCCATCCCACTGAACGTTGCCGATGCCGGATCCGAAGTTTTGATCGAGCGTCAGGTTTTCGAGACTCGCCGCGCCTTTGGGCAACTCGGCAAAGCAGTTTTGATCCGGGTAACCGTGCCCGGCGACGAAGATGTCGCCTTTGTCATCGTAGCCCACCGTATTCACGGAGCCCCATTCACCGCCGGCCGCGGTTTCTCCGGGAGCATCGTACGTGGTGGGCGTTCCCTTGGCGTCTTTGAAAACGAGCAGATCGCCCGTACCGAACGAATCGGTAATGATATTCGAAACGGCGAGGTCGCCGGTGGCCGGATCGACGGAACATCCGCCGGGTTCGTACCCCGGATCGCTGAGCGATTCGATCGGCGTAGTGCCGCCGTGCGGATATTCGACGATGTGGCCGCCACCGTAGAGTTGCGTAACGAAGAGATCTCCTTTCGCGTCCACGCATAGGCCCGCGGGGTTGTTCTGACCGGTCAGCGATCCGACCAGCTTGCCCTTCGGATACGAAAACGCATAAACGTCGTAGGTGCCGGCATCGCTGACGTAGAGCAGGTCGTCCTTTTTCGCTTCGGCCGACATCCACGGGCGGCCGCGATCAGGGTGCGCTCCGTGCGGACTACGGCCGAACGCCTGCGCGCTCGGCGCCGGCGGGCCGAACGCCGCCGGCGAACCGCCGCAGCCGGCGAGCAGCGCAAGCGCACCGCAGAGCGCCAAAAGTCGCGAGGAAATCAACATGGTCATCTTTTTGCTCCTAACCTCCGTGCGGACGGTATCGACAAGGGAGAACCCATAGACAGTACCACGCCCGCCTTCGACGATGGGACGGATGACAAAAAGTCGGCAAAAAGCACCTCTGCTCCCGGGAGGAATGCGGCGCCGGGATGAATCGTCCGTCATGCAAAAACCGGCTGTTGTTTTTTGCGTCCTTTTTCTGGCAGGCTGCGCCCACTTCAGCGACTCCTCGACGCTTCCCGCCGCGTCGAACGGAGCGCCGCAGACGTATGCGCGCGGCGCTAGCGCGACCTTCAAGCACCTATTCAGCTTCGACGGCACGGATGGTAAGGAGCCCTATGCAAGCTTGATTGCAACCAACGATGCGCTCTCCGGCACGACCTATGCCGGCGGCCACTACAACGAAGGCAGCGCGTTCCAGATGACGACATCGGGCACCGAGAAAGTGCTCCACGCCTTCAAAGGAGGTAGCGACGGCGCGCTGCCGCAAGCGAATCTGCTCGATCTCGATGCAACGTTGTACGGCACGACGGTCAACGGGGGCGGCGCCGGCGACGAAGGCGTCGTTTTCAAGCTGGTCTCGGGCACGGAGACCATTCTTCATCGCTTCACCGCGGGCAGCGACGGCGCAAATCCGTATGGCGGACTCGTCGAAGTGAGCGGCACGCTCTACGGAACGACCGCGGCCGGAGGAACGCATTCGGTGGGGACCGTTTACACGATTTCGACGTCGGGCAGCGAGAACGTCATTTACAGCTTCGGCTCCAGCATCGGCGACGGCGCGACGCCGGTCGCCTCGTTGCTCGACGTCGGCGGCGTGCTCTACGGTACGACCGAATACGGCGGATCGAGCTGCGCAACGGCCGGCTGCGGAACCGTGATGCAGATCGCGCCCTCCGGCAGCGAGAAAGTGCTGTACAGTTTCAAAGGCGGTAAGGACGGCAAGCTGCCGGAGTCGGCGCTGACGGAGGTCGGCGGAACGCTCTACGGGACGACGACGCTGGGCGGAACCGCGAACGCGGGGACGGTCTTCAAGATCAGCACGTCCGGAACGGAGAGCATACTGTACAGCTTCAAAGGCGGAAAAGACGGTGCATCGCCTTCGGGACTCGTCGCCCTCGACGGTAAGCTCTACGGCACGACGGCAACGG
>JASHOM010000185.1 GCA_030041115.1 Vulcanimicrobiota bacterium | reverse complement strand
AGTTATTAATCGTTATGGCGATAGCTGCTAGGCCAGCGGCGAAAATCGCAACGCCGATCCCGATGGTCCACAAAAAAGCCCTTCTCGACGTAGTGTAAGCGTAGATACCAAGCACGGCCACGACGATGGCGGCGCAGAGCCCCATCGCAATCTCTAGCTCCCGCTCGGCCATAGGCTAAGACTCTAAGCTGGCTTCTTGCGCCTGGGGCGCTTGACGCGCTTCGCCTCCGCCTCGGTGAGCGCAGACTTCGGAATGTCGATTAGGGCCTTGAGGAAGGCTCGGAACTGCGGTTCCGGCGGTAGGGGCCTATCGGCAGGGTCGGCCATGCGATGATTATATCAGGCTGAAGCTAAACAAAAAGACCGGCGCGCAGCCCGGTCCTTTCGTTTCTTGTTACAGGCGCTTGGCCTGCGGCAAGGTCTCCAAAAGGGATAGTAGCACCGATCTAAGGCACTATACGGGACCTCTCACCGTTTTGCCAAGTATATAATGCCCCAAATTTGCCCTCTCGTACTTCGCGCTGGATGCGTTTCGCAAACTTGAGCTTGCCGCCGACGAAGGTCTCGTCAGCTTCTACGGTGCCGCTTAACGGCTCGGGATTTTCGGCGGTCATCATGGTTCGGATGCGGTGCAGAATAAACCACGCGGTGGGTTGTCGCACTTTCAGGGCTCGCGCAAGTTCACACGATGAAATGCCGTTGCGATCAGCGGACAGAAGCCAGATCGCCGGCAACCACTTATCAAGGCCGATAGGCGAGTCCTCAAAGATCGTCCCCACCTTCGCAGTAAACTGCTTCTTGCACTCGTTGCAAAACCAGAGATACTCGGTCCAAGTCTTACCGGCACTCTTTTTTGAGCGTCCCTTGATGGTGCGCTCAATAGATCGAACGTCGGCCGACCCGCAGCCTTGCCGAGGGCAAGCAACACCGTTCGGCCAGCGGACTGCCACAAAGTAGTCGTGAGCCCGTTTCCGGTCCGAGACGTAGGTCACCGCTTCGAGGAGGGTAACAGGCGTTTCCATGCTCTAACTATACACTAAACGCACCTAGTGTGTCAAATGCGATAATAACCCGAAAGTGAAGCTGATGCTTTACTATCTTGACTATATCTGCCGCCGGAAGTAGGCTGAATTCAGCCATGGCCGTTAAGTTAGAAACCGCCGTCTCGCCGTCGGAGCTCATCGAGGAGTACCGGCACGGCTTTCACGACCCCGAGAACTACGTCTTCAAGTCCGATAAGGGCCTGACGCGTGAGATCGTCGAGCGCATCAGCGCGATGAAAAACGAGCCCGCCTGGATGCGCGATTTCCGCCTCAAAGCATACGAGCTCTTCATCCGCAAGGCGATGCCGACCTGGGGTGACACGGCGCTCCTGAGCGAGATCGATTTCGCCGACATCCACTACTTCGTCAAGTCAACCGACCAGACCGAACGGTCGTGGGACGACGTGCCCGAGGATATCAAGCGGACCTTCGATCGTCTTGGCATCCCGGAGGCCGAGCGCAAGTTCCTCGCCGGCGTCTCCGCGCAATACGAGTCCGAGGTCGTGTACCACAGCACCAGCAAAGCGCTCGAAGAGCAAGGCGTCCTCTTCTGCGACATGGATAGCGCGGTCAAGCAGCATCCCGAGATCGTCCGCAAGTATCTCGCGACGGTCATTCCCCCCGCCGACAACAAGTTTGCGGCGCTGAACTCGGCCGTTTGGTCGGGCGGTTCTTTCATCTACGTGCCGCCGGGAATCGAAGTGAAGATGCCGCTGCAGGCTTACTTCCGGATCAATGCCGAGAACATGGGCCAGTTCGAGCGGACGCTAATCATCGCCGACAAGGGCGCGAAGGTGCATTACATCGAGGGCTGCACCGCACCGAAGTTCTCGACCTCGTCGCTTCATTCGGCTGTGGTCGAACTGGTCGCGCTCGAGGGCGCGTCGATTCGTTATACGACCATTCAGAACTGGTATCGCAACATCTTCAATCTCGTCACGAAACGCGCGATCGCGCAGGCCAACGCGACGGTCGAGTGGGTTGACGGTAACATCGGCTCGCGCTTGACGATGAAGTATCCGTCGATCTACTTGATGGGCGAAGGCGCGCGCGGCGAGATCTTATCGATGGCGTTCGCGGGCGAGGGCCAGCATCAAGACGCCGGCGCCAAGGTCATCCACGTCGCGCCGCGGACGACGTCGGTGGTAACGAACAAGAGCGTCAGCGCTCACGGCGGCAAGACGACGTACCGCGGCCTGGTCGAGGTTCACTCCGGTGCGGTCGGTGCCAAGACCCGCGTGCGCTGCGACGCGCTCATCATGGACGAGCGATCGTCGAGCGACACGAAGCCGACGATGAAGATTCACGAGCCGCGCTCGACGGTCGAGCACGAAGCCAGCGTTAGTAAGATCGGCGAAGAACAGCTCTTTTACGCGATGAGCCGCGGCCTCTCGGAGGCCGACGCGGTCGCAATGATCGTCAACGGCTTCTTCGACTTCTTCGTCAAGGAGCTTCCGATGGAGTATGCGGTCGAGCTCAACCGGCTCGTCAAGATGGAGATGGAAGGCGCCGTCGGCTAAAAGCTGGAGCGCCCCGGCAGAAGAACCCCGCTAACCGCGTGGCACTTCGGACGCGGTTGATAGAGCTGCTCAGCGGGCGGGATCGCCACGCGCCGCCGTCGCGCGCCGTCGTGGTGCTCGGCATGCACCGCAGCGGAACGAGCGCGGTCGCCCGCGGTCTGGCCGCTCTCGGCGTCTATCTCGGCAACGATCTCCTCGATGCGCACCCTGAGAACCCGACGGGGTACTGGGAAGACCGGGGCATCGTCGAACGCAACGAGCGCATCCTCAAAACATTGGTTCTACGCTGGGACGACGTCAGGCCGATCGCGCCGGCCGAGTTCGAGCGTCGGCGAATCGCCGCGCTGCGCCGCGAGTCGATTGCATATCTGCGGCGTCGCTTTACGCCGCATGCACTCTGGGGCTTCAAGGATCCGCGTACGATCCGCTTGCTGCCGTTTTGGACGCGCGTGATGCGCGACGCCGGCGTCGACGACGCCTATCTGCTCGCGATTCGCAATCCGTCCAGCGTTGCGGCATCCCTCTTCGCTCGCCAAGCGATGGACGTTGAGACCGCCGGACGCCTTTGGCTCGTCCACGTCGTTCCGTTTCTCGACCGAGTCGCCGGCAAGGCGTTGGCGGTCGTCGACTACGACCTGCTCTTGCTCGATCCTCGCCGCCAGCTCGAACGAGTCGCTCAGAGGCTCGGCTTGCCGTACGCGCGCGCAACGCATACAACCGAAGTCGAGCGATTTGCAAACGACTTTCTCGATGCCGGGCTGCGCCACACGCGCTTCGGCCCCGACGAGATCGACGCCGGCACCGAAGCGGGGCGTCTGACGCGCGAGGCGTACGCGTTGCTCTACGAGCTGGCCGAAGACCGCGGCGAAGCGTCGGCAGAGTTTTGGAGCGCTTGGGAAAGAATTGCAGCGGCGTGTAGAACTCGGCTCGCGTGGCCAAGCATCAAGTAGCAAAAGTCTCTGAAATCGCGCCGGGCACGACTCGGCGCGTCTGCGTTGATTCACTCGGAATCCTGCTCTGCAACGTCGACGGCAAGATCTTCGCAATCGAAGACGTGTGCACCCACGACGGCGGACCGCTCGATCAGGGCGAGCTCGAAGGCGAGTGCATCGTCTGCCCGCGTCACGGCGCGACCTTCGACGTGCGGACCGGCGACGCGCTCACGCTTCCCGCCGTCGTACCGCTCATGACGTTTGAAACGAGCGTCGACGGCGACGACGTCTACGTCGACGCCTAAAGCTCTCTCATGAGGGCTGTCGCGCGCATTGGGCTCGTCGCACTTGGGCTCGCCGTCCTGATCGTCGCGGGCTTTGCGTTCTACGTCTTCCTCGGCATGCGCGCTCACGCGCGTGTGGCCGGCTCGATCGGCGGCCTGGGCTTACGCGCGCCGGTCTCGATCCTGCGCGACGATCGTGGCGTTCCCCACATCCTCGCGAGTAACGACCATGACTTGTTCTTCGCACAAGGATACGTCGAGGCTTCCGACCGGCTCTTTCAGATGGATATTCTACGGCGCTACGTCCTGGGTGATCTCGCCGAAATCTTCGGCTCGGGGGCGCTGCAGACCGACGAGAAACAACGCGCCGTGCCGATTCGGACGATCGTAAGCGCGCAGTGGCACCGCCTAGACGGATCGACGCGCGCGATTTTGCTCGCCTTTACTCAAGGCGTGAACGCGGCGATGGAGCGCGAGCCGCTGCCGGTCGAGTTTCGACTGCTGGGCTATCGTCCGCGTCCGTGGACGGTGCAAGACTCGCTCGCCGTCGGAATGGCAACGGTGCTGGATTTGATCGACGATTGGGATGCGGTTGCGTCGCGCGACGAGGCGTTTCGTCGCGGCGGCCTCGCGCTGCTCGACGCGCGCTTTCCGTTCACCGATCCGTGCTACGACGCTCCCGTCTTGAGCGGCTTCAGCGGGATGGGGCCCGGACCGAGCTGTCGCCGGCAGGTCGCCGCGCTTCTACGCGAACTCGCCGGCGCTGGGCCGCCGGTGGGAAGCAACGGATGGGCAGCCGGCGCGAACCGCGCCGCCGGCCGGCGCGCGTTACTCGCCAACGATCCGCATCTCGCCTTGGGAATTCCCGGCGTATGGTATCTGATCGACCTGCGCTCGCCCGGCTATCACGTCGCCGGCGCCTCGCTTCCGGGAATTCCCGCCGTCGTGCTCGGACACAACGAACGACTGGCGTGGGGCGCGACGGCAGGAAGCGTAACCTCACTCTCCGTCTTCACGCCGCCGGCGCGTCTCGACGCGTCCGCTTGGCAAACGGAACGATTCGCCGTTCGTTTCGGTCCGGTCGCGTCGGCGCGATACTACCGCACCGCGCACGAGTTCGGCGTAACGACGCATGGGCGCTTGGTCATCGTGCGCTGGAACGCATACGACGATCCGTCATCGCCGGCCTTAGCCTTCCTTGCGCTCGACCGCGCAAATTCGATCGAAGCGGCGATCGCCGCGCTTGCGGATTTCCCGTGCCCGTCGCTGAATTTCGTGCTCGCCGACACAGGCGGCCGCGCGGCCTACGCACTGGCCGGGCAGATTCCGAACGATCCGGCGCGCGGGCGCTGGATTCATCCGGCGAGCGACCTGGCGCGCCGTTACGACACCATTGCCTTTTCTCTCATGCCGAAGGTCGCGCCCTCGCGAGACGCCGTCGTGTGGACGGCGAACAACAAAATGTACGGGACGAACTACCCGCTGCGGCTCAGCCCGCAGTTTGCGCCGCCCTATCGCGCCTATCGCATCGCGCAGTTGCTGCGCGCGCGGCAACGATACGACGTGCCGTATTTTCAAGCGATGCAGATGGACGTGCTCTCCCTGTCCGAGCGGGAGTTGGCTCGCGATCTCGCGCCGGCGATCGCCCGAAGCGATCGCGATCTCGCGGGGGCGATGGCACGATGGAACGGCAGGATGGACGGCGACTCTTCGCTCGCGACCGTCGTCGAAGGATTGCGTTTGCGGCTGACCGATCGTCGCACCGAGCGGATGCCGACGCTGCTCGGCGCGGGAGTGACGGGGGACGTCATCCGCGCGATCAACGCGCCGGCGCCGGCGCCGTGGCGAGTGGCCGGCGCGGTGCCGGTGCTGCATTCGCTGTCGAAACTCGGGATCAGCTTCCTCGACGGAACGACGCTGCCGGGATATGGGGACGCACTCACGTTGCACGTGCAGTATCCGGGGTACTCGCAGAGCTTTCGCGCAGTTTGGGACGTCGGCAACTGGGACGCCGGCGGAATAACGCTGCCGCAGGGAGAGTCGGGCGAGCCTGGATCGGGCCATTATACCGATCAGGCCGCGGCCTGGATCGCCGGCCGGCTCCGGCCGCTTCCCTTCAGCGACGAAGCGGTGCAGCGCACCGCCGTCGATCGTGAAACGCTGCTGCCCTGATGCTCGGCGGCAAAAGCGTAGCCGACGATCGGATTTGAACCGATAACCTATCGCTTACGAAGCGATTGCTCTACCGTTGAGCTACGTCGGCTTGGTCGGGCGCGGAGATTCGTGCGCCGGGCCGCCGATGCTTCCACGGTCCGGACGGTGCCCCTCCTGCGAGCCTGCAAGCTCGAGGTCCTCGAGGAAGTAATAGACGATTCGCCGGTCGTCGAAGCCGACTTTGGCCAGCGAACGTCCGCTGACTTCCACGACTTCGTGCACGCGGCCGATCCGTCCGGCATACTCGTAGTTGACTGCGGTGTAGTTGGGATCGCCGGGCTTCGGGCGCGGGGTGGCCTTGGTCCCGCGTAGCGGCGTGTGGTGACGGTGCATTTACGGGCGAGGTTCGACGGACTCGTCTTCGAAGCATCGCACATGATGATCGAATATCGAGGCAAACGGCCGAAGGTCGCTCCGTCGGCTTTCGTCGCACCTAACGCCATCCTCGTCGGCGACGTCGAGGTCGGAGCCGAAGCGAGCATTTGGTTCGGCGCGGTATTACGCGGCGACAACGGTCCCATTCGAGTTGGCGCTCGCACGTCGATTCAAGACAATGCCGTGCTTCACGTCAGCGAAGGCGGCGCCACGATCGTCGGCGATGACGTAACGGTCGGGCACTGCGCGGTGATGGAAGACTGCACGATCGAGGCGCACGCGCTCATCGGCAGCAACGCCACGCTGCTCAACGGCAGCACGATCGGCCAACGCGCTCTCATCGCCGCCGGCAGCGTCGTCGGTCAACGCGTCGCCATTCCGGCGGGCGTCGTTGCGGCCGGCGCTCCCGCCGGCGTGAAGAAAAAGCTCGATGGTGAAGCCGCGTCGTGGATCGAGATCTCCGCGGACGAGTACGTCAAGCTCTCGCGCATCTATCTCGCCCAGAGCATCGGCGCCATCGAGGATCAGACGACGCTTTGAAGCCCCTACGGCGACGCGTAGCGGCTTTCGTCGCCGTACGGCACGAAGAGCGTGTACTCGCGTTGAAAGCGCAGCTTGACCGTGCCGGTGGGGCCGTTGCGATGCTTGGCGATGATGAACTCGGTGAGGTCGGGCTCGGGCGTTTCCGGATTGTAGTAGCCGTCGCGATAGAGAAACGCGACGATATCGGCTTCGGCTTCCAGCGAACCCGAGTCGCGCAGGTCGGCCAGCAAGGGCCTTTTTTCGCTGCGCAGCTCGACGCCGCGATTGAGCTGAGCGAGCGCGACGATCGGCACTTCGAGGTCCTTCGCCGTCGCTTTGAGCGTGCGGCAAATTTCGGAAAGCTCTTCGTTGCGGTTGACGTTGCGCGCTAGAACGCCGGGCCGAAGGAGCTGCAGGTAATCGATGAAGATCGCGGCGAGCCCAACGGTCGACCTCAGCCGGCGACAGCGGCTGCGCACGTCGCTCACCGTCAGCGCGCCCAAATCGTCGAGATAGATCGGCAGATCGTTGATCGCGCCCATGGCGCGCGAGATTTCCTCCCACTGGTGCGGCTTGATGTTGCCGCGCCGCATGTCGTTCATCGAGATGCGCGCCTCGGAGCAGATCAGCCGTTGGATCAGCTCGCTGTTGGACATTTCCAACGAGAAGAACGCCATCGGGCCGCCCTCTTCGCGGGCCGCGGCGACGGCCATGTTGAGCGCAAAGGAGCTCTTGCCCATACCGGGCCGCGCCGCGACGATCACGAAGTTGCCCGGCTGAAACCCGGTCGTCATCGCGTCGATGTCGAGGAATCCTGACGTAAGACCGGTCCGGTCGCCGCGCATGTGGTAGAGCCGGTCGATCTGATCGAAGGCTTCTTTCATCAACCGGCTGACCGGCATGAACTCGGTG
>JASHOM010000184.1 GCA_030041115.1 Vulcanimicrobiota bacterium | reverse complement strand
GCCCCAGCAGCTCGGCAAAGTGCTCTTCGGCAAGCTGGAAATTCCGGGCGGCAAAAAGACGAAAACCGGCTGGGCGACCGGGGTCGAAGTGCTGCAGGGGCTGGCGCGCGAGTATCCGATTTGCGCACTCGTTCTGGAATGGCGCGAGGTGACCAAGCTCAAGAACACCTACGTCGACGTCATTCCGCAGCTCGTCGATCCGCACGACGGCCGGCTGCGCACCGAGTTCAACCAAACCGCGACTGCGACCGGACGCCTCTCGTCGACAAACCCGAACCTGCAAAACATTCCGGTTCGGGGCGAGCTCGGGCGCCGGATTCGCCGCGCTTTCGTCGCGCGCAGCGACGAGTACGCGTTGCTCGCAGCCGACTACAGTCAGATCGAGCTGCGCTTGATGGCGCACCTCTCCGCAGACCGGGGGCTGCGCGCCGCTTTCGACGAGGGCCAAGACATTCACGATTTTACCGCGCGGCAGATCTTTGGGATTGCGCCCGGGCTGAGGGTCGACCCGAATCAGCGCCGCATGGCCAAGAGCGTCAATTTCGGACTCTTCTACGGAATGTCGGACTTCGGATTGGCGCAGCGGCTGGAGATCAGCCGCGCCGAGGCCAAAGAGATCACGGCCGCGTATTTCGCGCGCCTCCCCGAGGTGCGCTCGTACATCGATCGTACGATCGAGGAGGGACGGCGAAACGGTTACGTTTCGACCATTTTGGGACGCCGGCGCTACATGCCCGGCTTGATCTCCGGCAATTACATGTTGCGGGCCGCGGCCGAGCGCGAAGCGACGAATGCCCCGCTGCAAGGCAGTGCGGCCGACTTGATGAAACTGGCAATGGTGCGGATCGACCGAGCGCTGGAAACCGCCCGGCTGGACGCGACCATGTTGCTGCAGATCCACGACGAGCTGATTTTCGAAGTGCGAAAGAGCCGGCTGGCCGAAACGGCGAATCTGGTGCGCAGCCACATGGAAAACGCGATCGCGCTATCGGTTCCGCTCGAAGTGACGCTCAAAGCGGGCTCGAACTGGTACGACGTCGAGCCCATCGCAGAGGAAAGCCTCGAACGTGTTTAAGGTTGCCGCGGCCCTCGCGGCGTTCGTGTTGCCGACCATCGCGGTTCACGCGCCTCGCGCGGAGCTGACGCTCGAAGTGGCCCGGACGCCCGCCCAGCGCGAGTACGGACTGATGAACCGGACCTCGGTGGCGGCCCATACCGGCATGATCTTCGTTTTCGAGCGCGACGAGCCGGTCGAGTTTTGGATGAAGCAAACGCTCGTGCCGCTGGATATGATCTTCGTAGCGGCCGACGGCACGGTGCGTCGCGTCTTTGCCGACGTTCCCGTCGTTTCGCCGGCGCTTTCCGACGATCGGATTCCGCGCGAAGGCGGCGACGCAAAATACGTTATCGAGCTTCGCGCCGGTGAGGCGGCGCTCGACGGCATCGCCGCCGGCGTCAAACTCGATTTGCGCGACGCGCCTTCAGCGCAATAAGACCGATACCCGGCAATGCCCGAACTTCCGGAAGTCGAGACAATCGTCCGGGGCCTTGCCCGCGCGGTCGTCGGCCAGACGATCGACGCCGCCGAAGTCCGGCTCGCGCGCATCGCGGTGGCGCCGCCAAACCTCAGTTTTGCCCGCGCGATAGCCGGCGAGCGAATCGTCGGCGTTCGCCGCCGGGGAAAATATGCGATTCTCGAACTGGGCTCGGGACGGTCGCTCGTTACGAGCCTGCGCATGACCGGTCGCCTCGTCGTCGCGGACGCGGGCCGGCCGGAATGGCCCGCCACGCACGTCGTGCTGCACTTGCGCGACGGGGGCCGCTTGCGCTTTTCCGACGTGCGGACCTTCGGGCGAATGCGGCTCGTCGGCGCCGGCGAAGCGTGGGACCGCGAGCTCGGCATCGAACCCCTCTCTTCAGGCTTTACACCAGAAGCCTTTATCGGTATGCTGTCGGGGCGGACGACGCCGGTCAAGGCGCTCCTCCTCGATCAACGGCGCATCGCGGGAATCGGCAACATCTATGCTTGCGAAGCGCTGTGGGAAGCTCGGATCCGTCCGAGCCTCCCGAGCGGAAGATTGACCAAGCCGGCGATGCTCCGCCTACGCCGCACCATCATCGACGTCTTGCAACGCGCCATAGAGATGCGCGGAACGAGCATCGACGATTACGTGGATGCCGACGGACTGCAGGGCGGATTCCAAAACAGCCTTTCGGTCTACGGCAGAGACGGGCGGCCCTGCGTTCGTTGCGGCACGAGTAGGATCGTGCGCACGGTGCTGGCGGCGCGAGGGACGTGGTGGTGCCGGCGGTGCCAGCGCTAAAAAAATTTATGAAAGTGGGAATTCCAAATCTCTACAACTGAAGCTGCTCCCGTTCACTCCGAAGAAGAAGACCAGTCGGCGCTCGAACAGCGCCTCTACGAAGAATCGCTCAAAGTCCTCGACGAAGGGCAAGTGCTCACCGGCACCATCGTTCAAAAAGACAAGGATGAGGTGCTGGTCGACGTCGGAGGCAAGTCCGAAGGCGTGCTGCCCTTCCGCGAGCTCTCGCTCGCGATCGATCCCAAACTGCTGAAAGTCGGCGACACCCTCGAGGTGATGGTCCATCGCATCGACGAGCTGGACGGCACGCTCTTCTTATCGGAACGCCGCGCCCGCGCGCTCAAGACGTGGGAGAAAGTCATCGAGGCTCACGATCGCGATGAAGTGATCGAGGCGACGGTGACGCAGGTCGTCAAGGGCGGCGTACTCGTCGATCTCGGCATGCGCGGTTTCGTTCCGGCATCACAGATTCGTCGCCAGCCGGTTGGGAATCTCGACGAACTGGTCGGTCAGCATCTTCGCCTCAAGGTGATCGATCTCGATCACAAGCGCCATCGTGTCGTTCTTTCGCAGCGCCTCGTGCTCGAAGAAGAGCTGCAAGCCAAAAAGCAGGAACTGCTCGACACGCTCGAAGTGGGACAGATACGCGAGGGCGTGGTCGTTCGCCTGGCCGATTTCGGCGCATTCGTCGATCTCGGCGGCATCGACGGCCTGATTCATAACAGCGAGTTGGCGTACGCGCGCATCAAACATCCCTCCGAGGTCGTCAAGATCGGCGACGTCGTGCAGGTCGAGATCATGAAGTTCGATCCCGAGGCGAAAAAGGTTAGCCTCTCGTTGAAGCACGCGCTGCCCGATCCGTGGGATCAGTACGCCGACCGCCTGTACGAAACGAACAAGCTGGCCGCGCAGATCGTGAAGGTGACTCCCAACTACCTGCTCGTCGAAGTCATTCCCGGCATCCTCGCGATGGTGCCGAAGGGTGAGTTCGACGCCTCCGCGCAGTTCAGCGCCGGGCAGGAGGTCGAAGTCACGTTGCTCACGATCAATCACGCGACGCGACGGATCACTGCTTCGATTCAGCACGTTGCGGACGTGCCGCCCGAAGAGATCGAGCAGTACGCGGAAGAGGAAGAGATCGGCATCGACGCCGCGCCGGCGCCGACGGAGCCGCCGGCAAGCGAGTAACATCCGCCGTGCGCGTTGGCTTGACCGGCGGCATCGGAGCGGGTAAGAGTGCGGTCGCGGCGATCTTCGCCGGCTTGGGCGCATTCATCGTCGACACCGACGCGATCGCGCGCGAGGTCGTCGCCCCCAACAGCGACGGCCTCCGGGAAATTGCTCGCGTCTGGCCGCAAGCCGTCCGCGGCGGCATACTCGATCGGGCGGCATTGGCCGACATCGTCTTTAACGATCCGTCCGCGCGGCAGCGCCTCAACGAACTGCTGCATCCGCACATCCGGCGCATCGCGATGGAGCGCGAAGCGCACGCCAAGCCGGGACAGATCGTCGTGCACGTGGTGCCGCTGCTTTTCGAGACGGGCTACGATCGGCTCGTCGATACATCGGTACTGGTCGTGGCGCCGCTCGAGGCACGGGTCGCGCGCGTCGTCGAGCGGGACAGGCTCGACGAAGCCCGCGTGCGCTCTCGCGTCGCAACCCAGATCGAGCCGGAGCAGGCCCGCCGGGGCGCCGACTTCATCATCGAGAACGATGGTAACTTCGATCATCTACGCGAGCGCGCCGCGGCGGTTTACGAGGCACTCGGCTAGCATCGCCTGCGACTAAAGCAGCAGTCTAACGCTCTTTTGATAACGCGCGGGCGAATTCTCAGGAAATCCTGAGTTTACCGAGCGCTTGTATGGGAATACAGTACTTCGGCACTTATAAAACCAACGAGAGGACAGCGACAATGGCACAAGAGACCGGACAAGCCGGTGGTATGAGCGTCCGCGAAGCCGGCCGCCGCGGCGGCGAGCGCGTGAAGGCGAAATACGGCTCGGAGTTTTACGAACAGATCGGCCGCAAAGGCGGCGAAGCGACGAAGAGCAAGTATGGCCCTTCATTCTACGAAGTGATCGGTCAAAAAGGTGGTCAACGTCCGAAGCGAAAGGCAACTGCATCGTAACCCCTCTTCCCATATTTAGGTGATGACCGATGGCTGAGAAGCACGAGCTCGCCTCAAAGCGTGAAATGTCGGTGCGCGAAGCCGGCAAAAAGGGCGGTGATACCGTCCGGGATCGGTATGGTTCGACGTTTTACGAAGACATCGGTCGTAAAGGCGGGAAGGCGACCCGGGACCGTCACGGAGTAGAGTTCTACGAAACCATCGGCCAAAAAGGCGGCAAAGTCGTCAAAGAAAAGTACGGTTCCGACTTTTACGAAGAGATCGGCCACAAAGGCGGGCAGAAGGTCAAGAAGCTGATCGCCGAGGCCAAGCGGAAGCTCGGCGACGAAAAACGCTAGTGTTCAGCACACTAGGGGCTTGTAGGGGCGATGGCAGATTTCCGTCTTCGAACCAAATTCGGCGCCGAATCCGAAACCGACCATAGCCCTACAGGCTCCTACGAGCCGCTGATGTAGCGCCGCTCGCGCAGCGGTATCTAAGTCAACGGCTTTTCGCTATCTATTCGACGTCGCGCTAGCGCGCGACATCGACGCCTCCACTTACCTTGCCGAAGTGGACCGTGTCATCGTCGAAGTTGACGCTGATGCCGTCGATGCGCAACGTCTGGCTGCCCGAGTGAACGTACGCCGGATGCGGCATCCGCAGTATCTTCGCGTCGTTCGTCCACGTCACCAGGTCGGTATCGAAGGCGCGCCGCTGCGGATCGTCGATGCGTTCGATGTGAACCTTTCCCACTGCGGTAAAGTCCAGCGACTGGATGTTGAGCTGCACGTGCTTGGCGGAAATCCGCAGGTATGGCTTGCCCTTGCGAAAGACGATGCCGTTCCGCACGCCGTCGACGCTGCCGCTCAAACCATCGGGCGCCAGACGCGCGTGATCGTAGTCGAAGCTCCACGATTTCGTGGCGATGTGGTTGTTCAGAACGTGGCCGCCGCGTAGATCGATCGGGGTTTGGCCGGGGGGAAGCGGCGGCGTTCCGCCCCCGGCCAGCACGATTTCGACGATCACGTAGATCCCGAGGGCGACGCCGGCCGCGAGCGCGAGGCGCTTGCGCCAAACTCGTCTAGGCATCGGGCCATTCCGCAGCGTCGGCGGGAGCGGTGTGAATCGGTACGAGCAGCGTTACGTAGAGGACCGCGAGCAGCAGTCCGACCGTCGTCGGACCGATTTGCGAGAAGAGCGTTCGCACCCGCGGGCCGACCCGGCCGGCGATGACCGTGCGTTTGTTCAATCGGCTGCGCGCCTGCCAGCGTCCGTCGGGTGCAATGATGCCGCTGATTCCCGTTGCGGCCGCGCGCACGACGTACGCGCCGGTCTCGATCGCGCGAAGTTGCGCGATCTGTGCGTGCATGTACGGACCGGAGGTCGTTCCGAACCATGCGTCGTCGGTGCTGATCACCAGCAACTGCGCGCCGCGGCGGATCTGTGCGTAGGCCAGGTCGGAGAATGCCGACTCCCAACAGATCAGCGGCGCGACCGGGAGAGCGGCGGTGGGATAGACGCCGTCGACGCGGCCCGGGATCAGGCCGCCGTTGAGCGCGCCGACATAGGGAAGCCACGAAAGAAAGGCTTGTCCGGGAAACCATTCGGCGAACGGTACGAGCTGACGCTTGTCATACACGGCGTAGCCGCCCGCCGGTGAGAAAATGTAGAGCGAGTTGTAGAGCGCGCCGGGACCGACCGATAGGCTCCCGGCTACGACCGTCGCACGCACGCCGCGTGCGAGCATCGAGAAATGCCTGACGAGCACGGGGTCGGCATCGAGCTCCGTCGTGATCACCGTCTCGGGCCAAACGACCAGGCGCGGACGCGTAGCGCTTGCGGCTCGCGTCATCGCGGTGTAGCGTCGAACCGCCAGCGTCAAGGCGTTCCACTTGAACGACTGCGCGATGTTGCCCTGAACCGCGGCGACCGCGATCGCGGGCGGCGGCAGCTTGCGGGCGGGCCACGCGCTCCAGGCCGCGACCGTCAGCACGGCGATCGCACCGGTCGCGAGGACCGGCGGCTGCCACGCGCGCCGGCGAAGCCCATCGGCCAAATACGCGCCGAGCGTGCAAAGCACAAACGTGATGCCGTACGTTCCTGCATACGCGGCAATCGCGCGCAGCGGCGAATCGGCTTGCGTGTACCCGAGCTGATCGAACGGCGCGGCGAGCACGCCGATCGAACGCAGCCATTCGCACGCCGTGAATGCCGCCGCGGCGGCGAGCGGCGCGAGGTTGGGTAGCGCGCGCGCATACGCAAGCGCGGCAAGCGCGCCGGCGAGCGCGAAAAACGGCGCTTCGATGAGAGCCGGTCCGAACGCAAGAAATGGTCCGAAGACTCCGATGTAGCGTCCTACCGTATGGCCGACCCAGGCGAAATCGATCGCGAAAAAAATTAATCCGGCGAACCAACCGAGGAGCGCGGCGCGTTTCCAGGAGGAACCTTGCCAAAGCCAGAACAGCGCGGCGGTGCCGAAAGGCACGAGCCACGCTGCGCCGAGCTTCGGGAACGCCGCCGCCAATGCAACGGCCCCACCGGCAGCGACGAGCGCATCGCGTAAGCGCATCGAGGAGACCATGATTGGTAGATTGAGTTTCGGTTTCGCCGTCGTCGTACTAACGGCGCTCATCGCCGCGGCGTGCGGTCGCCAGGTCACGCCGAATCCTCCGGGCTTGGGACCCGGCGGCACGCCGGTCGGATACATGGCCGTTTTCTTTGACACCGAAGCACCCTTCAACTTCAGCCAGTATCAGTACATGGTGGTGTTCAACACCACGGGCAGCGGCGTGACGCCGTCGACGGACACGCTGCAGACCAATTGGGCCGGGTACTCGTTTGCGCTAATCGCATTGGGGAACGGCATATCAACCTACGCCGAGCCCGTTTACTTCGCTCACAACGCCAACCCGCACATCTCGCCGGCATGGATTCACCTAGGAACGACGCCGCAGACGTTTTCGTACAACCTCGACAACAACGGAACCAACACCGAGTTCTCGATCCTCACGCAGCGCCGGCTCTTCGACTACAATCCGTCGCCCGCCCCGTCGCCCACTCCCACGCCGAACATTTGGACGTTCAACGCGTTCGTCACCGAAGCGAGTCCGGGCGGACAGTGGTATTTCCTCGATTCGATGGGCGCCGGCGGGCCGATCGATCCGCAGTTCGTCTCGCCTCAGCTCAACATGACCCAATGTTTCGACAACACCTACTACGGGCAGTTCACGCCGAACGATCCAGCCGCTCAGATCGTGACGATCGAAATCGCGAACAACCCCGTCCAAAATCCCTGCAGTCCCACATCGGGCTCCTAGCACACTAGCACACTAGAAGTTCATGGTCGTGGGGATGACGGGCTGCGGCTGGCCGATGTTGAAAACGGCGGTTTGCGTCGGGAATGCCAGCAGGTTGAGGCCGACGTTGATCGCTTCTTGCGATTCGTTGTAGAGAACGAGCAGCTGGTAGCAGTTGCCGATCGTTCGCGTGTAGTAGATGATCTTGTCGGAGAAGAACTCGCCGGTGCCCAGTGACGGGCGCCAGTTGATGTTGGTGACGAACTGCAGCGACGCGTCCCGCCCGAAGGGCGTCGATAGCTGGAGGTTGGTCGTCTCGAAGCCCATGCCGGAGCCCGGAATGAACGATCCGCTAAGCAACACGACCGACCGCGGGGAGGGCCGCGCGCTCAGCTGGTAGCTGAGCGGCTGCGCGACGCCGTCGAAGTTCGTTACCCAGCCCAGCGAGAACGCGTAGACGTCATCGTTGAACAGGCGGATCATGTCTTGCGCGTTCTTGGTGTTCATCGTCGGTTGCTGATCGAGATATTGGAACGGCACGAGTGCGGGACCGTTGTAGTTCGCTTCGTTGTAGGTAAGCGTATTGACGATGTGCTGGCTGACCGGCGTGGTGAGACTTAGATCTTGCTCGACCGCCGCTTTGAGATCGCCGGTGCCGTACGCATACTGGTCGATGGTCACGGTTCCTTGGAAGTCGCTGCCGAACACTTTGGCTTCGGCCGGTCCGACGACCAGGTTTGCGTCGCCGCGCCAGGTGGCTAACGCTTGAGGTTGGCCTTCTCCGGCGGGGTTGCTGTACTCGCCGACGGTGAGGTCCGCCGAAAGCGGTATGAAGAAGTGCTGGAAGAAATCGTCGGGACGCACTTCAAACTCCGGGATCTTGTTGATGCCGGTGGCCTCCTGCGAATAGATCTTGTCCCATTCCATCTGATAGTCGGCGCCGGGCGTCGTGTATTGCAGCAAATAGTCGAACTCGGATTCATTGCTAAACGACGAGAGGCCGGCGAAGCTCGCGTTGCTGTCGCTGACGTCGTAGGTGACGGTTTGGCTGAGGCTTTGGTTGAACTGGCGCGTATCGGTGAAGCTCAAACTGTCGCTGCTCGACTGTCCGCCGACCGAACTATGCGTAAAGCTATAATTCTGCGAGGTCTGCGCCGTCTGGTGGACGATCGCTTCGGTGAGCGTCTCGTTGGGCGGAATGCTGACCAGCGGACCGTAGTTGGATTGATAGGAGAACTGGAAATTACTGCGCAGGTGCTCCGAGATGTTCTCTTGCTCTTGCAGGGCGGCGTTGGTCTGCGTACCGCCCGCAAGACGGTTGTTGATCGTGTAGACGTTGATGCTGACGCTGCGGCGCCCCCGGCGGTTGGCGAAGAAGCCGACGTAACCGAGCCCCAAACCTTCTTTCGTGTAATAGTTGACGATGTAGTAGCCGTAGTAGTACTGATCTTTGCCGAACGGAATTTGGACTTTGATCCACGCCCCTTCGTACGAGTCGTAGCCAACCTCGGGGAACCATCGCGCGTGCGCGCGCT
>JASHOM010000183.1 GCA_030041115.1 Vulcanimicrobiota bacterium | reverse complement strand
GATAGCAGCACCCAATTCACGATGAACCCCAACGTGCACCGAGCTCCAGGAGAGCTCATCAAGAGTGCGGATGGAAGCGGGGCGGAACGAATTCCCAACGGACCAACGACGTTGCCCAGGCCTTCAGAGAAAATATGCCTTAAGATGCCACTACCACCTTGACAAACGCCGGCCTTCTCATGGAAGGAGCCTGTAGGCCTATTGCGGTTTGATCGAATAGTGGTCGGTAATCTGTAAGCCGTCCGGTCCCTGTCCGACCTTGAACGTAACGTAATATTCGCCACCGGCGGTCTGAACGTCGGCCGTCACTTGGTACTGCTGCGGTCCGGTACTCGCGGAACGGATCGATTCGATGCGCGCCTGCGGGTTCATGAACGTCTCGGTCGGAGTGCCCTGCGCGAGATAGGTCGCCGCCGCCGCACGATCGCCGCGCGCGAGCGCTTCGAGATAGGACCGAACCAGCGCGGCGGCCGGACCTTCGCCCGGCGCCGGTTCGTTTTGCGGCGGAGAGGCTACCGCGGCCACGACGCGCGGCGTTGCGCTTGGTTTGACCACCGGTCGCGGAGTCGACGCGGCGACGCTGACTGCCCGCGGCGGCGCCGCGGATTTCACCGGAACCGCGCGCGCCGTGCGCGCCGGTGAGGGCGATGACGGCCGCGGCGACGGCGCGAGCGAGCGCCTCGCGCTCGGCGCTTGCGTCGGCGGCGTCGTCGTCACCGGCAGCGACGTCGGGATCGAAGCCGGCGTTGCGGACGGCGACGGCAGCGCGACGATCGCCGTCATCGCCGGCCTTGGAGCCGTCCTCGATCCTCCGAAGAAATGGGCCAGCGCTCCGCCAAGGAGCAATCCCGCCAAGATCACGACGAGAACGAGCGGAAAGAGCGGCAGCCCTCCGCCGGATTCGCTTTCCGACCTGCGCCTGCGGTGCGGCTCTCTCAACCGCCGGCTCAGGAAAGAGTCCGGGCCAGCCGCTCGGCCAGTGCGCGGCGGAGCGCGCCGGGCAGCGCTGCAATGAGATCGGGACGATGCTCGATGAAAATCGTCGTCGCTTCCTTGAGCAAGTCCGGGTTGCCGCGCGCATAGACGAGCAGCGCACCGAGCGCCGTGCTCTCGCGCCGTTCAACGGCATCGAGCGTCGTTCCGGCATCTTCGACGGCGTCCTCAGACGATTCGCCCCGCTCGTGAAACGCCTGCAAGACCGCCTCGACGAATGCGTGAACGACTTCCGGCGGCATAGCGGAAAGCTCGCGCTCGTAGAAGGCGGCGAGATCGGTCTCGTCCATCTTCGCGAGCAGCTTTTCGACTGCACCTGCCAGCATCTCGGGCGGCACGTTCCCGAAGGACATTAGCCGATTCATTTATCCTAACCGGCAGGCAGCTCCTCGATGCGGCAGAAAATGTCGGGCGGGATGATCTGCGTGAAGGTTCCGCTCGACCTCCACACCGTCGCCATCGGCGGCTCGGGCGCCTTTGCGCTTGCGACGCCGTTGCGCGTGCGCGACCTGCTCGCGTTTGCCGTCCGGGAAGCAATCGGCTCGCGCGCGCCGCACGACAAGTTCTCGCGCAGCGTGCGGCGTACCCTCGCCGGGCTGGCGGCCGGTGACTTTACCGTGGACGTCGACGGTCGAGGTTTTACCGACGCCGATGCGATCGTGGTCTGCGAAGGGACCGCGAAGATCCGGTTCTTCCTCGCACAGCGGCGTCGCACCGCGCTCCGTCGGAGGTAGCCCGACCTCGCTTCTTGCAGCGGATGATACTGTAAGGAGAGGAGAAGCTCGGAAGAACGGAGTTCGCAATCAAGGTTGGAGTAGTTTTCGTCGCAGCGCTCTTGGCGGCGAGTGGTCCCGTGCGTGCCGACGTGCTCTACGACACGTCGGGTGAGGATGTGTACCGGATCGAGTCCGGCGGCACGTCGTCGAAGATCTCGTATGCCGGCACCGAGCGCTTATCGGCGCGGCGCGACGGCCGAACCTGGCGTTTCGAGGCGCGCGCTCGATACACGCGTAGCGGTCCCGACGGAAAGAGTTCGGGGCAGGCGTTCTTCGTTCAAGCGCTTCTCTCAGACGGCACGTTCGAGGACCGCGTTGACGAAGATCCGGATTTTCTCACGATCCTCAACCAACCGTTCGCGGTGCGGCTCGACGCCGCGACGCTGGCCGACTTACGCGCGCTGCAGAGTCGCGTGCCCTTTGCCGCCACGTCGCCGCTGGGCGCGGAGGCCGTCCTTCACGGATTTTTGCGGCCGGCGCTTGCCGGACCGGTCGGCGGGCGCCCGACGGTGGCCGTGCGCTTCGAGGCCGAAGGCGCGATGACCGGTCCGCTTCCGGGGTCGACGAGGATGCTGGTCTCGGGGACCATGCGGATGAACGGAATCGCCTACTACGCGCTCGACGGCGCAACGCTGCTGGCACTCGACGTGAACCTGACGCTCGATGCCCGCCTGGCGCAAAAGGAGCCCAGCCTTTCCGTCCCGGTGCGAATCGTCTATCGGCGTTGGATCCGAGCTAAAAGGCCCCCACGAGCTCCACTTGCAAAGGGTGTCGAAACGGCTCCTCCCGCAACTCCGTGAGCGGGGTGAAGGCGAGGTGGTTTTGATGACAGTCGATCAACATCTCGATGCCGCGCTTGACCGAGCCCGTCTCCTCGACATATTTGGTCAGCTTCTTGCGGAAGTATCCCTGCGGATCGTGTAGCATTTTTGCGTAATATGGGTCGTCGGTAAGACCGGCCGGATCGACGCCTTCCTTGGGAACCAGCCACACGAACCACGGGTCTTCGCTCTGACGGTAGCCGATGAGCGCAAGCGGAAGCGCCCGCGCCGAGTTGAGGTCGGGCAAGAAGCTGCACATCGTGTACGCATCGAGCGAGATTTCCGTGGGTTCGATGGCTTGTGGCATGAAGCGCACCTTTCAAAACGGATGAAGAGCCTATGAGGGCAGCAAAGAAAAACCGCTTGTCTCCTTAAAGAGGCGAAGCGGTTTGATGCCGGTTCGGGCCGCAGCCCGCGCAAAAGCATGGCAAACCTTTAGGAGCGGCGCCGAAAACCTCCTTCGACTTCGTTTGTCTCGAACGACTGCCGCAGGTGCAATTTCAGGAGTTTCCCCCTCGAGCGTGAAACCACGGCCGTGGCAGCGGTGGTCCGGGGCACTGTATGAGCGCGCTCGCACCACCCCTCACGGGAGTACACGTGCCATCAGCGACGACGCCCGGGCGTACCGGGGCGATGCGACCCTCGCCCAACGCCCCGCCGAGCGTGGCGAACTTCGAGCGGATCGTCGAGGAGTATCAGCGCCGCCTCTACGGCTTCGCGCTGCGCATGACCGGCAACCGTGAGGACGCGGAGGAGATCGTCCAGGACGCCTTCGTCCGGGCGTACCGCGCGCTCGGTAAGATGTCCGGCGAACAGCGCTCGGAGCTGCGACTTCAGCCCTGGCTCTATACCATCACGCTCAACGTAACGCGCAATCGGCTACGCAGTAAGCGCCCTTCGAACGTGGCGCTCGACGCGCTCGCCGATCCCGACGCGATTTTGCGCGAATCGAACGAAGGCCCGCCCCAGCCCGAGTCGATCGTCGAACAGAACACCGAGATCGCGCTGGTCGAACGAGCGCTCTTGCAGCTGCCCATGCACCTACGCGCGGCGGCTACCTTGCGCTTCATCGAAGGCCGCAGCCACCCCGAGATCGCCGAGATCCTCAATCAACCGATCGGTACGGTTAAATCCCACGTCCACCGGGCCGTGCGCATTTTGCGCCGAATTCTCGGCCCGCAAATCGGACGATTTGCCCCCGAAGGAGTTCCCCTACATGCGTTGTCGTGACGTCGAGTCGCTATGGGACGAGCTTCGCGGCGAGTGCCAAGCCTCGCTCAAGGAGACCGTCAGCACCCATCTTCGCGCCTGTCCTTCCTGCCAAGTGATGTACGAGCAGTACGAGGGCGTCGCATACTGCCTGTCGTGCCTTCCCCCGCCCGAACCGTCGTGCGATCTGGCAAAGAAGGTCATCGCGCACATCGCAGCGTTGAAGGGCAAGGCCTACCCGCCCATCGTGCTCTCCTCGGTTACGACACCGCTCGGCCGGCTCTACGTCGGTTTCAAGTGCCGGCGGATCGCCTACCTCAGCCTCGACACGGGGGAAAGCCCTGAAGAGGTCGTCGCGCGCGCGCAGCGGCGCCTTCACCGGCGCGTCGTGAGCGGCGATGCCCCGCCCTGGCTGCTCCTCGCGCTGGAGCGCTTCTTCAATACATGGACCGTCGACGATGCGCTCGTCGACATCAGCGACCTGACTCCGTTCGAGCAGGCCGTGCTGCGTGCCGCCGCTCGCATCCCCCCCGGAGAAGTTCGTTCTTACGGCTGGGTAGCAACGCAGATCGGTCGGCCGAAAGCGGCGCGCGCGGTGGGCCGGGTGATGGCCCGCAATCCCCTCCCGCTGCTCTTTCCGTGCCACCGCGTCGTGGACTCGTCGGGCGATCTTCACGAGTATTTTTACGGGCGCGACCTCAAAGCTCGGCTTCTCCAAATGGAGGGCTACCGGGGCTAGACGCCAACCTAAGCGAACGTGGCGACTTTGGCGTGCGCATTGCGATGAGCGATCCTCGAATCGCCGCCATTCCGGACGTGCACGGCCACGCGAAGGGCGAGCATCGGCCGTATACCGAGGAGCGGCCGATTGCGTACTCGGCACGCATGCTCTTCCTCTGGTTTTACCATGCCTGCCGCCGGGAGTCGCCGCGCTTCTTGATGGTCGCCGACCACGCAAACTATCTGACGTTCGAGGATCCCGGCGCCGTCAATACCGTTCGTCGCGCGCTGAAGCTCGCGCAGGCGGGCGACCTGCTCGGCGCGGCGGAAACGGCCGGCGTCGACGTCCCGCTCGCCGCGACCGTTTCCGAAGGCTTGCGCCGCGGAATGCATTTCTCGATCGGCGCCGAGATCGACAACGATCCCCGCGCCCGCCCCGACGCACAAAACATCGTCGATGCCATGCGTCCCGACGGGATCATCCGCTCGGTGCATTTCGTTCCGATCCATCACCCGGAGAAGGGCGCCGATTGGCTTTGGCCGTTCGACAACGAGGAGTTCAGCGGGCTGCACGAGCTCGTCGGAGCCGAGAAGCTTTGGGAGCTCTACATCGCCAAGCTGCTCGACGATCTCGACAAACTGCCGGCGCACGTCGTCGGGCACTTCTACGTACCGGCAACCTTCGGCCGCTGGCCGTCCAACAAGAAACTCGAAGAGTACGAGGACCGCATGCTCGACGTTGCGCACCGGCGCGGCTTGGCCGTCGAGATCAACACGCGCTTCCTCTATCGGGAGCATCCCGACGATCGCAAGAAAAAGTATCTCGAGGCCAACGCGCGGCTCGTGCGCAAGGCGAAAGCCCGCGGAGTCGGAATAGCGATCGGCTCCGACGCGCACAGTCCCAAAGATCAGGGCAACGGCTTCGATCAGATCCTCAAGCTTCTCGACGACGCTCGAATCAACGAGCTCGTTTTCCCGGTCGCCGGCCGATTGGCGCGCGTCGCACTTCGCGCGACCCGCGAGCACCTCGAAGCGCAGGCTCAGGCTCGGCGCCAGGCGAGTGCGCCGGGCAGCAGCATCACGGGCTTTAGCCGCGCCGAGCTGGGACTTCCCGAGGAGCCGGAGACGGGCGGCCTGCGTCCCTCCGGCCGCAGCGCTCGTGACATCGGTCCGAAGAAGCGCGCGGGCGCTTCCGCGCGCACCTCGAAGCGACCTGCGGCCCCCGCATCGTCCGGGGCGAGCAGCTCGCGACGCAGCACGGACTCGTCCTCGTCGGCGAGCAAAGCGAAGGCGGCGAAGCTCGCCAAGGCCGCGCCTTCGAAGAAAAAGCAACCGAAAGAGCACAAGCCCGCGAAGCGCTCCTCGAGCCGGCGGAAGGCGTCCCCACCCGCTCGGCCGGTCCCGAAGCGGTCCTCCGGCGGATCCGGCGCGCAAAAGGCGACTCCGCGAAAATCGACGGCTCCGAAGTCGAGCACTCGGAAGCCGGCACCGAAGAAGAGCGCGGCCAAGAAGCCGGCGTCACGCAGGTTGGCCAAACCTAAGGCGCGCAAAGCCGGGTACGCGAAGAAAAGCATCAAAAAGAAAAAAAGCGCGGCCAAGCGCCGCTAGCGTGCTAGTGTGCTAGCAAGCACATCCTGACAGGGGAAACAGCATTGGCGGATATTGAGCGCCTAAGGAATGTCGCTTTCGTCGGACCGCACCACGCGGGCAAGACCACGCTCGTCGAAGCGCTGCTCGCCCAGACCGGCGCGATCGGCCGGCGAGGCTCGATTGCGGACGGCACCACCGTTACCGATCACGAGCCCGAAGATACGGCGCATCTTCAATCGACGACGATCGGGCTGGCGCACGCGAGCGCCAACGGCATCGAGGTCACCATCATCGATGCGCCGGGCTTCATCGACTTCTTCGAGGAGACCAAACAGGCGTTGGCCGGAGTCGATGCCGCCGTCATCGTCGTGGAGGCCGATCCGGGTCGCGTCGTCCAAACGCAGGCGATCGTCGATTACCTCGAGTCGACGCATTTGCCGCACATCTTCGTCATCAACAAGCTGGACCGGCCCGGCGCCGACTTTACCCGGACGCTTTCGGCATTGCAGGGTGCCTACGGGCGGCACGTCGTCGCCGAACAGTTGCCCCTGGGAAGCGCCGAGCATTTCGACGGGTACGTCGATCTGGCGCAAATGACCGCGTATCGCTTCACCGGCGATTCGGGCGGGATCGTGGGCGAGAAGGAAGAGCCGGTTCCTAGCGACGTCGCCGAGGAGGCGCGCCGGCTTCACGTCGAGTTGCTCGAAGCGATGGCCGACTTCGACGACCGTCTGATGGAAGAGCTTCTCGAAGGCGTCGAACCGCGGTTCGAAGAGATCGAACGCGATCTCTGCAGCGAGTGTTCGCACGATCAGGTCGTTCCGGTTCTCGTCGCGGCGGGCGCTTCGGGAGCGGGAGTCGCCGCGCTCGTGCGAGCGATCGAAAAATGGTTCCCTTCGCCCGCGCAGCGGCCTCACGTGGATGCCGAGGAGCGTCCAATCCCACCCGACCCCGGCGCGCCGGCCGTCGCGCGGATCATCAAGACCTCGATTCATCCGCAGAGCGGCAAACTCTCCATCGCGCGCGTTCTTTCGGGAACGATCAAATCCGACGCCACCCTGACGAACGTTACCAAAGGAGACGAAAAGGTTCGGCTGGGCGGTCTCTACCGGCTTCAAGGCAAGAAGCAAGAGGCGCTGACGGAAGCCGCTCCGGGAACGATCGTAGCGTTCGCTCGGCTCGACTCCGTTTCGACCGGCGACACGCTTACGTCGAACGGCCACAAAGCTCTCTTGCCGCGCGTGCCCGTCGCCGCACCGGTCTTCGCCGTCGCCATCAAGCCGAAAGAACGGATCGACGAAGCCAAAATCTTTCAGATGCTGGCGCGCATCGTCGACGAGGATCCCGCGCTCCGGCTGGACCGCGCCGACGTAACGCACGAGCTCTTGCTGCTCGGCAGCGGCGAGCAGCACGTCGCAATCGCGGTCGAGCGGCTAGCCCGTAAGTATAAGGTGGAAGTAGAGACCGCCGCTCCGACGATCCCGTATCAGGAAACGATTACGGGCGGCACGGAAGTCCATTCGCGCTACAAGCATCAGACGGGAGGGCACGGTCAGTTCGGCGACGTCTGGCTGCGCTTCGAGCCCCGCGAACGCGGCGCGGGGGTGACCTTTGACGAGAAGATCGTCGGCGGCGTCGTTCCGCGACAGTTCATCCCGGCCGTCGAGAAAGGCGTGCGCGAGGCGCTTGCCCACGGCGCCAGCGGTTATCCGGTAACCGACCTTCACGTGACGCTCTTCGACGGGCAGTATCACGACGTCGACTCCAGCGAGCAATCGTTCAAGACCGCCGCCGGCATGGGCGTGCGCGACGCACTTCCGAAGTGCAATCCCGTCGTCTTGGAGCCGATCGCCTACGTGACCGTTACCGTCCCAACGTCCTACACCTCTACCGTGATTCAGCAGCTCACCGGCAAGCGCGGGCAAATTCTTGGAATGAATCCGGCGCAGCGATCGGGCTTCGACGTCGTCGAAGCCTACGTTCCGGCCGTCGAGCTCTCGCGGTACATCACCGAGCTTCGCACTGCGACGCAGGGGCTTGGAACGTATGGCTGGCGCCACGAGCGCTACGACCCGGTTCCCGGCGGTCGCGTCGCCCCGAAAGCGGTGGTCTAAAACGGCAGCGTCGGGCCCGGCGCTCGCCGTCACGGCGCTCCTTTGCGTCGCTTTTTCGGCGTGTACGAAGGTTTCGAATGAAGCGGCAGGCGGGCGGCATCCGTGGACGCAGCCCGGCATTTTGCGGGTGGCAGTCCAAGGCGATTTAAAGAATCTCAACCCGTTGCTCAACTCGAACACGACCGACGTCTTCGTCGACCGGCTCATGTTCGAACCGCTGCTCACGGCCGATCCGAAGGGAAATCCGCTGCCGATGCTCGCCGAACGGGTGCCGACGACGGAAAACCACGGCATCAGCGCGGACGGACTCACGATCACCTATCGCCTGCGCCGGGGAGTCAAATGGACCGATGGCGTGCCGGTCACCTCGCGCGACGTGAAATGGTCGTGGCAAGCCATCATGAATCCCGACAACAACGTCGTATCGCGACACGGTTACGACGACGTCGCGAGGATCGATACCCCGAACCCCGGCACCGTGGTCGTTCGCTTGAAGAGGCGCTTTGCGCCGTTCGTCGACACGTTCTTCGCCGAAAGCGATCAGCCGTACATGGTTGCGCCGGCACACGTCTTGATGCGCTATCCGAACGTCAATCAAATCTCCTTCAACGACGACCCCTCGGTGAGCGACGGGCCGTTTAAATTCGTTCGGTGGGCCCGTGGCGATCACATCACGCTCGAGCGCAACGACGGCTTCTTCTTGGGCAGGCCCGGGCTGGACCGAATCGACGTGCGGATCATCCCCGACGAAGATACGTCGGTCAACCTCTTGCGCGCCCACTCGATCGACTATATGTTTCAAGCCTCGATCGAAAACTACGAGGCCTTGCGCGGCGTCCCCGACGTGCGGATCGTTTGGGTGAACGTCAACGGCTATTACTACGTGCAGCTCAATCTCGCGCGTCCGGATCTGCGCGACCCGCGAGTCCGGCTTGCGATCGCCTACGCGATCGACAAGCACGAGCTGGCTCGAACGCTCACCTACGGCATGCAGACCGTGGCGACCGCCGACATTCCGGATTGGATGTGGGCCTTCAATCCCAACGTCCGCTCGTATCCTCACGATCCCGCCGAAGCCCGATCGATCTTGCGCGACGACGGGTGGACGCCGGGCTCCGACGGGATCATGAAAAAGGGCAACCGCGAGCTGCAGCTCGTCATGGTGACGAATAACTCGAGCGCAACCCGCCGCAAGGAAGCGACTGAAATTCAGGCGATGCTGCGCGAGGCCGGCATCGGCACCGAGATCAAGTATTATCCGGGCGACGTTTTGTACGCGCCCGCCGGCATGGGCGGAATCCTCCAGCTCGGGAAATTCGACATGGACGTGAGCGGATGGTACGCCGGCATCGATCCCGACGACAGCACGCAGTTCACCTGCGAAAACTTTCCGCCCAGCGGCTACAACTACTCGCGGTATTGCAGCACGGCGATGCAGGCGGCTCAAGCGATCGCCTTGACGCGTTACGACCGCGCCTCGCGGATCGGCGCCTACTACCGAATCCAAGAGCTGTTGATTCGCGACAACCCGGCGATCTTTACGGCCTGGCTGCGTCAAATGGAGCCGATCAGCGTCGACTTCAAGGGATTTGAGCCCAATCCGGTCGTTGAATCCTGGAACGCGTGGCAATGGAGCATCTAGGGCTTCCGGAGCTGACTTGGCTGCGCAAGATCATCGTCGAGCGCGCCCTGACTCGCGGCGATTACGTGCTCGCCGGCGGCGCGCGCAGCGACTACTACATCGACAAGTTCAGGCTGTTCTCCGACCCGCACGTGCTGCGCCGCATCGCCCGGCTCTTTACGCCGGTCATCGCCGAGCTGAGCCCCGATCTCGTCGCCGGGACCGAGCTCGGAGGCGTCGTCGTCGCAACGGCCGTTTCACAGCTTTCGGGCATTCCCATGCTCGCCGTGCGAAAGAAGCCCAAAGCGTACGGGGCGTTTGCCAACGAGTACGTTGAAGGCCCCTGCTCGGCGGGTCAGCACGTCTTGCTTCTGGAGGACGTCGTCACAAACGGGCGCGAGCTGCTCGCGGCGGCCGCGCGATTGCGCGAACTCGGGCTGCGCGTGACGCCCTATGCCGTCATCAGCCGGGGCCTGGCGCCGGTGCGGGCGCTCATCCAGTTTTCGCTGCCCAGCGACGATCCGAAAATCGAAAACTAGGAGCCTAGAGCGCGATCTCCATGCCGTCGAAGGCGGCCGCGATCGGCCCGTCGTAGCAGCGAGCCGCGGCTTCGACGAGCGCTTCGGGCGAGTATTCCGCCGGATAGTGCGTGAGCACGAGACGCCCGGCGCAGGCGCGTGCCGCCATCCGGCCGGCTTCTTGCGCGGATGAGTGGCCGCGTTCGCCCGTTCGGCGCTCGAGCCGAGCGCGGCTTCGCACAGAAAGAGTCCGCTGCCGGCCGCATGCTCGACGACCGGCTCGCAGGGCGCCGTATCGCCCGAGTAGGTAAGGCTGGCACCACCGGACTCGACGCGGATCGCAAAGGCCTCGACGAAATGGCGAGTGGCGCGAAAGCTCAGCCGCACGTCCTTTATCCGCAGCGGCTGCAACGGATCGTACTCGCGCGTCGCGTAAACCCTTTCGAAGAAGTCGGCTGCCGCGTTGACTGCAACGGCGTTGCGAAGCGCTTCGAGCGATCCCCGTCCACCCGGCGGAAGCCACAGCTCCACGGGCTTCCGGCGCAAGCCCGGCCCGTATTTCAACAGATACCGGAGCGGCACGAGATCGAAGAAATGGTCCGCGTGCATGTGTGAGATCACGACCGCGTCGAGGCGGCAATAGTCGAGGGCAAGTCGAAGCCGTGCAGCCGCTCCGCAGCCGATGTCGAGCAGTACGCTCGCGCCGGGCGATTGCACGAGATACGAGCTACAGGCTCCGCCCGGCCGCGGCACCGCCGGGCTCGAACCGATGACGCGCAGCGTCAGTCCAGCGATGCGAGGACCTCTTCGGCGTGTTCGCTGACGTTGACTTTCGGCCAAACCTTGACGATTCGGCCGCCTTCGTCGATGAGAAACGTCGAACGGGCATTGACGCCCAACGCCGCGTAGAGCTTCGACCCGGTGTCGGCCAGCAGGGTAAACGGAATCGAGTACTTTTTCTTGAAACGCTG
>JASHOM010000182.1 GCA_030041115.1 Vulcanimicrobiota bacterium | reverse complement strand
CAGCCTGTCC
Organism: Vulcanimicrobiota bacterium; assembly: GCA_030041115.1. GTDB lineage: Bacteria > Vulcanimicrobiota > Vulcanimicrobiia > Vulcanimicrobiales > Vulcanimicrobiaceae > Cybelea. The sequence continues at coordinate 4,427 of JASHOM010000182.1, read as the reverse complement.
GAGCGTCATCACCGTCGGCGTCAGCCGCGTCGAAGCGAGGGCCTCGTGCGTCGTCGAGATGCATCGCCCCGCGACGAGCAGTTGTTCGCGATTGATCGGCACGAGCGCTCGATAGGGAATTTCGTAGCTCTCACCCGGAGCAAGGCGGAGCGTCGTCGTACCGCTGCCGCTTGGATTGTGCAGATCGATCGGGTAGGCGCTGCGCGCGACCGCATCGTCGAACTTACGCGCCGCGAGCACGTCGTCGCGCGTCAAGGTGTAACGCCCCACGATGCGGCGCGATTCGCGAATGCCGACCTGCGCGCCGCTTCCGGCAAGACGCGCGTTTTCGAAACCCGGCACGCAGCGGCGGAAGAATTCGAAAAGCTGCATTGCCTGCAGGCGCGATTCGATCTCGGCGCGCGTCAAATCGTCGGGATCGAGCGGATCGACGTCCACGACGCGCGTCATGTTGACCGTCACCTCGTCGGGATAGGGGGAAATGAAAAACGAGACGAGCTCGCGGGGCACGTCGACGAGACCGTCCTCGCGTGCGCGTTGCCAGAGGGAGTACAGACCGGCGACCGCGGTCAGCGCTTCGGGCGAACGTTCGCCGGCGGGCAGGGAGCTGCGCATCTCGCCGGGATTTTCGCGCACGTACGCCGCGAGCTTCGCCAGATCGACGTGGCTTAGGCGGAAGATCAAGGTCGCGGGCTGCACGCGTCCGCGTTCGTCGCCCTGTTGCGTCGGCACGCCGGCCGAAGCGGCAACCAGCGCGTCGGCGGTCGCGTCGATCACGACCCCACCGCGATACGTGCGCGCACCGCCGACGGTCGCGAAGGTGGCGCCCGTCACGGCATCGCCGTCGAGCTCCGCTTCGAGAAAGTATGCGTGCAGCAACAGCGTGACGCCCGCTTCGCGCATCATTTCCAGCAGCAACGCCTTGTGGATCTCGGGATCGAACGGCGTAATCGTCGTGACGTAATCGGACGAATCCGGAAGGTGCCCGGGCGACGCGCCTTTGCGCTGCAAACGCTCGACCATCTCTTGCGCGATGCCGCCGACGATGCGCTCCTTGCCGGAATGGAAGGTCATCCACGGCCCGACCATGGCGGCGGTCGCCGTGCCGCCGAGGAAACCGTAGCGCTCGACGAGCATCGTGCGCGCGCCGTGCCGAGCGGCGGCGATGGCTGCGGAGCAGCCTGCGTTGCCTCCGCCGACGACCAGCACGTCCATCATGCAGGCCATTTCCGCGTCTTACAAAATAAACCGCCATGCAAGTCCAAGTCGCCGCTCAGGAGCGGAATTGGGCGATGGCCGCGCATCTGAGCGCGCTGGTCGCCATCGCCGGACTGCCTTTCGGCCACGTTTTGGGGCCGCTCGTCGTCTATCTGATCAAAGGCAACGAGTCGGAATTCGTCGGCGAACACGCGCGCGCGTCGCTCAATTATCAGATCACGGTATCCGTCGCCGTCGCCGTCTTGCTCGTCGTCTTCCTTTCGATCATCTTCATCATTCAGGCAACGGTTGCGGCAAGCCAAGGCCATCCGCACGAGTATCCCGTCGCGATCCGCTTTTTGCGCTGAGGAGTTTCAACGATGCTAATCCAACGAGTCAAACCGCTGGCGCGCATTCTCGCGCAGGGATCCGACGAAGAGCGCGGCCTGAAACGGTCGCTGGGCCCATGGGCGCTCACGGCAATGGGCATCGGCGCGATCATCGGCACCGGCATTTTCGTACTGACCGGCGTTGGCTCGGCAACCCGCGCGGGTCCGGCGCTCACGATTTCCTTCGTCATCGCCGGCATTGTCAGCGCATTGGCCGCCCTCTGTTACGCCGAGGTATCCAGCAAAGTTCCGATCTCCGGCAGCGCGTATACGTACACGTACGCCACGTTGGGCGAGTTTTTTGCTTGGATCGTGGGCTGGGCGCTCGTGCTCGAGTACGCTCTCGGCGCATCGACCGTCAGCGTGGGTTGGTCGGGCTACTTCACCTTCATCCTGCACACTCTTCACATCTGGGACGTTCCGCAGGCGTGGCAACATAGCCACTGGGATCCGATGCCGGGCATTGCCAATCTCCCGGCGGCGGGAATCATCTTGCTGGTGACCGCGCTGCTCGTAAAAGGCACTCGGGAATCGGGAACGATCAACGCGATCATCGTCGCAATCAAAGTGGCCATCGTCCTCTTTTTCATCGCCGTCGGGGTCGGCCACATCGACGCCGCGAATTATCATTTGCCCGCCGGCCCCTTCACTTTCGCGGGCGGCTATTTACCCTTCGGTTGGAGCGGAGTTCTCGGCGGCGCCGCGTTCATGTTTTTCGCCTACATCGGATTCGATGCGGTCTCGACGACCGCCGAGGAGGCGCGTAACCCGGCCAGGGACTTGCCGTTCGGCATTCTCATGAGCTTGGTGATCTGCACCGTTCTCTACATCGTCGTGGTGGCGATTCTCGACGGCATGGTTCCGTTCTATAAGCTCAACGTGACCTTCCCGGTTACGTTTGCGATGAACTACGTCGGTTTGGCCTGGGCCGGAGTGATCATCGCCTTTGGAGCGATCGCCGGCCTCACGACGGTGCTGCTCGTAATGATGTACGGACAAACCCGGATATTCTACGCGATGTCTCGCGACGGACTCATTCCTCCGCTCTTTGTCAAGCTTCACCCGACATGGCGTACGCCGTGGCTGTCGCAGATCGTGTTCGGCCTGCTCATTGCCGCCGCCGGAGCTTTCTTTCCGATCGGCGTTCTCGGCTCGCTCACGAACATGGGGACGTTCGTGGCGTTCATCTTGGTGGCCGCCGCGGTGCCGTTACTGCGGCGCCGGCATCCTGAGCTGAAGGGATCGTTCATGTTGCCGTTTGGGCCATACATCATCCCTATCGCGGCTGCCGTGAGCGCGATCTGCATGATGTACTTTCTCAAGAACGGCAACCCGCTGGTATGGGGATTCTTCCCCATAGCATGGCTCGGGTTCATCATATGGTTTTGCGCGGGACTCGTGTTCTATTTCTCGTACGGACGCAACAGGAGCACGATCGCGCTCGAGCAAACCGAAGGCCTCGCCGTCGTTCAACCGCGCGTGAACTAACGATCGAAGCGCGGACGCGCTCTCGTCGCGGCGACGTGGTGCTTCAAGGCGCGTTATGCCTGACGCGCCACCGTAAACAGCGCAACCGGTTCGTCGGGCGCGCAGCCCTCGGTTTCCTCGCTTGCGAGATCGGCGGCTTGCTGCGCGCTCGTCAAGCCCTCGAACGCCGCGATTCGGCCGGCTCGCAGCAAGTAAAGCGCCGGGAGCGCGCGCCCGACGTCGCCGTAGCGCGTTGCCCGCTCGACTGCATCGCGTACTTTGGTCGTGAGATCGCCGACCGCCGTTAACGTCAGCACGGGATCGCGAAGAGCGAGCCGCACGATGCCGCGCTCGTCGACGACACGCAGGTCGCGACCGCGGCGGTAACCGCTGAGCGATGGCGTCAGCTCGCGCGCTTCGAGTTCGCTTGGGTCGCAGCGCATCGAGTCTGCCGCCATCGCCCGCCGCTCGTCTTCGCTGCAAGCTTGGAGCATGGCCGACTCGACGAGTGCGGTCGCACCCGAGGCCGTAGCGCGCACGCGGTTGCTCTGAGTGTCGATCTCGACCTCGACCTCGACGCGGCCGGGAGCGGCCCCGGCCGCCACGACGCGATCCGTCGCTTCGCGACGAATGCTCGCAATCTCTTGCGGCGAGGGCGCGGCGATGGTTCGCTCGACCGAATCGCGAACGAGCGCGAGCGCGACGCCGATCGGCGCGATCACCTGTGCGTCGCGCGCGGTCCGGTACGGCAATCCCATCGCCTCGGCGAGCACCGGAACGAGCGCGCCGGCGCCGCCGCCACCGCCGACGATCGCGATGCTCGCACGGTCTAGCGAATAATCCTCGATCAACCGCTCGATCGCGGTACGCAGCTTGGCGGCGGCGAGCGCGAGCATCCGGCGGGCGTGCCCGGCCGGATCGCCGCCCAAATCCTCCGCTAAAATGCCGAAGGCGCGCCGCGCGCTCTCGGCGTTGCCGCGCGCAAAAGCGCCCGACGGGACGAGGCCGAGCAGATTTGCCGCGCAGGTCGTCGTCAACGCAATGCGGCTGCCGTCACGCGCGACGAGCACGGCGTATTCAGGCCGATCGCGCGCCGTCGGCGCGATGCGTTCGAACCTCGCCCCCTCGAGCGTTTGAGGCGGAACGAAACAGGCGTAGGCACAGCTCGCGATGTGTGCGCTGCGCGGTCCCGCATCCACGACCGCGCCCGCATCGACGCGCGCCATGCTTCCGCCGCCGATGCCCAGCGTCCGAACGTCGAGCGTACGCAGCATCGTCCGGTGTCCGCCGAGGCGCGCTGCATGCATCTGCGGCCGGCCGGCGCGGATCGCCGAGCAATCCGAGCTCGTTCCGCCGACTTCGATGAAGATACCG
>JASHOM010000020.1 GCA_030041115.1 Vulcanimicrobiota bacterium | reverse complement strand
CTGGACGGTCAGCGGGACATCTTTCTCGGCCGCGACGCCGGCCGTATTTCGGGCGATGACCTGCAGCGTGAGATTATGACTCACGAAGAACGGCAGGCGCGGGACCGTCGAGTTCGACTCGAATCGTCCGACGTCGGTCTTGGCCATGCTCGTGCCGTACCCGCCGACCCGCAGCTCGACGCTGGCAACGTTCGATGAGGCCAACACGATCACCGTAAGCGTGTCGCCGGGCTTGGGATTCGTGGAGCTGAGAGAGACCCACAGAATCTGGGGCGGCGCGTCGGGCGGGAGCATGAGGATGGTCGGGGTCGGTACCGGCGTCGGCGAGGGAGCGGAGCTCGGTTGCGGCGTGGGCGACGCGACGGGCAGGCCGCTCGGCGTGGGGCTCGGCGGCGGCGTCGGCGTCAGTGCCGGCAGCAGACAAGCGACGGCGAACGAGAGCGCGCGCACGATCTCAGCTTCGCGATGCGCGTTTCGGCCCCGCTTCCATCAATAAAACTCGTCGGGCGCGCAACGCGATGAGGCATTTCAACAGCCGCGTTTCCGGCGGCGGCACGATTCGGCGAATCGCCGCCCGCTCGAACTGCAGCGCCGGCCACCTCGACGAGCAGGACGCGGAGGAGGGCCGCCGCTAAGCCTCACCGAGCGTGCAGACTCGCTCCGACATTCGTAACGTCGCCATCATCGCCCACGTCGACCACGGCAAGACGACGCTCGTCGATGCAATGCTCAAACAAAGCGGCGTCTTCCGGGAAGGCCAGCAGATCGCCGCGCGCGTGCTGGACTCCAATCCGCTCGAACGCGAGCGCGGCATCACGATCCTCTCGAAGAACACCGCCATCCATCACGGCGGGGTCAAATTCAACATCGTCGACACCCCGGGGCACTCCGACTTCGGCGGCGAGGTGGAGCGGGTGCTGCAGATGGTGCAAGGCGTGCTGCTGCTCGTTGACGCGGCCGAGGGCGTGATGCCTCAGACGCGTTTCGTGCTGCGTAAGGCACTCGAGTTGGATCTGCGCGCGATCGTCGTCGTCAACAAGATCGACCGCAAGGACGCGCGCGCGCGCGAAGTCGTCAATCAGACGTTCGATCTGTTCGTCGAGCTGGGCGCGAACGACGAGCAAGCCGACTTTCCCGTGCTGTTCACCAACGCGAAAGCCGGCATTGCAAAGCGAACGCTCGACGATCGCAGCGACTCGCTCGAGCCGCTTTTCGAAACGATGGTCGCGCGGGTCCCGGAGGCGCCGGCCGAAGAGGGGCCGTTTCAGCTGCTGATTTCGGCGATCGACCACAATCGCTACGTCGGGCGCGTCGGCATCGGAAGAATCTTTCGCGGCAGTTCGCGGCGCAACGAGCCGATCGTGAAGATCGCGCGCGACGGTTCGGTCGCCGCCGGATTGCGGCTCGCGAGCCTGTTGACGTTCGCCGGGCTGGAGCGAATCGATGTCGAGGAAGCATCGGCGGGCGACATCGTCTGCGTCTCCGGCATCGACGACCTCAACATCGGCGATACGATCGCCGACGCCGCCGAACCGGAAGCGATTCACGCGGTTTCGGTCGACGAGCCCACCGTTTCGATGTTCTTCAGCGTGAACAACTCGCCGTTTGCGGGCAGGGAAGGAAAGTTCCTCACCTCGCGACAGATTCGCGAGCGGCTTATGCGCGAGCTGGAGTCCAACGTCGCGCTGCGCGTCGAGGAGACCGGCTCGCCGGATACGTTCGACGTGCGCGGGCGCGGCGAACTCCACCTCGCGATCTTGATCGAAACGATGCGCCGGGAAGGATACGAGCTCGCGGTTTCCAAGCCGCAGGTCATCCTCACCGAACGCGACGGTCACCGGTGGGAACCCGTCGAGTACGTCGTCGTCGACGTTTCCGAACCCTACGCCGGCGCGGTGATCGAAGCGCTCGGCCGGCGCAAAGCGACGATGTCGAACATGTTCTTCGTCGGCGATGGACAGCGCTTGGAATATACGATGCCGACGCGCGCCATCTTCGGCCTGCGCGGGGAGCTTTTGTCGCTGACGCGCGGGACCGCGGTGCTTTCGCATACGTATTACGACCACCAGCCCTGGCAGGGAGAACTGCCCGGACGCAACGTCGGCGCGCTGGTCGCCAGCGACACGGGACGTACGACGGGCTACGCCTTGATGGGGCTCGAGCAGCGCGGCCGTTTCTTCGTCGGTCCCGGCGTCGACGTGTACGAAGGCATGATCGTCGGACGCGCCAACGACAATTACGACGTCGCGATCAACGTCGTGCGCGAAAAAAAGCTCACGAACATGCGCGCCGCCGGCTCCGACGAGAACATCAAGCTCGCGCCGCCCGAGGAGCTTTCGCTGGAGCAAGCCGTCGAGTTCATCGAGGACGACGAGCTGGTCGAAGTAACGCCGGAGTCGATCCGGCTGCGCAAGCGCGTCCTGAGCGAGGGCGACCGCCTGAAGTTACGAAAGCGCGAAGCCGCTAAGGCGTGAGCGGGGGCTCAACGTGACGGTCCTAACTCTCGGCTGAGGTATTCGACCGTCGCGGCGTCGGCATACAGCCACGACGCATAACGCAAAAAGCCGTGGATCTCGTCGGGAATGACGATCTGCTCGTAGGGCACGCGGGCAATCCGTAAGCGTTCCACGAGGTCGACCATCTGGTGAAACTCGACGTTGCGATCGTCGTCGCCTTGGATCAAGAGCACCGGCGACTTCCAGGTCGCAATCGCCGAATCGGGCGAAGATTCCCAGGCGAGCTTCATGATCGCGCGCGTGTCGTACTGCTGATAGCGCTTGAGCTGCGTGAATCCCCAGAGCCGATCGTCGACGTCGAGCGACCAGTCGTGCACGCCATGGAAGTCCACTCCGGCCTTGAAGAGGTTCGAATCCCGCGCGAGCGCGAGCGCGGTGAGATAACCGCCGTAGGAGCCGCCCCAGATTCCGATCCGGTTGGGATCGACGTGCGGCTGGTGGCGCAAAAAGCGGGCTCCGGCAACGACGTCCTGATACTCGGAGGCTCCGGTCGGTCCCCAGCGAGCCGGGAAGTTGAAGTCATGACCGTAGCCGATTCCGCAACGATAGTTTACCGAAAGCACGGCAAAACCGCGAGCGGCCAACGTTTGATTCACCGCGTACGCGTTCGAGTAGTAATCCATGTAATGCCAGGTCAGCAGCATCTGCCGGAACGGTCCGCCGTGGACGAAAATCACGCCCGGATGTTTTCCGCCGCCGGGCGGCAAGAAGAGCTGGCCGTAAACCCGTTGGCCGTCGGCCGCGAGAAACGAAACCTCGCGCGGGGTCGCGAGCTGCAACGAGGGGAAGTCGCTTGGAAGCAAGTCCGCATCCAGCGCCGTCTGCATTCCGGACTCGGAGTTGGGATGCGAGATCGTCTTGTACGGACGCTGCAGCATCACCAACAACGGCTGTTGCGCGGTGGCACGGTTGAACGCCAACTGTTCGTCCTCGAGAGCAAGAGGATTCGTTTCGCTGCTCGTCCCTCTCGTCAATGCGGCGGGCGCACCGGCGGCGACGCGGACGACGAAAACGTGACGGCGATCGTCGTCGCCGGGGGTCGATCCGGTGTTGGCCGAGTACACGACCGATTGCAAATCGGGTGAAACGTCCGCACCCTCGACCATGAAGGCGCCGGGAGTGAGCAACCGTGGTGGGCCGGCGTTACGAACGCTTACGACGTAGAGATGCGGCCAGTTGTCCTGCTCGCCGTTGAATGCGAGGCGATCGCCGGCAACCCACTCGAGAAATGGACCCAGCCCGCTTTGCGGCAGCGATCCACGCGCGGTGTCCGGGCTCGACCAAATGCGCCGAGCCGAGCCTCCGCTCGGATCGCCAACCCAGATTTCCCAGGGAACCGGGTTCCAGTCGAAAGGGTTCTGCGGCGGTCCGCCGTCCCCGGGCGTTCGAATGAACGCGACGGCTTGTCCGTCAGGCGACCAGCGCGGCATGACGTCTTGCGAAGTCGACGGCGCGAGATATTGGATCGGCGCGGCGTCATTGCGATAGATCCCAATGAAGCTGTGATCGGTTCGCGTTGAAACAAAGGCTAGCGCGGAGCCGTCGGGCGACCAGCGCAGATCGGAATCCTTGCCGCGATCGAAGAACAACCGTTTTGAGGCGGCGCCGCCGTCGATCGGCGCAACCATCACTGCGCCGTCGTCGGTAAAGACGACGCGCGTTCCGTCGGGCGATATCGCCGGCGTGTCTCCGGTGCCGAGCGGCTTCGGCGTGCCGCCGTTCGTGGCGACCGACCAGACTTGCATCTCCGGCTGCTGCGAGCTGGACGCGGGATTCGGCTGCAGGGGCAACTGCCAGTTTGCGTCGTGATCGCCTCCGCGCACGTAAACCACATGCGCATCGTCATTCGAGATGACGAGATTGCTGAGCTCTTGGCCGTCGTCACCATTGGACGAAAGGAGCCGTGCCGGCGTCCACGCCGGGGCGCGCGCAAACCAGATGGTGCGAATGCCTTGCGTGTCGAGCGCATAGGCAATCGCCGTCCCGGCCTTATCGCGTACGAGCGCGTCGGGAAACGGATAGCTTAGGATTTGAGCGAGGGTAAAGGCGGCGAGCAACATGCCTTATCCGCTACGCCGCGTCGTGCTTTCGTCCTTCGGCTGTGCGCTGTGCGCCTTCGCTCAGGACGACGGGGCAGCGGCAGTGGCCGGCTCGGCGACGCCGAAGGTCAATTCGCCGCGGGCGTCGTCGAAGTCCACGTTCACCCTGTCGCCGTCGTTGATGTCGCCCGCGAGAATTTTGCGGCCGATCGGCGTTTCCAGCTCTTTTTGAATCGTTCGTTTGAGCGGACGCGCGCCGTAGTGCGGGTCGTAGCCCACCTTGACGATGTGGCGTTTTGCCGAATCGGAGAGCGCCAAGGTAATGCGACGTTCCGCGAGGCGCCGGACCAAGCGTTGCATTTGAAGATCCACGATCTTCAGCAGTTCTTCCTCGTCGAGCGCGTGGAAAACGATGATCTCGTCAACGCGATTGAGGAACTCCGGCCGGAAGTGCTGGCGCAGCTCGTCGAGCACCGTCGCGCGCATCACCGCATAGTCGGCGCCGTCGAACGAGCCTTTGTAATCCAGGATCCGGTGACTGCCGATGTTCGACGTCATGATCACGATCGTGTTCTTGAAGTCGACGGTGTGGCCCTGACCGTCGGTCAGGCGGCCATCGTCGAGAATCTGCAAGAACACGTTGAAGACGTCGGGGTGCGCCTTCTCGACCTCGTCGAAAAGGACGACGGAGTACGGCCGGCGGCGCACGGCCTCGGTCAGTTGGCCGCCTTCTTCGAAGCCGACGTATCCCGGCGGAGCCCCGATCAGCCGCGCGACCGTATGGCGCTCTTGATACTCCGACATGTCGATGCGAATCAGCGCGCGCTCGTCGTCGAAGAGATACTCGGCCAGCGCGCGCGCAAGCTCGGTCTTGCCGACGCCGGTCGGTCCGAGAAAGATGAAGGATCCGATCGGGCGATTGGGGTCGGCGAGCCCCGAACGCGAGCGCAGAACCGCTTGCGCCACCGCATCGACCGCTTCGCTTTGTCCGATGACGCGCTGGTGAAGCTCCCCCTCGAGATGGAGCAGCTTCTGCTTCTCTCCCTCCATGAGCTTGGTGACCGGAATGCCGGTCCAGCGCGAAATGACGCCGGCGATGTCGTCTTCGTCGACTTCCTCTTTGGAAAGGCGCGCGCCGTCCCTGGGCGCGAGCTGCTGCTCTTGCGCTTCGAGTTCCTTCTGAAGTTTCGGCAGCGTCCCATAGCGCAGCTCGGCCACGCGATTCAAATCGTATTGACGCTCGGCTTGCTCGATCGCCACTTTCGTTTGCTCGATTTGGTCGCGAAACGTGCGCAGCTTCAGCGCAGCGTTCTTCTCGGAGTCCCAGCGCGATCGCAGCTTTACCTGCTCTTCGCGTAGCTGCGCGAGCTCTTTTTCGAGCTCCTCGAGCCGGCGGCGGCTCGCGCTATCGTTCTCTTTGCGCAGCGCCTCGCGCTCGATCTCGAGCTGCAGGACGCGCCGCGAGACCTCGTCGAGCTCTTGCGGCATCGAATCGATCTCGGTGCGCAACTTCGCGGCGGCTTCGTCGACCAAGTCGATCGCCTTGTCCGGTAAAAAACGGTCGGTGATGTACCGATTGCTCATCGTTGCGGCCGCGACGAGCGAACCGTCCTTGATGCGCACGCCGTGGTGCGCCTCGTATTTTTCTCTGAGCCCGCGCAGAATCGAGATCGTGTCCTCCACGCTAGGCTGATCGATAATCACGGGCGCGAACCGACGCTCGAGCGCCGCATCTTTTTCGATGTATTTGCGATACTCCTCGAGCGTGGTCGCGCCGATCATGTGCAGCTCGCCGCGCGCAAGCATGGGTTTGAGCAGATTGCCGGCATCCATCGAGCCTTCACCTTTGCCGGCACCGACGACGGTATGCAGCTCGTCGACGAATAGGACGATCTGCCCCTCGGATGCGGCCACGTCTTTCAACACCGCTTTGAGGCGCTCTTCGAACTCGCCGCGATATTTCGCGCCCGCAACGAGCGCGCCCATGTCGAGCGAGACGATGCGCTTGTTCTTCAGACCTTCGGGAACGTCGCCGCGCACGATGCGCTGGGCCAATCCTTCGACGATGGCCGTCTTGCCGACGCCGGGATCGCCGATGAGCACCGGATTGTTCTTGGTCCGGCGCGAGAGCACTTGGACGATGCGGCGGATCTCCTCGTCGCGGCCGATGACCGGGTCGAGCTTGCCGCGTTCGGCTTCGAGCGTGAGATCGCGGCCGTAGCGCTCCAGGGACTTGTACGTCCCCTCGGGATCCTTGGTGGTGACGCGCTGGTTGCCGCGCACGTCGCGCAACGCCCGGAGCAGCTTGTCCTTCGTGAGACCCGCTTCGCGAAAGATCCGCCCCACCGCGCCGGACGACTGCGCCATCGCGAGCAGCACGTGCTCGACCGAAGTATAGTCGTCTTGCAGCCCGTTGGCTTCGTTCTCGGCGACGCTCATGATCCGCGCGAGTTCCGGCGCGAGCGTCACCTGCGCGCTCTCCGCACCGCTGCCGGTCAAGCGCGCGAGCTTGCCGATCGCCTCATCGGCCGTTCGCTCGATCTGTTTCGGATCGGCGCCGGCCTTGGCCAGAATGTCCGGCGCGATTCCTCGCTCCTGCTCGAGCAGCGCCGCGAGCATGTGCTCGGGCGTGGTTTGCGTGTTGTGCTCCTGCAGGGCGCGCGCGTAGGCTGCGTTGAGCGCGTCGCCGACGCGCTCGGTCATCTTTTCGACGTTCATCGTTCACCCATCATACAATGCCGCGGCCGTCCGCGGTTGCGGAATCTTCGATGAGAGGTGCCGATAGGCTGCTTTGGGGCTGCTCGAACTCGGCCCGATATCTTACCACCCCTACGCGAGGCCGCCTCCGTACAGGAGGGCGCCGCATGCGCTCGTAAGGCGCAAGCGATGCTGCAGATCGAGAGCGGCTGCGTGCGAGCGTACTACCTCTTCGACGTCGCCGATACGATCGATTTGGCGAAGATCGGCGCGCTGGGCGGCGACATGCACGCCGCGGCGGCGCTGCCGCTCTGGCGCCCGACGCCTCCGTACCTGCAGTTTCCGGTTCCACCGCTCGTCGCCAACTTGCCCGAAGCGGAGTTCGACGGCACCGGCGTAGCGGTCCGGGCGAAATTCTACGACTACGGGGTCATCTCGCTGCGTCTCACGGTTGCGGCGGCGGGCTCGTGGGACGAGCTGATTTCCGCGACCGAGCGCGCGCGCAGCGACGGACGGATCGCGCGCTTTGCCGAAACGAACGTGCTGCGCATCTGCGACCAGTACGCGGCCGCGCTCGACGAACGCCATTGCCCGCTCATCGAAGACTATCTCATCGTCGAAATCGAGCGCTTCACCGAGCCCGTCGACGCCGGCACGCTGCTGGAGCGGCACGCGGGCGAACTGGCCGGCTTGCTGCTGGGGGAGCGGCAAGAGCTTTCGGCCACCGAGTCGGAAGAGGCGCTGCGCACGCGCTTTTCCTATCACGCGGACGACCTGACTGTCGTGCAATGGGATACGGCTCTGCTCTACGATCGGGGCGAAAGCGCGCGCGCGATCGAGGAAATTTTGGAGTTCGCGAACTCCCAACTGCTCGAGCTTCGCACCTACGACGCACTGCTCGACCGCGAGCTCGACAGCATTTACAAGCTGCAGCCGGCCGAAACGGCTCGTTCGCTGCGCGGCCGCCGTGAAGCCGAGCAGGCGGCGACGCTACGCTACCTGATCGTGGACGTGCGCGAGTTGATCGATCGCTCGACGAACGCTCTCAAAGTGGTCGGCGACGCGTACTACGCGCGCATTTACCGCGCCGCCTCGGCCCGGCTCGGCTTAGCCGACTGGCAGCGCCAGATCGACACCAAGCTCGCCAGCGTCGGCGAGATGTATCGCTTCTTCAACGACGAGGCCCGCAGCCGCCGCGACGAATTCCTCGAAGTCATCATCGTCGTCCTCGTCGCCGTCGAGGTCGTCATCGGAATTCTCACGCTGCTCCACCTGTAACGCGTCCTTCGTCCTTCGACAGCCCTTCGACAGGCTCAGATGACATGGTGGGCGGGTGCTTTCGCAGCGTGCGATGGTCGCCGCTGCGGATCGTGACTCCGTGCGCGTCGAGCCATTCGAGCAACGGAACGGCGTGCTTGCGCGAGGTCCCCAGCAAATCGCGGAACTCGGCGGCGGTCATGCGTTCGTGCTCGCGGAAATGCGTTTCGACGCGCGCGCGGATCCGGGCGATCTGCGAGCCGCGGTAGAGATCGTCGGCGACCTTTACGAGCAGCCCCAACGAAATCATCGTCTCGAAGGCTTTCGCGAGCCCGGTGATCGGCGAGCGCTTGACGGCGGTCGCCACGTCCGCGTAGGAGCGCGCAAGAAAGGGCCGAGCTTCGTCGATTGCAACGAGGCGATCGAAGAACGCCAGCTGCTCGGGCGCCGGCGACGGGCGATGATCGAGCGTCGCGTAGTACCCGGCGCGATTCATCAGCCGGCCGTCAGCGACGAAGCGTTCCGCGACGCGCACGACGAGCGGTTCTGGGCAATCGAGCGCGCGCGCGAGTCCGATCGACGTCATTCCCATCGCCCATGGCTCGTTGCGCTGTGTCTGCTCGAGGCGCTCGAGGATCCGCGCGAGCAGCGCGCGCGCCGCGTCGCCCTCCACGTACGCCGGCGGCTTCGCGAGCAAAATCGCTTCGCCGCGCTCGACGAGCCGATCGAGTGCGTCCTGGGCTGCGCTCTCTCGCAGATTTGCCGCAACCGCGATCGCGTTGAGCTCGATCGCGTCGAGCCCCCCCTTTCGCAAAACGGCCCAGACCGCTTCCTCGGCGACCGGGCGTCCCAGCGCGGGGGACGGGAGATCGATCCCATCGACGTATCCGCCGCCCAGTAGGGTCATCGGCGACGGGCGCCGCACGACGAAACGCAGGCCCGGAAACGCCACGACGGGCTCGCGCAGACGGAGCTGCGCCTTGGCTTCGTGTCCTTTGAGCATCTCGTCGTCACCGATGAGCGTTCCGAGAATCTCCGCCGAACCGACGTACGCGCGGACCGTCATCCGGCGGCGCAAGAGCGCTCGCGCGCTACTCAGCGGAACGAAACGCACGCTAAGCGTGCGTGCAGCGGAGAACTCGGGCCCGACGATCGCCTGACCGCGGCCGATCGCGCGGCGGTCGAGTCCCGGCACGTTGAGCGCAACGCGCGCTCCGGCATCGACGCGCTCGCGCGTGGACTCGAAAACGCCGATGCTGCGAACGTGCGCCGGCGCTCCGCTCGGCTCGAGGGTGAGCGTTTCGCCCACTGCGATGCTTCCTTGCATGAGCGTTCCGGTTACCACCGTCCCCAGCCCCGGCAACGCGAAGGCACGATCGATCGGCAGATATACCGGCGCGGCCGAGTTGCGCGGCGGCATCGTCGCGAGCTCGTCATGGAGCGCGCCCTTGAGCGCGTCGAGATTTTCGCGAGTCACCGACGAGACCGCGTACATCGGCGCTCCCGCGGCGATCGTCCCCTGCAGGCGCTCGCCGATTCGCCGGCACACGTCGTCCCTGCTCTCCGGTTCGATGAGATCGATCTTCGTGACCGCTACGATCGCGCGGCGCACGTTGAGAAATTGCAAGATCTGAAGATGCTCGATCGTCTGCGCCCGAACGCCTTCGTTGGCATCGACGACGAGCAGCAGCAGTTCCATCCCGGCCGCGCCGGCCAGCATGTTGCGGAGGAAGCGCTCGTGTCCCGGAACGTCCACGACGCCGCCCTCGACGCCGTCGTCGAAGCGCAGGTGGGCGAATCCGAGATCGAGCGTCATGCCGCGAAGCCGTTCCTCGATCAAGCGATCCGGATTCGTTCCCGTGAGCGCGGCGATCAGCGCGGATTTTCCGTGATCGACGTGGCCGG
>JASHOM010000019.1 GCA_030041115.1 Vulcanimicrobiota bacterium | reverse complement strand
CGCACTTTGACGAGATCGAGCGCTCGGCCCCGATCGACGAAGATTGCGGCCGAGAGACGCTTCAACCGGCCGGCCGGAACTTGAGCGAGCGATTCGTGCGTGTCGCTTCCGCGATCCTCTCCCTCGTCCGAGCTGCGATAACGTTTGCCGGATCCGTCGAAGCTCTCGCTGCGGCTCGTCCGTTCGATCGCCGTACCGCCGGCCGGCAGGCGGCGAACCTCGCGCTCGGAGGTGTGCGCGGCGTCGTATTCCGCGCGTACGCGCACGATCGTTGCGCCGTCACCGAACGCGGAATCGAGCGCCGACTGCAGCGAACGCGCAAGATCGGTCGCGTCGTCGCCGGTCGCCGCGTCGTCGAGCGCGATGCCGCGGTCGTCGAGGATGGTGACGTGCCCCGCCTGCAGCTCGGGCACGCTCGCCGCGACGAAGGCGCGAACGCCTGCAACCGCCTCGCGCGAGAGCTGCGCGCCGGGCCGAAGACGCAGCCGCACCGATGCACTCGCCTCGTGCGCCGGCTCGTCGGCAAATTCGGATGTCTTGGCCGGCGCGACGATGACGCGCGCGTCGTCGATACCGTCGATGCCGCGCAAACCCGCTTCGATGTCGCCGTCGAGTCCGGCGCGCGTTTGCGCGTCGATCACCGCCTGCGGCGTGAGGACGCCGACGTTGGCCAGCGTCTCGCCGGTGCCGGCAAGGTGCGCATGCGGTACGCCGGCCAGGGAGAGTCGCAGCAAGAGATCGTTGCGACGGCCGGGGTCCACGAGCACGTTCGCATCCGCCGGAGCGAAGGCAACGCTCCAGGCCGCCAAACGTTCCTCGACCTCGGCGAGCTGCTCCGGATGGAGCGGTGCGCTGAAGAGCGCGATGCGACTGGGATGAGCGAGGAACCCGGCCGCGACGGCGATCGCCAATGCCGCGAGCGCGGCGGCTCCGGCGGCGAAACGGATTGCTCGCGGCAGGTTGCTCCAACGAGTCAGCAACTGCGCGATGCGGTTCATCTTCCTCGCCTAAACTTGCATGTTCAAGACGGACTGAACGGCTTGCGCGATTCGCGACGCCGTTGCCGTTGCAACGGAAAGCGCCACGTCGGCGCGCGCGCGTTCGTACACGGCCTCTTGCAGCGTCCCGCGACCGTAGGCAAATTCGTCCTCCGCGCGGGTCGCACCGACGAGCGTCCGGCCGACGGCATCGAGCGCCCGGCCGAATCCGGCCGCGTCGGCGCCGTCACCTCGCGCAATCGGGGGCGCGTCCGGAACCAACGCTTCAACCCTCATAGGCGCTCCAGGTCGATCGTTCGTTCGGCCAGTTTCTTGCCGACGTCGAAGATCGAAGCATCCGATTCGTAGGCATGCGAAGCATTCATGACGGCAATCATCTCCGTGAGGATGTCGATGTTGGTGCCGCGTTGAGTCTGGGTGCCGGCGAACTCCACGCGAGGCTCGCCGTCCTCCGAATCCAAAACGTGAAAGACCGGGATCATTCGCGCGTAATCGGCATTCGGGCCGGCGGCCTCGGCGGCGGCGACGTTGCGCGCCGCAACGTCGAGCGCGGCGCGTTGCGCGTCCATTCCGCTCGCGGCCGAATCGAGCAGGTCGATATTCATTTGGTCACCGCCTTGATCTCGGCGAAGCGCGCTCGCTCGGCGGCGAGCAGCACCTCGGTAAAAATCGCGGCCTGGGCGGTCTGTGCCATTGCCGCGTCGGCAGAACGTCCCGTTGCCCCGCCGGCGTTCGCGCGAGCGACCGACTCCTGCGCCTCGCGCAGGCGCGTTCGCGCTTCCGAGAGTGCCGCACGAAGCGATTCACCGACGTCGAACATGAAGCGATGCTATCAGGGCGGGGTAGCCGCGGGACGTACCTCAAATGGACGCGATATGTCGTGAGAGAAGTATGAGGAACGAGTTAGCAAGCGCTGATTACGGGGTAAGAATCCCGTGAAACCGCCGGGACATCCCGAAAAGCGAACGTCCGGTTAGGATATAATCCGAGGCAGAATACTCCCCAAATTGGAGGAAACGTGCGAATCACAAGCTCGCTCATCGCAATCATCGCAGCAATTTCTATCGCGGCCGTGCCGCTCGCGGCGCCGGCCCAGTTCAGCGTCGGCGTCGGCTTTACCATCGGGTCGCCCCCGCCGCCGCTGCCCGTCTACGCGCAGCCGCCCGCGCCGTACCCGAACTATCAATGGACGCCGGGCTACTGGGCCTGGGGTCCGGCCGGCTACTACTGGGTGCCCGGCACCTGGGTAGCTCCGCCCGCCGTGGGTCTCTACTGGACGCCCGGCTACTGGGGCGCCGGCGTCGGCGGCGGTTACGGCTGGAACGCCGGCTACTGGGGCGCCAGCGTCGGCTTCTACGGCGGCATCAACTACGGCTTCGGCTATCCCGGCACCGGCTTCTACGGAGGCACGTGGGGCCCGGGCGGCTTCGCCTACAACACCGCCGTCACGAACGTCAACAACAACAGCATTCACAATACCTACGTCAACAAGACGGTGATCAACAAGAACGTCAACTGCGGCAATCATTGCAGCGTCAGTTACAACGGCGGCCACGGCGGCGTCAACGCCAAGCCGACGCAGGCGCAGGTCCAAGCGCGCAAGAACGGCCGCCCACCGACGACCTCGCAGCGCAATCAGGCGACCCTTGCCGGCCAAGACCGCAACCAGCTGGCCTCGGTCAACAAAGGCAAGCCGTCTCTGACGAGCTCGCAGAAGCCGTTCAGCAACACCAACAAGCCGCCGAACTCGGCACCCGTCACGGCGGCCGATAAGCAGAACGCTCAGAAGAGCTCCAAGACCAACGGCGGCAATCAGCCGTCCTCGAAAGCGCCGTCGACCGCGAACAAAGCGCCGGCGGCCGGCAACAAGGCACCGGCACCGCAGAGTAAACCGGCGCCCAAGCCGCAGCATAAGCAGCCGCCGGGCGGAAACCAAGCTCACCCGCAAGGGAAAGCGGGGAGTTGGGGAGGCCACGCGCAGCCGCAGGGACATCCGCAAGGGCACCCGCAGGGAGCTCATCCGCCGACGCATCCGCAGGGAGGCATGCAGGGTAGACCGCCCAGCGGCGCCGGCGGACAGAGCAGGCCGCCCGCAAACGGTAACGGCGGACAAAATAAGCCGCCGCGGCGATAAGGCGTCATCGCAAGAGCAACGGGGACTCAAAAAACGAGTCCCCGTTTTCGCTATCGCGCGAGCGGCAACGAGCGCGCGTCGAGCGGCACGCCGAGCATCAAGCGCGTCACCTCGTCGTAGTTGGCGATTCCGGAACTGATTCGATTGCTCTTGAGATAGACGTTGTACGTGCGCCACGACCAGTGCGCCAGCATCACGTTGATGTGGCGCGCGTCGCGCTTACGAATCGCGGCAAAGTCTGCCCAAACGAGCGGAACGAACTCCCGGCGCGCATAGCGCCGCTTCTGCGGCAGATAAAAGAAGAGCTCGAACCACCCCGAGTAGCGAACGGCCGGATCGGGCGAGCGCAAGCAGGTGAGAATCGCCAAGTAGTTCGCTTCGTCCTCGCGGGCGTAGGCGGCGTCATGACTCCACTCGTGCGCGAGATCGAACGGACGCTCGAACCAGAGCAGATCCGAGGCGAGCGCGACGTTGAGCGTCAGCGGATTGATGAAGCCGCTCGT